>CBDTXZ010000026.1:0-24732 GCA_965364515.1 uncultured bacterium
AAACGGCTCGTCACCGTACTCGTGGTTGAATGAAGTCGGTGTCCTCCACCACCTCTTCGGTCCGTCGGGCTGCGCTTCTCGGCGTTCGTGACATGCTCCCGCTCATGATCCCGGCCTTCCCGTTCGGTGCGGTTCTCGGGCTCGCCATCGCCGGAACCGACGCCGTGCCGAATCTCGTCGGCTGGCTGAGCTCGAGCATCATCTTCGGTGGCTCTGCTCAGCTCACCGCCGTCACACTGCTCGCCTCTGGCGCGGGGTTCTTCCCGCCGCTCGTGGGTGCGTTGGTCGTCAATGTCCGACACCTCATGTACTCGGCGGCGATGGTCCCGCGGTTCCGGGCCCAGCCGAGGTGGTTCCGCTGGTTCGGCCCCTACCTCCTGTTGGATCAGAACTTCGCGCTGTCTTCGATCAAGGAGGCGGAGCCAGACGAATGGCGCGCCTACTACTTGGGTGCGGGCGGTCTCGCTTGGGTGGCGTGGCAGATCGCCGTGGCGGTCGGAATCGCCTTCGGCCCGGTGATCCCAGCTTCGATCGACTTGTCCTTTGCCGTGCCGGCGCTCTTCATCGGTCTGCTGGTCCCGAGCTTGCGGACCCGTCCCGCAGTCCTCGCCGCCGTCGTCGGGGCACTGGTCACGGCAGTGTTCGCAGGTGTGCCGAACCGGGGTGGCATGTTGATCGGGGGAGCGGCCGGTGTGATCGTCGGAACGTGGGCTGACCTGAGTTCGGACTCATGACGGCGTTCTGGGTGATCCTGCTGGCCGGCATCGGCACGTATGCGGCTCGGGCCGCCTTCATCGTCGGCGTCGGCGAGCGTGAGATGCCGCCGATCGTGGAACGAGGCCTGCTGTATGTCGGCCCCGCCGTTCTCGCAGCGTTGACGGCGTCGCTGCTCACCAGTCCCGACGGTCTCGGCGCCTATCTCGAGAGTGTCCCCGAGGTGGCTGCCACCATCGTGGGCGGAGCTGCGGCGCTGCGTTTTCGCCGGTTCGATGTCTCGTTCGCAGCCGCCATGGCCGTTTTCCTCGCACTGACCGCGTTGCTCTGACATTCTTGGCTCTGACATTCTTGTCGAGGTCTTGCGTCCGGTTGGTGGATCAGAGCGTGGTGAGGTACCACTCCGAACCGCGGGACGACTTCGGTAGTCTGGCTCTTGGGTTCCCAGGCCGTGCCATCGAGAGCCGAGGAGCCGGATTCTCCCACCGGCGAGAGGGTGTGACATGAGTGTTGACGGCGTTTGGAAGGTCGAGATGCTCGGCCCCTACGGCTGGGAAGGAATGGCCACTGCCTTCCTCGACGATGGGCGCTATTGGGCGGCGAGCGGGGACCACTACAGCATTGGCAGCTACCAGCTGCACGGCGACACGATCACGGTGGACACGAAGACCGTGATGTACGACTCGAGCCGAACCCTGTTCGGCAGGCAGGCGCCCGAGTACGAACTCCAGTTCGAAGGGCGCCTCGCAGAGGACAACACCATCGATGGGCGTACCAAGGACGCCGATGGAGGCTTCCTCGTCCGCTTCCGCGCCACCAGGATGGCCGACCTGCCCTGACCCACCGAGAAGACGGTCTCTTGGTGCGTTCTTGTGACGCAAACCCACGTAATACCGGTGTTCCCGTCACAAGAACGGGTTCAGTCTTCGTGGGGGTGGGTGCCGGCGGCGCGGTCGGAGTGGACGTGGCGGGCAGCGTGGGTGGCGTGCGCGGGATCGTCGAACAGGAGGCGACCTTCGAGGTCCACCACCTGGCTGCGGTAGACCGCCGAGAGGATGTCTGCGGTCAGAACCTCCGCAGGCGGGCCCTCGGCGACGACGGTCCCGTTGACCAGGATGACGTGGTCGCACGCCTGAGCCTCTTCGAGATCGTGGGTGGTGAGGATGACCGTCCTTCCTTCGGTCCGCTCCTCCCGAACGACTCCGTTGACGATGCCGGCGGAGACCCCATCGAGACCGGTCATCGGCTCGTCCAACAAGAGCATGTCGCGGTCCTGAGCGAGACCCTGCGCCACGAAGACCCGCTGGCGCTGGCCGCCAGACAGCTCGCCGAGGTGCCGGTCCGACAGCTCCTCGAGGTTGAGGCGGGCGATGGCCAGATCGACGGCTCTGCGATCCGAATCGCCGAAACGGCGAAGAAAGCCGAGGCTCGGATAGCGGCCCATCATCACCACTTCTCGCACCGTCACGGGCAGGGCCTCGTTGACCTTCGTGCTCTGTGGGACGAATGAGACGCGTGGAGCCGCTTCCGTCGGGGTGGTTCCCAATACGGTGATGCGTCCGGCGGAAGGCTCGTGAACGCCTGCGATCGCAGCCAGCAGTGTCGACTTGCCGGATCCGTTCGGGCCGATGACGGCGGTCGTGCGACCGGAGGGCACGATGAGGTCGCATGACGACAGTGCGACCGTCTCCCCGTATCGGAGGGTGACTTCCGTGCCCACCACTGCCGGGCTCAGGTTCGACACGACGGGCACACTCCCTCCACCTCGAGCGAGTGTCCGCTGATCTTCCAGTCGGACGTGCGGGACACGCCAGACATCATGCCGTCGAGGGCGGCTTCGGCCGATTCATCCAACTCGATGTCTTCGACGACTCCACAGCGAGTGCACACGGCATGATGGTGGTGGCCGGTGAGCCATTCGGCCAGCTCATATCTCGCAAGCCCATCGGCGTCGTGGTGCCGGCGGAGGATCCCGGCCTCATCCAGAACGGTCAGTGACCGGTAGAGAGAGGAGAGTGGGACCCCGGAGGTCTCGTCGAGCAGCTCTGCAGCCGAGCGAGGGCCGGGTGCGGCGTTCAGCGTCTCGATGACCTTCCTCCTGCCCGTGGTGTAGCGGACGTCTCGTGAGGTCAGGCTCCGTCTGACGGATTCGTGGAGGTCGGCGTGGACTTTCTCGGACACCCTTGGTACCTTAGCGCCAATGATGAGGATGATTCTCAATTTCAATCGCAATCTGAGAATGACGATCCGTGTCGCAGTGACGTTCCTGTCGGTTTCGATGCTGCTTGCGGCCTGCGGCGGTGCGGAGACATCCGACGGCCGGCTGCGCGTCGTCGCCACGACGTCGATCCTCGGTGACATCGTCGGGGAGATCGTCGGCGATGATGTGGCGGTCGACGTCGTGATCGGTCCGGGCATCGACCCTCACGACTTCCAGGCGTCGGCGAGACAGGTGGAGCTCGTTGCAGACGCTGATCTCGTGGTGGCCGTCGGCCTCGGTCTCGAGGAGTCGTTGCTCGATGTGATCGAGAGCCAGGCGGCGGGGGCGCTTCTCCTCGGCCCCGAGCTCGACCCGATCCCGTTCCTCGGCCCCGACCCTCACGAAGAGGAACACTCTCACGATGACCATCCCGATGAAGACGACCATGCGTCGGCAGACCAGGAGCACTCCGACGCACTCGATCCGCATGTGTGGCTCGATCCCGTTCGGATTGCCTCGGCGGTGCCGCTCATCGTCGATCGGCTCGAGGCGCTCGATCCGGAACTGGATCTGCAATCGAGAGCAGATGAGTACATCGGCCGGCTTCGCTCCCTCGACGAAGAGATCTCGGCGGTGCTCGAACCCATTCCCGACGAAGGCCGCAAGCTGGTCACGTCACACGATGCGCTCGGCTATTTCGCCGAACGCTATGACTTCGAAGTGATCGGAGTCATCGTTGCCGGGGGTACGACGCTTGCCGAGCCGAGCGCCGCCGACCTCGCAAACCTCGCCGATGCGATCGAGGCGTCCGGTGTCACGGCGATCTTCACCGACGCGTACAACCCCACGACACTGGCCGAGGCCGTAGCCTCGGAAGTGGACGGCGACGTCTCGGTGGTCCCGTTGATCACGGGCTCCCTCACCGAAGAGGCCACGTCGTATGTGGAGCTGATGCGCACCAACGCAACCCGAATCGCCGGCGCACTCGGAGGAGAACGTTGAGCTGGCTGATCGAACCACTTTCGCTCGGCTTCATGCAGCGCGCCCTGCTCGCAGGGGCCCTCGCTGCCCTCATCGCAGCACTCGTCGGGACGTGGGTCGTGATCCGCGGACTGAGTTTCATGGGCGACGCACTCGCTCACGGCGTGTTGCCAGGCATCGCGCTCGGTGTGGTGTTCGGCTTCGACCTGACACTGGGGGCGATCGCATCGGCGATCGCGATGGTCGCCGGCATCAACCTGGTGCACCGGCACTCCCGCCTAAACGAGGACACCGGCATCGGGCTGCTCTTCGTCGGCATGCTGGCGCTCGGCGTCGTGATCATCTCCCGAGGCGGGAGCTACGCCGGTTCGCTCACCGGCATCCTCTTCGGTGACGCGCTCGGTGTCACGGCTGTCGACATCGGCGTGCTCGCCATCGCTCTGGCGGTGGCGATCGCCGCCTCGGCCGGGCTCTATCGAGGGTTCCTGGCGCTGTCGTTCAACGAGCAGAAGGCGGCGATGCTCGGCATGCGACCCCGGATCGTGCACATCGCCATGCTCGCCCTGGTGACGATGGCTGTCGTCGCCTCGTTCCGGACGGTCGGAACCTTGCTCGTGTTCGGGCTGCTGATCGCACCGCCGGCTGCGGCTGCGCTGGTCGCCCGTCGCGTCCCTGCGATGATCGGAGTCTCGGCACTGTACGGGGTCCTGTCTGTGATCATCGGGCTGATCGCCTCGTACCACCTGGACACGGCTGCCAGTGCAACGGTCGCAGTGGTGGCGGTCGCCGCCTTCTTCGTCACACTCGGCGTGCGTTCCGCAGTGCGGGCGTGATCGTCCCGCCATACTGCTCGGGGTCTTGAGGAGGCGCTGACATGGTGTTCACAGGTGTTGGAGTGGCCCTGGTCACACTGTTCGATCGATCCGGTGCCGTGGATGCGCCGGCAACGGCAGCGCACGCGGCCCGGCTCGTCGACTTGGGCGTCTCGGCTCTCGTCGTGGCCGGGACCACCGGCGAGCCGATGTCGCTCGACCGCGACGAGCGGATCACTCTGATCGAAGCGGTGAGAGGTGTCGCCGATGGCCTCCCGGTGATCGCCGGAACGGGTGACCTCTCGCCCAGACAGGCGGTCCGCCTCACACGAGACGCCATCGACGCCGGCGCCGACGCGGTGCTCGCGCTCGCCCCACCGGCTCCGGTCGACGTCACCGCCTACTACCGGGCAGTGGTCGGCGAGGCTGCCGGCGTTCCGGTTCTGGCCTATCACTTCCCGGCGATCACAACTCCCGGCTTCGAGCCCGGTGCGCTCCCGGGCTTCGGTGTCGCCGGAGTGAAGGACTCGAGCGGCGATGCCCGGCGGTTGTTCGCGACGATGGACGCGTTCTCAGGAGCGTTCTATCCGGGTTCGCCGTTCCTCCTCAGCCTCGCAGGCTCACAGGGGGCGGCCGGGGCGATCCTGGCGGTGGCCAACGTCGCCCCGGAGCGGGCGATCGAGGCGTTCGAAGGAGACGATGACGCCCAGGCCGAAATCGCCAGGCTCGTCGTCTCGATGACCGGCAATCGGTGGAGCGCGATCAAAACGGCGACCGCAGGGCGTTTCGGCACGTCACCGGTCACGCGGATGGCTTGATTCGCCGACGGCTCAGTCGGTGAGCGCCGCCCGAGCTGCGAGGTCCGCCGGATGGCCTGCGCGTGGCCAGTCGATCGCTTCGACGAGCCGATGAGTTCCGGCCGTTCAGACCGGCCGACACACCTTGCACGGTCTGAACCCTGCCGACACGGCCTGCGTCGCCGATTTCAGCTCGACTCGGTGGGCATCGGTGATCCGCCGGGCGTGTGCGCACGTCGGATGACAGAAGATCCCTGTCGTGTCGCTTGCGAGGTACCGGATGTGCCGGCCGGCCAGCGCCGAGAGCAGGTCGATGTCGACGCCTTCGTGCTCGAGCAGGGCGGTCTTGTTGTGGGCGCCCCCGAGCGAATAGTTGCCGATCCGCCCATCGGAACGCACCACCCGATGACACGGAATGATCAGCGGGACGGGATTCTTGGCCATCGTCGAGCCGACAGCCCGGACCGCTCCCGGGTTGCCGATCTCCGATGCCAGCCAGCCATAGGGCCGCACCTGTCCGAACGGGATGGCTGCTGCGACCTCGAGGACCGTGCGTTGGAACTCACTGACGGAGCGCAGGTCGACGGGCAGGTCGGCCGGTCGGCCACGGTCGATCGCCCGCTCGATCTTGGAGCCCCACGCTCGGGGAGGAGCGGCCTCGACCACGCGTCGGCCGTGCACCGGTTCGTCTGGTCGGAAGCTCTCGGCGAGCTCGACGAACGACACGCCCACCACGTTGAAGCCGACCACGACCCCACCCAGGGGCGAGTCGAAGGCCGAGAACCCGTCGACGAGACCGGTGCCCAACGCAACTGCCTCCTTGGCCGGGAGCGGCATCGGTGAGGTGAGTGACTTCAGCTCGGATTCGATGTTCATGATTCCTCCTCGATGATCGAACGGAGCCTGGCGAGACCACGGCTGACGTCTGCCTTGACGGTGCCCTCCGGCCTGCCGACCGCCGCCGACAGCTCGGCGTAGTCGAGGCCGACGACGTGGCGCAGCACGACTGCCGTTCGCTGGGCGGTCGGGAGCAGCGAGAGCCGCTCCTGCCAGAGTCGATCGTCGACCGGCTCGGGATCCTCGACCGGGTGTATGTCGTGCAGTTCGGCCGGTTGAGGGCGTCGCGCCCGATCTCGGGCATGATTGCGGCCGAGGTTCAGGGCGATCGTCCAGACCCAGCCGCGCAACCTGAGCTCCCTGATTCGCTCCGGCTCGTACCCGCTGAGCGCCCGATAGGCGCGAATGAACGCCTCCTGAGTCAGATCCGCCGCGTCGTCGCCGTGGATCCGGCGCAGACCCGAGTAGACGTCGTCGCCGAGCGCGTCCACGAGATCACCGAACGATGCGTCCAGGTCTCGTGCGAGCCGTTCACAGAGTTGCTCCATCACCATTGAGAACACCGACGGCGGTCGATCGGTTGCATCATCGATCGAAAACCTGGCGCGGTCGCGCGATCACCGTCCCGAGACCTGGGACCGATCCGAGAGGGGGATGGACCCGTCCGAAGCGTGGTAGTCGGCGTGGGCCGCGACCAGGACCTCCCAATCTGCGGGCGCCTCGGTGTCGACTGCGATCAGGTGATAGGTGGTGGGGGAACGCTCGAGGTCGAAGTCTCTGGCCGTGAGGAGCAGTGCACGCGAGCTGTCGTCGATTCGCCGATGCTGTGCGAGGTGCTCGTCCCACGAAACCAGATGAAACACTTCGGAGAGTCGATGTGGGTCCGAGGCGTTGCGGTAGAGCCGCCATCGGTAGGCGCCCGTCCGCATCCGAATCGCTTTCACGTCGTTCATGATGGCGATGAATTCGTCGAACCGGTCATGGTCGATGACCCAGGTGTTGACGACCATGACAGGGCCGCCCTCGGTCGATACGTGGCTGGGGCCGGTCCGCTCGGCCGTGAACTCAGGGCTCTCGATGTCGGCGAGCGCGGGGACGGCGAACCTGCGGGCGCTGGCGCCGAGTATCACGGTCCCGACCGACATTGCCGTGGTGGCAGCACCTGCGCCGATTGCGTCTGCCAGCGCCCCGGCGATGATCGATCCGATCGGGATGATGCCCACGAATGACAGGGTGTAGAGGCTCATGGTGCGGCCCCGCACCCACTGAGGTGACATGAGCTGGGCGGTGGCGTTGGTGGTGGTGAGTGTCCAGACCCAGCACATGCCGATCGCCACCAGTGCGATGGCTGCGACCGTGACGTTTCCCGCAAGACCCTCGACGATGCCGAATACCCCGAACGCGGTGATGGTGATCGGGATCGATCGCTCGCCGAGTGACTCGACGACCGACTTGCGGGTGAACGCGCCGATCAGCGCGCCGAGCCCCATCGCGCCGAGCAGCACGCCGTACGCCAACTCGTCACCACCCAGCTCTTCGGTGCGGGTCGGCAGGACCGACTGGATCACCGCCGATGTGATGGCGAACATCGATGCGAGCAGCAGAAGCCGTCGGAACGGCGCCGTGTATCTGGCGAAACGGATGCCGAGCGCGATCGCATTCGGAATCGACGTGGCGTCGTGGTCGGCGACAGTCAGCTGGCTGCGGATCGAGAAGATCACCGTGATGACCAGGATGTAGCTGACCGCGTTGATTCCGAACGCGAGCTCCGGGCCCGACGTGGCGAGGATGAATCCGCCGATGGCGGGCCCGATGGCTCTGGCCACGTTGAACGCCACCGAGTTGAGCGCCACTGCGCTCGCCACGAGCCCTCGGGGGACGAGATCGGGCACCATCGCCTGCCACGCCGGGAGGTTGAAGGCCACTCCCACACCGAGCAGAAGCCCGAGTGTCAGGAGGAGCGCAGGTGAGATGTCGCCGGAATAGGTGACGATCGCCATCGCAGCGGCGGCGCCTCCCATGAGCCCTTGGCTCACCAACAGGATCGTGCCACGGTCGATGAGGTCGGCGAGCGCGCCTGCCGGGAGCGCGAGGAAGAAGAGGGGCAGCGTGGTGGACGCCACCATGAGGCCGACCCAGGTGGCCGAGCCGGTCAATTCCAGCATCAGCCAGGACCCGGCGACCGCCTGGAGAAACGAGCCGAGGTTCGAGAACATCGCAGCGAGCCACAACGTTCGGAATTGCCTGATCTTGAGCGGAGCGATGGCCTCGGACATCCCCCGGAGGCTAGGTGGTCGCAGAACCAGCCAGGTCAGACGTGGGCGGGGATCGACGGGGCGACCGCCCGCTGAACGACGATCAGCGAGGCGATCACCATCACGCCTCCCGCCACCTGGACCGCAGAGAGGTCCTGTCCGAGGAACATCCACGCGGCCCCGGCGGCGACGACCGGCTCGAAGGTTGCCACCACTCCCACGCTCCCGGAGTCGACACGGCTGAGCGCCATCACCATGAGCAGGAACGGGGCGGCGGTCCCCATCAACCCCACCCAGCCGATCTGGAGCCAGACGCCGGTGGAGGCTTCGATGATTGCCGGCGGGACGACGACCACCCAGATGAGCGCCGAGAAGGCAAACCCGTAGGCGATGATCGTGAGATCGGGAAGCCGGGTGCCCAGATACTCTCCGAACAGGAGGTAGACGGCGTACAGGATCATCGAGCCGATCCCGGCGGTGAGCCCGAGCGCATCCAGTGATTCGACGTCCCAGGCGCGCAGCATCACTGCCGTGCCTGCCACGGCCATGGCGGCAGCCAGCCACGTCTTGGGCGGGACGCTGCGGTGCCGGGCGAAACGCAGCCACAGCAGCACCGGCACCGAAGCGGTGAACTGCAGCGTCACCCCCGGGCCGACCCCGAGCCGGTCGATCGACCAGTAGAACGTGATCGTGAGCGCCGCCACCACCGCTCCGAAGAGCGCCAACTGGGGGAGTCGTCCTCCGGTGACGGTCTTCTTCCGCTGATAGGCGATCGGAACCAGGACGGCCGCCGCTATCACCGACCGGTACTGGGCGACGACGACCGGATCCACCGTGGCGAACACATCGGCTGCAACGACTCCGCCGATCCCTGCGAGGCCGGCGGCGACGACGGTGAGAGCCAGTCCGTGTTGCATCGAGGCATCCTGCCAGCTTCTGACAGCGATTCGGTCACCGGTACCCTCGCGGTGTGAAAGACGCCGCCTACTTCGTGTCACCCCCGTCCGGTCCCGGACGGCCGCTGCTGCTGCTGCATTCGTGGTGGGGGCTCGACTCGGGTGTCCGCAGGATGGCCGACCGGATCTCCGACGAGGGTCACACGGTTCTCGTCCCCGACCTCTTGACCGGGGCGACCTTCGATGATGTCGACGCGGCGCGTGAACATCTGCAGTCTGCCGACGCCAACCGCCTCGCCTCACTCACCCAGGCGAGCGTGCATCTGGTCCGTGAGCGCTGCGCAGACCCCGACGACCCGGTGTCGATCGTGGGAATGTCGATGGGGGCATCGCTCGGTCTGTGGGCATCGATCCGGATTCCCGACGCAGTGTCTCGGGTGGTCAGCTTCTACGGCACCCAGACCATCGACTTCGCAGGTGCACAGGCGGCCTACCAATTGCACTTCGCAGAAGACGACGAACTCGTCGACTCCGACGAGGCCGCATTCATGGAGGCGACGATCGGTCTGAACGGGCTCTCCGTCGAGTCCCATTCGTATCCGGGGACCTCACACTGGTTCTTCGAACCCGAGCGGCCCAACTACGACCCGGACGCCGCAGAACAGGCGTGGAAGCGGATGATGGAGTTTCTCAGGGACTGAGGGCTCAGACAGGAACGAGATCGGTGGGCAGCAAGAACCAGCGCAGCGGCTCGGCCGTCCCGTCCAGGCCCCGTCGGTCGTCCGCAGAGGGTTCAGCCGTCGCAAGGATCCGTCTCGCCTCCTCCAGGTAGGCGGCGAGACGATCCAGCGGCTCGGTCTGCCGCCTGTCCTCGAACATCGGGCCCTCCTCCTCGAACGAGAGATCACGAAGCGTCATCGGCGGCCGTGGTGTCCCGCTGCGATGTCTCCATCCGCCGGTCGCGGCGCCGAAGACGTACTCGGAGAGCAGCCTCCAGCCGTCTGATGCGATGATCTCGACCGCCTCGAGGATGAACTCGAACTCGGTCTCGGTGATGAAGTAGTTGAAGTTGACGCGTGCCCAGCCCGGCTTGATGACCTCGCACCCTGCAGCGATCTCGTGGTCGAAGCGGATGCTCCGCTCTGCGTCGATGCCGAGCAGGCGGTGCCCGTACGGTCCGGCACACGAGCAACCGCCCCGCGCCTGGATTCCGAACAGGTCGTTGAGCAGCGCCACCACGTAGTTGTGGTGCAGGTACCGACCGTGGGACGAGATCACGAACGACAGGATCGAGAGCCGGTGGGCGTCGGGGTTGCCGAGGATCTCGATGTTGGGATGCTCCGAGAGCCGCGCGATCGCCTTCCGGGTGAGACGGGTCTCGATCGCTTTGATCGTGTCGGCGCCGACGGCCTCCTTGAGCTTGAACACCAGCCCCGCCCTGATCGACTCCACGATCGCCGGCGTGCCCCCCTCTTCGCGATGTTCGGCGTCGGTCAGGTAGCGATGTTCGGTGGCGTTGACGTACGAGACGGTGCCGCCGCCCGGCACGGAAGGCACTCGGTTCTTGAGGAGGTCGCGTCTCGCCACCAGCACGCCCGGCGTGCCCGGGCCGCCGATGAACTTGTGCGGTGAGATGAAGATGGCGTCCTTGTAGTCGTCGCCGTGGGTCGACGGGGAGCGCATCTCGATGTCGACATAGGGGGCGGCGGCGGCGAAGTCCCAGAACGAGAGTGCGCCGTAGCGGTGCAGGATGGAGGACACGGCACTGGTGTTCGACACGATGCCGGTGACGTTCGAGGCCGCGGAGAAGCTGCCGATCAGCATCGGCCGGCCCTGGTACTCCATGAGCCGGCGTTCGAGGTCGTCGAGATCGATGTAACCGTCTGCGTCCTCTTTGATCTCGACCACTTCGGCGATCGACTCGCGCCACGGGAGTTCGTTGGAGTGGTGCTCGTACGGCCCCACGAACACGACGGGGAGCTCTTCTGGCGAGATCTGGTTCGAGAGGTGATACCGGTCCTCGAGATCTGCGGGGATCCGAATACCGAGGATGTTGATCAGACGGTCGATGGCACCAGTCGATCCGGAGCCGGCGAAGATGACGGCGTGCTCGTCGCCACCCCCGACACTCTCTTTGATGATGGACCTGGCGTCTTCTCGAAAGCGTGTGGTCTGCAGCCCGGTCCCGGAGGTTTCGGTGTGGGTGTTGGCGTACATCGGGAGGACGTGATCGGTGATGAAGTCCTCGATCATCCGGAGGGATCGACCCGAGGCGGTGTAGTCGGCGTAGATGACCCTCCTGAGACCAAACGGGGTCTGAACGGCGGTGTCCGCGCCGATGATCGAATCACGGATCCGCTCGATGAGGTCGGTCATCGCCCGATCGTACCGCTCGACCGTCGGTTCGGTGCCGCATCGCCCATGTCGAACCGCGGGAGGAACACCTGGACGAGTGGTCCGATCCCGAGCGCGAACACGAGCGTCCCGACGCCGACCGTTCCACCGAGCGCCCACCCCACGGCCAGCGCCGCGGCCTCGACTCCAGTGCGCGCCAGGCGAAGCGAGAGGCCCCGCCGGGCGAGTCCGGTCATCAGCCCGTCCCGGGGTCCGGGTCCGAGCCGTACCCCGATGTAGAGCCCTGAGCCGATCCCCACCAACAGGACCCCGACGAGCATCAGCGCGATCCGCGGCCAGAGGCGGTCCGGCGTCTCGACAGCCAGAACGGTGAGGTCGATGAAGACGCCGATCAAGACTGCGTTGGCGAGCGTCCCCACCCCCGGCCGCTCGCGCAGCGGGATCCACAGCAGCAGCACGCCGAAGCTCGTGACGATGGCTGCTACGCCGATCGAGAGCGGGCTGGAGAGCGAGAACCCCTCGTGGAACACGTCCCACGGCGGATTCCCCAGGTCGGACTGCACCATCAGGCCGGAACCCAGCCCGAAGAGTGCGAGTCCGACCACGAGTTGCAGGAGTCGGCGTGTGCTCACGCCGAGACGGTAGCGAGGGAAGCGGAACCCTCTCGGTGGGTCGCAGCGTCCCACCGGTACAGGCGCTCCAACGAGATTGAGGAGACATCATGAGGCGGCTACTCGCCTTGGTGGCCATCGTGACGGTGGTCCTCGCCGCATGCGGCGGAGACACGAGCGACGACCCGTTGCCACTCGAGCCAGACGGCGGTACCGGAGACGGCGCAGAGCCGCCCGGCTCGCCGTACCCCGTGGCCGACCTGACGATCACCATCGAACATCCCGACGCCGAGACCGTCGAGTATCGCGTCACGTGCCTGAGTGACACCGCCACGATCACCGGCATCGAATCGTTGTCCGGAGAGACTGCGTGTTCCCGTCTTGCGGAGCCCGCCGTACAGGCGAGGCTCGCGTCGCCGCCTCCTGAGCGGGTGTGCACCGAGATCTACGGAGGACCGGACGTCGCCCGGATGGACGGAACCATCGACGGACGGCCGATCGCGACAACGATCGATCGCACCGACGGCTGCGGCATCAGTGACTGGGACAACCTGCTCGCCGGTGTGCTGCCCGCTGCACTCGGCGTGACCGACTGACGCGCGAGGAGCCGGGCCCTCGAGGGCCCGGCTCCTCGTTCCTGGGAGACGAGGTCGATCAGACGAGTTCTGGCTCGCGTTGAGCAGCCGGCGGGGGACCTGCGGCCGGGCGTCGAAAGGCGACGACGAACAGCAGCGCAGAAGCGATCGCCGCCATCGCGCCCGCGCCGAGGACGGCGGTGCCCGCGATGCGCACCGGAGTCGCAGGAAGCGTGACGTTCACTTCTGCGTCCACACCCCGCGAGCCGTCGCTGTTCATCACGACTGCCGTCCACCGGCCATCCATGTCGATGTCGATGACGGGATCCGTCCCGGAGGACTCACTGAGCCAGATGTCGGTCTGTGACGGTGCGAGGTCGGAGCGGAGAAAACGGTCGACGTCGTCGGACGTCGCAACGCCGATGAACAGGTCCCTGCCTTCGACTCCGACGGTGACCCGGTCGAAGTCCTCCCAACCCGAACTCTGCCCATCCAGATCGAGGTCGACATGGCCGAAGCTCATCGCACGGCCGAAGGTGGTTGCGCTGATGGAGGGCAGTTCGGCGCCTTCGCCGTCGGCCAGTGAGAACACGCCCGCCCCGATCACGAGGAGCGGGACGGCGACCATGCCCACGATCGTGGCGAGGATGCCGGAGATGATCTTGACTGCGGTCATGCTGCGCTCGCTTCCACGCCGGCGCCGGCAACCGCGGTGGGTCGTGCGGCCAGCCATCCGCCCAGTGCCAGCAGCCCGAGGACGACGAACGGTCCCTGGAGGAAGGTGACGGCGGCGATTCCGGCCAGCACCAGCGCCGAGATCATCCACCAGCCGGCCTTCTGGCTCAGCGTGTCGGATTCGTCGAATCGGATGATCCACTGCTGGAACGGCGTGTGGGCTTCGCCTTCGGACCGAATCGCAATCGTCGCAAAGGCGTATGCGACGATGCCGAGACCGGCTGCGAAACTCGAAACCACGAATGCGGCTCGCACCCAGCGACGTTCGATGCCCGTGCGCTCGGCGATGGCGGAACTGACTCCGGTGAAGACCCGACCGGTTCGGGGCCGCTCGAGCGGCGATGTCTGTGTCTGTTGCATGGGGCCATCGTCGGGTATGCGGCACCCGCCCGCCATGGGGTCTCTCCCCCTCGTGACCCTGAGCACTTCGGGGTCGCCTCAGGGATGGCGCCACCGGGTCGCGGTGGAACTCTGCGAAGTTCGACCATCGCTGCGTTCGGATCCCATGGTCGAAACCCCTCCCGGTTACGCTCGAACCCGTGAGCGAGGTCGATCAGAGCGCACCGTTGCATCGGCGCATCCTGGCGATGCTGAAAGCAGCGGGTAAAGAGTTCGGGCAGGACAAGGCGAGCCGAATGGCCGCCGCCATCGCCTATCGGACGGTGTTTGCGCTCGCTCCGTTGTTGCTCGTCGCCGTCTCCGTGGCCGCGCTGTTTCTCGATGCCCCTGCATCCGACTGTGAGGTCGGAGACGAATCGTGTGAGACGGTCCAAGAGCAACTCGTTGGCGAGGTCGCAAAACTCAGCGAACCGCTGTCGGAAACCATCGACAGCATCATGACCAACGCGAGAGACGGTGCCACCACCACCGGCGCGATCGGCCTCGGCATCTTCCTGTTCACGGCCTCGAGTCTCTTCTTCGAGATCCAGAGTTCGTTGAACTCGATCTTCCATGCTCCCCTCGACCGGACGAAGGGCATTCTCGCCGTGTTGCGTGGAAGGGCGATCGGGGCTCTGGCCGTGCTCTTGTTGGGTGCCATCCTGGTCGTCCTGTTTGCGGCCAATGCCGTCGTCTCGGGCGCCGGATCGTTCGTCCTCGACCTGATCGAGAACGTCGGGCTCGATCGGGATGTCTTCCGTCCGTTGATCGCCATCGCCGGCCCCCTGGTAACGCTGGGACTCCTGATCATGGTCTTCGGGATCCAGTTTCAGACCTTCACGGTCGTGAAGATCCCATGGAAGGCATCGTGGCGCGGTGGGGCGGTGACAGCTGTCGTGTTCGCCGCGGGCGCGGTTGCAGTCGGTGTGTACTTCTCGCTTCAGGCCGATGGAGGCGACGGACCGAGCTTCTCGGCGGGCGGCTTCGCCGGAGGTGCGGTCCTCATTCTCTTCACGGTGTTCATCCTCGCCCAGATCTTCCTCTTCGGTGCGGAGTTCACGAAGACCTACGCCGACTACGTGCAACACGGTGACGTGGTCCAACCGTCCATTCGAGTGGAGCGCCGTGAGCCTGACATCACCGCCGACGAGGTCCGCGCCGCCGCCACGACCGACCTGATCGCCAGGGTCGGTGTGCTCTCCTTTCTCGCCGGCCTCGTGATCGGATACTTCCGACGAGAGTGACGATCCGCCTTGCCTACCGTGGGCACATGTGGTCCCATTCACCCAATCCGACCACGGCCGGACTCCGAACCGTTGGCCATGACACTCGTGATGGCTGCCCCGAAAATCGTGCCGGCTCGGTCACGTCGCCCTGTGGCCGGTGTGGTGGATGACGTGACGCAGAGCCTCGAAGGACTCCTCGTTCGGGTCGCGGGCGGTGATCGGGCGGCATACTCCGACCTGTACGACGAGGTGGCCGACACTGTCTACGGCCTGGCGAAGAAGGTGGTCGTGGATCCGTCGCGGGCTCAGGAGATCGCCCAGGACGTGCTCTTCGAGGTCTGGAACAAGGCAGATCGATTCGACCCCGCCCGAGGCTCTGCGATCACGTGGATCGCCGTGATGACGCGAAGAAGAGCCATCGACGTAGTTCGATCGTCCGAGTCCTCGAGGAGTCGCGAAGAGCGCGTCACCGTGGAGGCGGGCACCCGACCCGACCCGGTGGGCGAACAGGTGGAGGTCACCGATGAGCACCATCGTGTGCGTCGTGCAATGGACGCGCTCACCGATCTGCAACGCCAGGCACTCGAGCTGGCCTTCTATCAGGACCTCACCCACACCCAAGTCGCGGAGGCGTTGGGAGCGCCGCTCGGTACCGTCAAGACGCGGATCCGGGACGGTTTGAAACGACTCTCGGCCGAGATGGGAGCCGCGCATGGCTGACATTCACGAACTCGCAGCTTTCTACGCCCTCGACGCGCTCTCGGACGAGGAGCGGTCGGCGTTCGAAGCCCATCTCTCCGGATGCGATCAGTGCCGCGCCGAACTCGCCGAGTACGACGTCGGCGTCGAGGCTCTTGCACTCGCCGTCGCCGAGCCTGCGCCCCCGGGGATGAAGGGCGAAGTCATGGACCGGATCGACTCTTCCGGAGGCGCTGGAGCCACGGTCACACCCTTCTTCCGACGAGTCGCCCCACTCATCGCTGCTGCCGCCGCCATCGCTGCCCTGGTCTTCGTGATCGGCCTCGGACCCGAGTCCGAACAGGACCGCATCGACTCGGTGCTGGCAAGCGCCGATGCGGTCACCGTCACGGTCGAAGCCGACGTGGTCTCGTTTGCAGAAGTCGTCTACACGCCGTCCGGCGACGCCGTTTTCTCGGCTGTCGGATTGTCCGAGGTGTCCGAGAGCGAGACATACCAGCTGTGGCTCATCGGGGACGAGGGACCGAAATCGGCCGGAGTGTTCCAGCCGGACAGCGACGGCGGCGCACTGGTCCTGCTCGATGGAGATGTCAGGCCCGGGCTCGTCCTCGGGCTCACGATCGAGCCGGCGGGTGGCTCCATTGCCCCGACCGGTGAGATCCTCGTAGCTCAGGAAGTCTGAGCTCCCAGGTCGAGTCGCATGCGTGACTCGTCCTTGCAGGGATCGGAAGGAAGCGGCTTGACGTCGCCCGTCTCGACGAATCCGAGCCCTCGATACAACCGCTGCGCCGACTCGTTGCCTCTCGTGACCCAGAGCTCGACCCGTCGATATCCCGACTCCGATGCCCACTCGATGACGTGACGCACGAGACCCCTGCCGGCGCCCGACCCGCGGGCGTTCGGGGCCACCCACATCGAGATCAGGTCGGCGGTCGATGGCTCCACCACGTTCCGGATCGCCGCAACCATGCCGGTGCATTCGCCATCCGGGTCCCACGCGAGATAGAGCGTCGAGTCGGGCCCGGCCGCCGCATCTCGAGTCCGTCGGATCCAGACGTCGTCGGAGAACTCCAACGCCTCCGCCAACGTGGTGGCGAAGGCGGACGGAGCATCTTGGAGAGCGCGGAGCCGAACGTCGCGGTAACAGCCGGCTTCGTCTCGTCGAATGCGTCTGATGCGTGTCACGGAGACCGCTGACTGTACAGATCCGATCGGGACGGAGATTCGACCAATCCGTGACCAGTGCGGTTCCGAACCGTGGTGGAAGGACGGCTGAAGTGCCGTCACCGCAAGCGAAGGAACCACCATGAATCCCATCAACAGAAAGCTCGTCGCATCGGCTGCCGTCCTGGCGTTGATCGCCGGCGCGTGCGCAGCCGACGAGGAGACCGTCGGTGAGACGACACCGACCACCGCAGTTGAGCCGACCACGACCACGACCTCCCTCGACGACGGATCCAGTGAGATGTCGGAGATGGACGACTCGATGGACCAGACCGACGCCGACAGCGTCGAATCGCTGCCGCCGATGCCGTTCCTCGAACTCCAGGTCGCAGCCGAAGCAGTGGGCAACAACGGCAATGCCGCCACGCTCGCTGCCGGGCTCG
The DNA here is from genome assembly GCA_965364515.1 of uncultured bacterium. Taxonomy (GTDB): domain Bacteria; phylum Actinomycetota; class Acidimicrobiia; order Spongiisociales; family ZC4RG35; genus JAHEDH01. Next base: position 17,679 of record CBDTXZ010000026.1, read on the forward strand.
ACGAGGCGCTCGGTCTGGATGGCTCGGTGGCCAGCCCGGCCGCTCAGACGTTCGCCACCCTGTCGACCCTGCTGCAGGAGCACGTCTACCTCGCCGGTATCGCGATCGACATCGGCCTCGAGATGGGGTTCGACTCCAACGCCTTTGTGCAGGCAGCCGACACCCTCGACGGCAACTCGATCGAACTCGCTGGCGTCATCGGTTCGGTTGCAGGTGACGAGAACGAGACAGCGTTCCTCGAGCTCTGGCGGCAACACATCGGATTCTTCGTCGACTACACGCTCGCCGAGGCCTCGTCCGATTCCGAAGCCAAGGAGCAGGCGCTCCTCGACCTCGGCTCCTACGGAGAGGCCGCAGGGGCATTCTTCGAGGAGATCACTGCTGGTGAGCTTCCCTCCTCTGCGACCCAGGAGAGCCTGGCCGGCCACATCGATACGCTGACGGCTGCCATCGATGCTGCCGTCGCAGGCGATGTCTCGGTGTTCGCCCAGCTGAAGACGGCGGCGCATCATGTGGGCGTCGACGGCTCGGCACGAGCGATTGCCACGGCAGTCGTCTCAGCAACGGGGATGGAAGGTTCGGTCGACTCCCCTGCATCGGTGACTCTCGCAACCCTTTCGACGCTTCTCGAGGAGCACGCCTACCTGGCGGGCATCGCAGTCAAGACGGCTTACTCCGCGGGTCTGGATTCCGAGGCCTTTGGCGCCGCGGCGGCCACACTCGACGAGAACAGCGTGGCGTTGGCCGACCTCATCGGCTCCGTCGATGCCGGCAGCCGTCAGCCGTTCTTGGACCTGTGGCGGGAGCATGTCGGCTTCTTCGTCGACTACGCGGTCGGGGCACTCACCGGGGACGAGGCCGTAGTCGAGCAGGCAAAGCTCGATCTCGGAGGCTACGGCGAGGCGGCCGGAGCGTTCTTCGAATCGCTCTCCGGTGGGAGAATCGAGTCCAACACGGTCCAGCGCGGGCTCGGCGTGCACATCGACACGCTCGGTCAGGCCATCGAGTCGCTCGCTGCCGTCTACCGCGGTTGACATCGAGGTCATCCCGTCACCCGATCAGGCTGTGCAGCTCCCGGACGTCTCGTCCGGGAGCTGCTTCGGTTCAGGGAGTCAGACCTCCGGCCGCTTCTTGACCTTGTCGACGACGTCGCCGATGGCGTCGTCGACCCTGCCGGCGGCGGCCTTGGCCTTCGAGGTCAGCTTGTCGGACTCCTCGGCGGCCGCCTCGTCGATGATCTGCTCGAACGAGAGACCGCCCCGTGCATGGAACTGATGACGCCATTGCTCGGTGACCCAGAGGTAGATGTCGTCGGCGGTCATGTCGTCGAGCATCGCTGCCAGGCCGGTCTCCTTGATCTGCTGCACGGTGGGCGAATACACCCGCACGTACCAGTCGAGTGCGATCTCCTCTCTGGAGACGTAGGTCTGGCGCTCGACCAGCAGATCCCACCCGTGGACCTTGACGTTGTCCAAGAGAGCTCGATAGCTCTCGGGCCGGGTGAATCTGAACTCAGTGGTCGGACGGACCTCCGAGAGTCCACTGTCCTCCATGAAGAGCCGCTGCTGACCAAGGTGGACGAGGCCGGCGACGTCGGTGTCCGGCGTCACTGCGTACGGTGTCTGGACCTCGATGACCTCTGCGTCGATGAACTCCACGTCGCGCTGCTTGGCGATCGCCACTCGATGGTGGCCATCGGACACGAAGTAGGCATCACCGACCTTGTAGACGTTGATCGGCGGGAACGGCCGGTCGGCGAAGTATCGTTCCACACTCTCCCAACGCTCCTCCATGGCATCTGAGCGAGGTAGGAACTCGTCATCGAAGTCGTCGCTCCGCGACACCGACCCGATGATCGAGGCCACCGGGATCGATCGGATCCCCATGTACGACTGTTGATAGCTCCGGAGTGTCTCCTGCACCTCCTCGAGCGTCAGCAGTGGGCCAGGCCGGTTGCCCGTGAGGATGCCTCCGATCCGGCGGAACAACTCCTTGCGACGAGCCTTCGGATATGTCGATACGTCGGGCAGGCCATCCCAAGTCACGAGTTCACCTCGATCACCTTGAACGGAACGACGTTGACGAGTCTGGAGTTGCCGAGAGACCTGTCCGGCTTCTCGAATCCGTGCGGGTGGACGTGTCCGTGGATCATGATCTCCGGCTCGAGCCTCTCCACCAGCCCTCGAAACGACTCGAATCCGCGATGGGCGACGTCGTCGAGGTCTCCGTAGCCCCTCGGGGGCGAGTGGGTGACGAGAACGTCGATGCCGCCTCTGCGGGTCAACGCTCGCCACCGGGCCTTCGCCTCGACTCTGAGGACTCGCATTCGCATCTGAAGCTCCGAGTACTGGTTCGGCCCGGGACGATACCGAATCGAGCCCCCCAAGCCTGCGAACGTGAGCCCTTTCCAGGTTGCGACCCGTCCATCCAGGTTCACGCCACCCACAGGGCCGGTCGGATCCGATCCACCCAGATCCCACGGGTCGGGCGTCAGCGTCGGAATGGGCTTCGGGTTGAGGTCGGGATCGTGGTTTCCCGGGACGTAGAGATAGGAGGTGTTCGCAGCCGACGCCACGTAGTCGATGTAGTCGAAGGGCAGGTCGCCGCAGGCAACGACCAGATCGGGGGCGATGCTCCTGATCCGACCGACGCTCAGCGAGGGTGTGGTCTCGTCGGCAATGGCGAGGATGCGAACCATCACCGCATCGTATGGCGATGCCGGAGGTGGCTCGACTTCGATGCCGTGGTGGCCGGCGGTCGCATCGGATGCGACGTGCGCTGAGGCCTCGAACTGTCAGACGAGGTGGATAGGCTGGGGTGTCACATGGCGATCGACATTCCCGGTTTCGTAACCGACCTCAAAGAGCACGCCATCGAACACGGATTTCACGTGCACGATGAACGGCATTTCGTGGAGACCTACTCGCTTCGGCAATCGTGGGAAGTCGATGTGCACCCCGAGGAGGCCTGCAGTGGACCGCTGGATCTCCATCTCTCGCTCGACGTCGATCCGCGCATCCTGCTCGCCTTCCAGGATCGGTTGATCGAACTCGACGACTTCGAGGAGCCGGAGGACGACTTCCACCTTCAGCTCTTCTTCAACTGGCAGATCCCGCCTCTTGGCTCCCCGCCCGATCTGCTGATCCTCGCCACCGACCTCGCCGGCGTCGCCGGAGCGGATCTCCCGATCGAGGTGTCGGCGATCGACTCCTACGGTGCGGTCACCGACGCCCCGGAGCGACGGCTGCACCTGGTCGGGAAGAGCAGCGTCTCTTTGGTGTCGATTCTCATGGGACGCGAGCAGTTGTGCGATGCGCTCGAGCGCGCCCGTGACGTCAGCCTCTACATCCTCGATCACACGAGTTCCTGGATGTAGGCGGCGAATCCGCCCGTATCGGGTCGGAAGCGCTTCAGTCCCACGTGTGATCGGTCGACAGGGTTCCTGTCGATGCGATTCATCCGGATACTCGATGCGCTGGCACCAAATGCCGCGAGAGGGCGTCACGAAGCATCGTGGCGCCCTCTTCCGCCGTCCCGGTCCAGACCCGCCACAGCGATTCCGTCCGTGTCCTCCAAGGTCGCCTCACTCCTCGGAATCGCCACCGCCGTGACGCTCATCGGGTCGATGGTCGCCGTTGCCATGCCGGGGGAGCCGGAACCTGGATTCATCGTCACGTCGGCCGTCGAGATCACCCCTGACCCCGAGCCGATCAAGTTCGAGCCCGCCGTTGAGTTCGTCCTCCCCGAGGCGACGGTGTCGACGTTCGAGACACCGTCGACCATGGCGGATCCATCCTTCGAGATGGAACGGCGCCACACCACCACCACGACCCTTCCGCCGCCCTCTCCCGAGGAGCTGCTCGCTGCCCAGCAGGAGGCCGACACGATGGACCGCAGGAGACAGTCCATGACGGCTGTCGGGTTCGAAGACGACATCGTCTCCGACGTCGGCGAGCTCCCGTCACACCGTCCGCCGCCGGCGACTGGGGCCGAGTGCCGTGATCGGGCCCGAGAGATCGATCTCACTCCGAACGGAAGGTGGGATCGCAATGCCATCGCCAAGATGACGTCGTCTTTGTTCGAGTGTGTTCTCTCCCTCAAGGGTCTCGACGAAGTCGCACCTTCACGGGTCCGCGGCTGGGACGGTGCGAGAGTCTGGGGGTTCGAGAGCCTTGCCGAGCAGATGGCGGCAGAAGCGGTCGTGGTCTCATACTGCGAGTCGATCGGGTACCAACATCGGGCCCTCACGGGCTCCAACGGGTTCGGGTACGCCGGTCTGTTCCAGATGGGTCGGACCGAGATGAACCGCTTCGGAGCCGGCGGGTCGCGTTACGACCCCGTCGACAACGCCTACGGAGCCGTCAACTACCTCTGGTACCAGTACGCCAACCGGAACGGATGGGGCGGATGGAGTCCCTGGGCGGTCGTGAACACGAACTTCGACGACGAGGTCAACAACCGGGTCAAGGTGCCGGTGCTGCCGAGGTTCGCCTCGACCGATCCCGACTTCCGCGGCAGACGAGGTCCGGAGCTGCCGGCGTGGGCGGTCGACCCGTGGACCAACGACGTGCCGGCGTGGAACGGATGTCCTCACAACGGTGGACGCTGGTAGGCCCGTCCATCGAACCCACCGGTGTGTTGTGGTACCGTTTCACCTGCCCCTCGGGGCATTGACAACAGACCGGCAACGGACAACCCACAGCGCCAGACCTGGGCACGCCCAGGTGACGAGGAGGAAGGTCATCGAAGTCTTCGGCGGATGCCTTCCCGGCCACCACGGTCGTCACGATCGAGAGCAAACCCACGGAGCGATCCGCGGCACAGAGGCTCGGTCGACGTGGCCCGACGAACGTCGTCGGTGTTCTCCGGTCTCCAGACCCGTATCCAGAGATACGTGAACTCGCGCACTGCTCTGTGTCGTGCGCGGACAAGGAGATCACCATGTGTGGAATCGTCGGATACGTGGGCCCGAAGGCTGCGCTCGATGTGCTCGTCCCCGGACTCGAAGGCCTCGAGTACCGAGGTTACGACTCCGCCGGGGTCGCGCTGATCGGACCCGACGGGCTCGCAGTGACCAAGACCGCGGGTCGGATGGCCGACCTCGTCGTGGCCCTCGAGACCGAGCCGGTCGCAGGGTCGGTCGGCATCGGACACACCCGGTGGGCGACCCACGGAGCTCCGACCACCAGCAACGCCCATCCTCACCGGGACTGTGACGGCACCGTTGCCGTCATCCACAACGGCATCGTCGAGAACTGGGCAGCCCTCCGGGCGAAGCTGATCGCCGACGGCCACGAGTTCGCTTCCGAGACCGACACCGAGGTCATCGCCCACATGATCGAAGACCGTGCGGAGATGGACCTGGCGGACGCGGTTCGAGACGTCATGAAGTTGGCCGACGGTGCGCTGGCGATCGCAGTGATTCGAACCGACGAGCCGGAGCGGATCATCGCAGCTCGGCGCGGCTCCCCGCTCGTGATCGGACGAGGCGACGGCGAGAATTTCCTGGCCTCCGACATACCGGCCTTCCTGCGGCACACGAAGAACGTGATCGCCGTCGACGATGACCGGGTGGTGGACCTGACGGCCGACTCGATCATCATCACGGATCTCGACGGCATCGAGGTGCCGCTCGAGGAGCGTCAGATCGAGTGGGATCTGGAGGCGGCGGAGAAGGGCGGCTACTCCACGTTCATGCTCAAGGAGATCAACGAGCAGCCCACCGCGATCACCGACACGCTGCGGGGCCGGATCGACGGCACCGGGCGCATCGGGTTCTCCGAGCTCGAGCTGGACGACAGGATCGTCAGGATGATCGACAAGGTGTTCGTCATCGCCTGCGGCACGAGCTACCACGCCGCCATGATGGCCAAGTACGCCATCGAGCGCTGGACCAGGCTCCCGGTGGAGATCGACATCGCCAGCGAGTTCAGATATCGGGATCCCGTGCTCGACGACCGCTCGCTGGTGATCGGGATCAGCCAGTCCGGCGAGACGATCGACACGCTCGCCGCCATCAGGTACGCCAAGGCGCAGGGTGCGACCGTCGTCGGGCTCTCCAACGTGGTCGACTCGGCGCTGGCCAGGGATGCAGACGCCGTCCTGTACACGCGATCGGGTCCGGAGATCGGTGTGGCCGCCACGAAGACGTTCACGACGCAGTTGGTGATGCTGCAGCTGTTCGGCCTGTATCTGGCGCAGCGGCGCGGTGCGCTCGACCCCGGAACCGTCGGGAACCTGGTCGAGGCGATCCAGGAGCTGCCCGAAAAGGTCGAGAAGGCGCTCGCGCTGGAGGGCGAGATCGAGAAGATGACCGCCGGGTGGCAGGACACCCGCGACTTCTTCTTCCTGGGACGCGCCGGTGACTTCCCGGTCGCGATGGAGGGTGCCTTGAAGCTGAAGGAGATCGCCTACGTGCGAGCTGAGGGGTATCCGGCCGGGGAGATGAAACACGGGCCGATCTCTCTCATCGAGAAGGGCGTGGTGGTGATCGGCGTGGCCACCGACAGCCACGTGCGTGGCAAGACCCTGTCGAACATGGAGGAGATGAAGGCCCGCGGTGGAACGATCGTGATGGTCGTCGAGGAGGGTGACGAGGACGAGGTGGCGAGCGTGGCCGACCACGTCATCGCCGTCCCGAACAGCCCCGATCTGATTTGCACGGTGAACGCAGTGGTCCCATTGCAGTTCTTGGCCTATCACATCGCCACCGCCAAGGGCCTCGACGTCGACAAGCCCCGCAACCTCGCCAAGACCGTCACCGTGGAGTGATACGTCCGCTGGCCGGTCGATCGCCTGTCGGCGGTCGACCGCGTCAGGTCCGAAGGTGTGGTACAGATAGGGGGAGACGAGACCGATGGAAGTACCGACAGTCGCGATGGAGAAGACTCCGATGAAGCAACGTGTAGCACTTCTGGCCGCCGCCGCCCTCGTGATGGCGGCCTGCGGGGGAGAAGCCGCGGTGGAGACGACGGCGCCGGCGCCATCGACCACGGTGACCACGGCCGCGGAAACCCCTGAGACCACAGCCGCGCCCGAGACGACCACCACGGAA
>CBDTXZ010000027.1:0-24692 GCA_965364515.1 uncultured bacterium
CACCCAGGGATCGTGGGGTTTAGCATGGACCGGGCCGCTTCGACTGAGCTGGGCATGACTGTTGACTTGGAAGTGAAAAGAGCGTACGTCGAGACCCTGCAGTTCATTGTCGAGCAGGGACGCGCACCGCACTTCACTGAGCTGTCGACGATTCTCAGGGTGGGAGTCGAACGGGCTTTGGAACTGCAGCGTGCAGCGGCTCAGGCCGGCATTGGTAGCTGGTTCTTGTCAGATACCGACTTTGTAGAGTGCTGGGCACCTTTCAGCAGCATTCCAACGAATCACTTGATCAGCATCGATGGAGAGCAGCGTTGGTACGGCCAGTGCGGACTGGAGGCTCTCGCCGCAACATGGGTGGTTCCTGATCGAGATGTCCGCGTGGACTCGTTTTGTCTCGACTGCGGTGACGCGGTCACGGTGATCCAACGCAACGGCGAAATCCTGGATGTCGATCCTGTCTCAGCGGTTGGGCACATGAACAAGCCTCTGTCCAGTGCCGATTGGGACAAGCGGGCGAGCTTTCTCTGAAACAACATGAATCTCTTCCGGTCGGAAGAACACGTCATCGGCTGGTCGTCCTACGACTCCGACTCACACGAAGCGATCATGCCAGTCAAGAACTGGGGCTACGTAATGGGGGCGGACCTGTTCTCTCGGCGTCTCGAACCTGACTATCTCGACCACATCGACCCCTACTACGAGGACTGGTTCGATCGACTTGGCGAACTGGGCAGGACTGGTGGCTTCTGGCGAATCGAGGAAGAGGCCATGCGAGATACAGCCGGAGGTGCCGACCAGGCGGCTAGTCGACAATGAGTGACCTTTCAAACGGGTCTTCTGGAGCAGTTGGGCGTCAGTTCTTCAACGAGCAGCAAGACCGCCATCCGGTCTGATCGAGAGCGCCCATATCGGCACTTATGGTCGCCCAGGTTTTTGAGGGTGTCTTCGGTTCAGGCTGGGAACAGAAGAGGCTGGATGCCCTGTTCGATGGCGGTGGCTATTGCAAAGGTGATGATGAGCATCAACGCGATGTGCCCGAGTCTTCTGAGGCGGGAGGACTCGACTCCGGCCACCCATCACGTGCTTGGCCGGCAGTCCGGACGGGCCAACCGAAAGATCGTCTGAGTAGTGTCGTCAACGAGACTCGAGACCGGAGGGAAGAAGGACGACGAGATGGGATACGACGAGATCTACCGGCGCTCACTCTCGGATCCGGTCGGATTCTGGCGAGACGCGGCCCGAGCGATCGACTGGGACGTCGCGCCGACACGTGTGCTCGATGACTCCAACCCACCGTTCTATCGCTGGTTTCCCGACGGAGTCCTCAACAGCTGCCACAACGCCCTCGACCGCCACGTCTTGGGCGAACGCGCCGACCAGACCGCACTCGTGTACGACAGCCCCGTCACCGACACCGTCCGCACCTACACCTACCGAGAGCTTCGAGACGAAGTTGCAGTGCTCGCTGGGGCGCTGGCATCGCTGGGCATCACCAAGGGTGATCGCGTCATCATCTACATGCCGATGATCCCCGAGGCGGTGATGGCGATGCTGGCCTGCGCCAGACTCGGGGCCATCCATTCGGTCGTGTTCGGCGGCTTCGCCGCCAAGGAACTGGCGACGAGGATCGACGACGCCCGGCCCAAGGTGATCCTGTCGGCTTCCTGTGGCATCGAGCCGGGGAGGATCGTCCATTACAAGCCGCTGCTGGACGGCGCCATCGAACTCGCCACCCACCAGCCCGAATCGACCGTGGTCTTCCAGCGTCCCCAGGCGGAGGCGACGATGATCCCCGGCCGCGACCTCGACTGGTCGGAACTCGTTGCCGACGCCGAGGCCGCCGACTGCGTCCCGGTGAAAGCCACCGACCCGCTCTACATCCTCTACACCTCGGGCACCACCGGCCAGCCGAAGGGAGTCGTGAGGGACAACGGCGGCCACGCGGTCGCGGTCGCCTGGAGCATGACCAACATCTACGGCGTCGCGCCCGGCGAGGTGTACTGGGCAGCGTCCGACGTCGGATGGGTGGTTGGGCACAGCTACATCGTCTACGCCCCCCTGATCCACGGCTGCACCACCGTGCTGTACGAAGGCAAGCCGGTCGGTACCCCCGATCCCGGGGCCTTCTGGAGGGTGATCTCCCAGCACGGCGTCTCTGTGATGTTCACCGCTCCCACTGCCTTCAGGGCGATCAAGCGCGACGACCCGGGCGGTGCCTTCATGGAGCCCTACGACCTGTCCGGGTTCCGCACGCTGTTCCTGGCCGGAGAGCGGTGCGACCCTGACACGCTGGCCTGGGCGCAGGAGCGACTCGGCGTCCCGGTGATCGACCACTGGTGGCAGACCGAGACCGGCTGGCCAATGGCCTCGAACCCGATGGGGATCGAGCAGTTCCCGGTCAAGCCGGGCTCGCCCACGGTGGCGGTGCCGGGCTACGACATCCAGGTGCTGGACGAGGACGGGAGCGAGCTCCCCGCCGGCGAGATCGGCGCGATTGCCGTGAAGCTGCCGCTCCCTCCCGGGGCGCTTCCCACCCTGTGGAATGCCGACCAGCGGTACGTCGACTCCTACCTGAGCCGATACCCGGGCTACTACCTCACCGCCGACGCCGGCTACAAGGACGAGGACGGCTATCTGGCCATCATGAGCCGGATCGACGACATCATCAACGTGGCCGGTCACCGACTCTCGACAGGAGGGATGGAAGAGGTCCTCGCCTCCCATCCCGATGTCGCCGAGTGCGCCGTGGTCGGTGTGGCGGACGACCTCAAGGGCCAGATACCGATGGGGTTCGTCGTGCTCAAGGCCGGCGTCGCGCGCAAGCACGAGGACATCACGACCGAACTGGTGAGCATGGTGCGGGAACGCATCGGACCGGTGGCCGCCTTCAAGACGGCCACAGTGGTCGATCGGCTGCCCAAAACCCGATCGGGCAAGATCCTGCGGGGGACGATCCGCAAGATCGCAGACGGCGAGACCTGGACCACCCCGGCCACGATCGACGATCCTGCCATCCTCGACGAGATCGCCACCGCTCTGTCGGACCTCGGATACCCTCGCTGACGACCGAGGTCGACGCCGATTGCGACAATCGTCGGGCGCGTCGGGTTCGACGTCGACTCTCTCAGAGGCTGATCGCCCTCAGCCGGTGGCTCATTCACCGGCGGATCGTCGCCCGGTCACCGCCTGGGGCCAGTCAGCCGGTCGGGTCGATCCACCAGCGGAGCACTCGCAGCGCCCGCAAGGAGTTCCACCGGCTCGGGGCGCGGCCGGACTCCATCCTGAACCACACGTCACCGGAGTAGTTCGACGCGAGAGGCTACGTTTCGGTCGATGACCGATCCGCTGACCGGATACCTCCGGGTAAAGGCCGTGTGCGTGTTCACCAACGAGGACCGAATCCTCGCGATCGACGGGCACGACCCGACCAAAGGCCAGTCGTTCTGGGTGCCGGTAGGCGGACGGGTCGAGTTCGGAGAGACGAGCCGAGAGGCGATCCTCCGAGAAATCGAGGAGGAACTCTCAGCCGAGGTAACCGACCTGCGCCTGCTGGGAGTGCTGGAGAACATCTTCACCTTCGATGGCGACGACGGACACGAAATCGTGTTCATCTACGACGCACGGTTCATCGAACCGTCGATGTACCGGCAGGGCCAGGTCGACGGTATCGAGGAGAACCAATCGTTCACGGCGTACTGGATCGATCCGGATGCCCCTACGGATGGACGGCCCTTGTATCCGGATGGACTGGCCGAACTCCTCGCATCCCACCCGTCGCCGGGATGAGGTGAATGAGCGGGTTACTTGAGCAGGTTTTGAAGGGAGGGTTGGCTCCGAACACAAGGAAGGCCCCGTCTTGAATAGGACGGGGCCTTCGGACTACGGAACTGTTCGCTACTTCCTGCGGATCCGGTCGGCGATGCCGCAGTGGTCGCTGGTCTGGCGATCACGTCGTCAAGAAGTCGATGATCAGCCGACTCACACGGTCCGGTTCGTCGCGATGTGGCCAATGGCTCGCTTGCTCCAGCCGAAGAAGCCGGACATCGTCACACTGCTTGGCGCTGAGGTCCGCCTTCGCACTGCTGATCGCTGAAGACGTTCACCCGAAGGTCCTCCAGGAACGCCTCGGGCATGCGTCCATCAAGACCACCCTCGACACCTATGGGCATCTCTTCGACGGACTCGACGGAGCCGCTGCCGACGCCCTGGACGACGCAATCGAGAAGGCGGCTGTGGGGTTCCCGTGGGGTTGAGGGTTCTCCGACCCCGTCGCCACTGACCAGGAAAACGGCGAATCCCCTGCCACACAGGGGATTCTCGGGGTGGGCGTTGACGGGCTCGAACCGCCGACCTCTTCCTTGTAAGGGAAGCGCTCTCCCAACTGAGCTAAACGCCCGTAGGCGAACGAAACGGTAGCGCCTCGAACCCTGGTCTCACAGGGCGGAGAACCTGCATCCAAGACAAGCATGACTAGCTCCATTGTGCGCGAAGAACTGTCCTCAACTTCGCCCTGCTCCTGACCGATAGCAGAAACACGTCCAAGGGGAAGTCAGGAATTCAGATGGCATCGAGAAAACTGAACGCGTGGGATGCGGGCGACGAGGCCGTGAAACGCTATCTCGATGGCATCGGGACCTACGAGTTGCTCACTGCCGAAGACGAGGTCATGCTGGCCAAGCGCATCGAGGCCGGAACCGTCGCCGCCCAGAAGCTGGCCGAAGGCGACCACTCGAAGAAAGAGAGAACCAAGCTCGAGATCCAGGTCGACCGTGGGGTCGCCGCTCGTCGACGGTTCATCCAGGCAAACCTTCGCCTCGTAGTGTCGATCGCCAAGCGATACCAACATGCCGGCCTCCCATTCCTCGATCTCATCCAAGAGGGCAACCTGGGGCTCATCCGGGCCGTCGAGAAGTTCGAGTATCGAAAGGGCTTCAAGTTCTCCACCTACGCCACGTGGTGGATCCGCCAGGCGATCAGCCGGGCGATCGCCGACAAGAGCCGCACCATCCGGGTGCCCGTCCACATGATGGACACCATCAACCAGGTGTACGCCGCCGAGAACGAACTGGTGAAACGGTTGGGCCGGGCGCCCAAGCTCGAAGAGATCGCCGAAGAGGCCGGGCTCACGCTCACCAAGGTGAAGGACGCCAAGCGCGTCGCCCCCGAGCCGGTGTCCATCCATCAACCAGTAGGTGACGAGACGGCGACCCTCGGAGACTTCATCGAGGACGTCGACGCCATGGACCCCTTCGAGGTTGCTCTCCTCGCCTCCCGCATCGACGAGCTCGGCATTGTGATGGCAGAGTTGAACGACCGCGAACGCGACGTGATCATCATGCGCTACGGACTCGGTGACATCGAGCCGCGCACACTCGACGACGTCGGTCGGCATTTCAACGTGACTCGGGAACGCATCCGCCAGATCGAACACAAGGCGATCGCCAAGATGCGCAGGCCCGGCACGCTTCTCTCCACGATCCAGCGCTGAGCCCGGACGCGACAGATCGCCGACCGGACCGGTCATTCCGGTTCGATCGACGATCCAATCGAGGCACCCACCTCCGCTCAGGCAGAGCGAACCAGTTGGTGTAACTCCTCGAAGGTCGCTTCCAGCGGCTGGTTGGCCTCTTCTCGTGACGGCCGCCCTCTTCCACGCTTGCGATAGAAGGGTTGGCCGTCCCAGAAGATGACGCCGCCCCAGACGCCCCATTCGATGGCCTGATCCAAGGCCTCCTGCAGGCACAGGATCCGGACCTCACAGCCCAGACAGATCTCTTGGGCCGCAGCCAGTTCCGACGGTTGGTCCGAGAAGAACAGGTCGTGCTGACCCGAGTCGATACATCGGCCGTCTTCGTAGATGTTCATGTCGTTGGTCTCCTCGTGAAATGTCTTCGTGTGGTGGGTGTCTCGAAACCCTGCGGCCAAAAGAAAAACCGCCGGGTGTCCGGCGGCTTCGACAATCGGTCTCCTACGAGGAGTCAAACGAGGTCGGGCCGCCTTCGGCTCGTGACGAGTGCGTCACTGGTCTCGCCAAACGGGTTGGCGGTGCCGGTGACACGCGTCGAGCACGCAGCGAGCTGGAGTCCCGTTGCAGGGCTCCAGTCCGTGTTGGAAATGTGGAACATGAGATCCATCATCGCTTGCGGCCTTTCGTTGACCAGGCAACCGTATGCATGCGCTGCATACGGTGTCAAGGCAATTACAGAGAAACCCGGAAAAGGTGGTCGATCAGTGATCGGGCTGGGGATGCCAGTGGTCGCCGTCAGCGGTGATGATGGCGTCTGCAGCCTCCGGCCCCCAGCTGCCTGCCGCATAGGCCTCGGGTTTCGTGTCGAGCTCCACGACAGGCCCGAGGATCCTCCAGGCCTCTTCGGCCTCGTCGGCTCGAACGAAAAGGGTCTGGTCACCGATCAGGAAGTCGACGATCAGGGTCTCGTAGGCGTCGGGTAGATCCGAGAAGACATCGCCATATCGGAACGAGAGTGACTGCGGCGCCAGTTCGAGGCCCTCGCCGGGGATCTTGACGTCGAAGCGGAGATCGAAACCCTCGTCAGGTTGCAGGGTGATGTACATCACATTGGCGTGCACGCGACACGCTCCCTCACCGTCGAAGAGGTACACCGGAGGCTGCTTGAACCTCACCACCACCTGGGTGAGACGCTCGGGAAGCCGCTTCCCCGCCCGGAGATAGAAGGGAACGCCGCGCCACCGCCAGTTGTCGATGCAGACCTCCATCGCCGCATAGGTCTCCGTGCTCGATGCCCCGGCGACCCCATCTTCATCGAGGTAACCGGGCACGGCCGCGTCGTCGTACGACCCCGACGTGTACTGACCCCGCACGATCCCAGAGGGAGCGATCGGGTAGATGGACCGCAGAACCTTCACCTTCTCATCCCTGATCGCACCAGCATCGAGCCTGACCGGCGGCTCCATCGCCATCAGCGTCATGATCTGGAACACGTGATTCTGGATGACGTCACGGATCATGCCGGACTTGTCGAAGTACCCGGCGCGACCCTCGAGGCCGAGCGTCTCGGCGAACGTGATCTCGACCGAATCGATCCGATCGCGGTTCCACGAAGACTCGAAGATCGGGTTGGCGAACCGGAAGACGAGGATGTTCTGAACCGTCTCCTTCGCCAGATAATGGTCGATTCGGTAGATCTGAGTCTCGTCGAACCACCGGTGCAAAAGCCGATTCAGCTCCTTCGCCGACTCGAGATCGACACCGAACGGCTTCTCGACGACGACCCGGGTCCACCCTGCGGACCGGTCGAGCCCTGCCGAAGCGAGTCCTTCGACCGTATCGTCGAACACGCCTGGCGGGATCGCCAAGTAGTAGGCCCGATTACCCGGCAGCCCGGCATCCGCCTCGATGCCTTCGATCCGGTCGGCCAGCACGTCGAAACCCTCCGTGACCGACTGATACTCGATGACTTCTGCACACCACGCCTGCGCCTCGTCGGCGTCGACGCCCTCGTCAATCAGGGCCTGCCTGGCGATCTCCCGGTAGTCCTCGTCGGTCAGCTTGCTGGTGGCTACTCCCAGAACCCGTGTGGTGTCGTCGAAGTCCCGGCGTTTCATCAGCGAGTACAGGGCAGGGATCAGCTTTCGCTTGGCGAGGTCGCCCGTCGCGCCGAACAGGACCAGCAGATGCGGTTCGATCTCGACCGTGGCGGCGGCGGGCGCCGGCGTCTGCGCAGCGCTCACGACAGCGCGTCGATGAGCGAGAGCACCAGGCCGATCGCGTCGTCACCGACGTCGATACGGACGACGTCCCGTCCTGCTTCGACGAGCGCCTGATGGTCACCTGTCGATTGGGCTCCGATGATCTCGTCGAAGGTGTTGTCGGTCTCGGGCACGGCGAGCTGCATCGAAGGCGTGTCGACGAGCTGGACGAACCTGCCCCCCGACGGTCCGCCTTTGTGCAGCTGACCGGTGGAGTGCAGGAACCTCGGGCCCCATCCGGCGGTGGTGGCCACCCCGCTGCGACGCCTCACTTCGAGTCGCAGCTGGGTGATCGCTTCCCACAGGCCGTCGTCGGGAGGAAGATAGGCATGCACACCGAAGTAGTCGCCGGCGTCGAAGCGGCCGACGAGGTCGCCGAACGCCGCGACCGCATCGGAGCCGCTGAGCGTGCCCACCGCGCCGAGGTCGAGATCACCCGACATCGCCTTCCGTGCGAAGTCCTTCGCAGCTTCCACGTTCGGCTGGTTGAACGGGTGAACGCCCATCACCGCCCCTGCCACGGCGGTGAAGGCCTCAGCGCGCAACATCTCGTAGCCGAGCGACGACCGGGTGGGCAATTCGAATCCGATCACAGGGAAACCAGCCTTTGACAGGCGTTCCAGATCGGGACCCTTCTCGCCCTGGAGTTGATAGGACAGGAACACACGGTCGGCGCCGTACTCCCCTAGATCACCCACCGGTTCGTCGGCGATCGGAACGATCCCGGTTCCGTCCTTGCCGAGGCTCTCTGCCACCAGCTGTTCCATCCACGCCGGGAAGGCGGCGAGACCGGGGGAAGTGAGGATGGTCAGTTTGTCCCGCCCTGCTTTGGCCGCCTCTCCGAGCCCGATCCCGATCCCGACGACCGGGTCCCGATTGGCATTCGCACTCGACTGGTCGGCGAGCCGCTCCGCTGCGTCGAGCAGGCCCGAGATGTCGACGCCCATCAGCGCCGCAGGCACGAGGCCGAAGTGGGTGAGGGCGGAAAACCTCCCACCGACGTTGGGGTCGGCCTCGAAGACGGCGTGGAAGCCCCGTTGCCTGCCGAGCCGACTGAGCTTCGAGTCGGGGTCGGTGACGGCGATGAAACGCCGGCCGTCGCCGCCGGTCTCCGCCCAGAAGTATCGGAAGAAGGACAACGTCTCGAGTGTCGTCCCCGACTTGGACGAGACCACGAAGCTGGTGCGATCAGGATCGATCCTCGATCGCACCGCTTGGACCGCCCCGGGGTGGGTGGAGTCCAGGACGATCAGCTCGGGGAATGCCTCGGCGGGTCCGAACACGGCTGAGAACACATCGGGAGCGAGGCTGGATCCTCCCATCCCGCACAGCACGACGTGATCACTCCGCTCGGCGACCTCGGCTGCGACCCGTTCGATCTCGGCGATCTCAGGCCGCATTGTCCGATGGAGCTCGAGCCAGCCCAACCGATTGGCGAGCTCGCCCGTCTCCGGATCGTCCGACCAGACACTGGGATCACCTTGCCAGAAACGCTCGACCAGACCGTCCTGGGTCCAGCGGGCGATGGTTGCGTTGACGGCAGGTGCGGTGAGGGAGGTGATGTCCATGCATGAAGTATGGCAAAGCTCGTCGCTCACGTCCCGTCAACGACCATCGAAGATCCTCCGATGGGTCCATTCGCGACCAGCGGCCCGCCAAACACTGTCGTCCGGCCGACGATTCGAAGGCTGCTCAGTGCAGCGCCCGAAGGCCGATCAACCCCAACATGAGCAGCCCGGCGCCAGCAACCACGAGACGCGCGTCTGGCCGATTCCTCAATGACCACAGGCCTCCCAGCCACATCACCAGCACGAGAAGCAGCTGGGCGATCACTCCGGCATCGGTTTCGGGAAGCAGTAGATCGAGCATTCGGCGAGCCCATCATGCCGCGGAAGGAAACCGTCGGATGTCGCGTTGGCCGAAGTACGGACACGAAAGGACACCCTGATGCTGAACCGCGACTTCGATGTGATCGTGATCGGCGCCGGACCTGCGGGTGAAAACGCAGCCGACGTCGCCCAACAGAACGGCCTTCGGACGGCCATCGTTGAACGCGAGTTGGTCGGGGGCGAATGCTCCTACTGGGCGTGCATGCCGTCGAAGGCCCTCCTCCGGCCTGGTGAGGCCATTGATGCCGCCAATCGCACCCCCGGCGTCAGTGGCGCGACCCTCGACGTCGAAGCGGCTCTGGCTCGGAGAAACGCGCTCGCGTCGAACTGGGACGACCAGGGTCAGGTCGAGTGGCTCCAGAAAGCAGATATCGACCTGATCAGGGGCCACGGCCGCTTGGCCGGCCCGAGGATCGTCGAGGTCGCCCACGACGACGGCACCACCTCGCGTTTCGAGGCCTCGAGCGCGGTCGTGATCGCCACCGGAACCGTCGCTGCGATCCCGCCGATCACAGGGCTGGCCGAGATTCGCTCATGGGACAATCGCCAGATCACGACGCTCGATGAAGTCCCGGAGCGACTCATGATCCTCGGGGGTGGTGTTGTCGGAGTCGAGATGGCGCAGGCCTGGAAGACGCTCGGTGCCGAAAAGGTGACCGTCGTCGAGATGGCCGACCGTCTCCTTCCCCGCGAAGAGCCATTCGTCGGAGCCGAACTCGCTCATGCACTCGAACGAATCGGCATCACCGTCATGACCAACTCACAGATGACAGCTGTCTCGCGCGAGGACGACGACGCTCCCGTACGTGCCAATGTCGAGACAGTCGACGGACCGGTTGAGCTGGTAGCCGACGAGATCGTCGTTGCAGTTGGCCGACGCCCGCTCACCGACGACGTAGGGCTCGACATGGTTGCTCTCGAACCGGGAAGATACGTCGAAACCGACGACCAACTACGGGCGACCGGAATCGACGGAGGATGGCTGTACGTGGTCGGCGACGCCAACGGACGATCACTCCTGACACACACCGGCAAGTACCAGGCGCGGATCGCAGGTCTGGCGATCGCCGGCAACACCGAGACTCGGGCATGGGGAGACATCAAAGCAATGCCCCGCGTGGTGTTCACCAACCCGCAAATCGCGGCGGTCGGCCTCACGGCGGCCGACGCCCGAGACGCAGGACACGAAGTCCACACCGTCGACTACGACACCGGCTGGACCGCAGCAGCAGCCGCCCTCGGCAAGGGCTACAAGGGAACGTCTCGGCTGGTGATCGACGCAGACACTCGGACACTGCTCGGCGCCACCTTCGTGGGACCGGCCGCCGGGGAGATGCTGCACGCAGCCACCGTCGCAATCGTCGGCGGCGTCACGATCGACACGCTGTGGCACGCCATCCCGTCGTTCCCGACGATCAGCGAGATCTGGCTGCGATTCCTCGAGGAATACCGCTTGAAGTACGAACACACCTTCGTCTGAGTCGGGCACCGATACGGTATCCGAATGAGCCATCCCCTCGAGTCGGCCCTCGCAAGCGCTACGAAGTGGACCTTCGTCACCACCGTGGCCTCGGTGCCCCTACTGGCGGTACCTGCCTCTTGGGTGGCGGATCATCGGCTGGTGGTCGTGACCGCCCACCTCTCGATCGTCGTCGGATTGGCGACAGCGCTGGCGTGGCGACTCTCCAGCAGCCTCGATGAAGACATGTTCCAAGAGGCGACCCGTCCGTGGCTGGCGGCCGCCACCGCCATGGTCGCACTCGTGACCGGATTCGCCGCCCTCGTGACTCTGGCAAGTTCCGCGGCTCTGCGATACGACCCGTCACTGCAGTTCCTCCAACTCTTGTCTGCTCTCGACGTGGCCTGGAGTGCGGCCGCGCTCGGATACGGAGCGAGAAGGCTCACCGCCTCCCCGCGATGGGGAGTGGCCGCCGCAGTCATGCTCGACGTCGTCTGCGTGGCCTCCATCTGGAACTACCTGCGCACGGTCGGCTTCGATCCCGCTGGAGGCTGGGTGGTCGACCGTTCGGCCCTGCTCACGCTCGTCATCCCCTTCGACGTTGCGGCGGCGCTTATGGCGATCGGTTCGCTGTTGGCAGCCGAACGGTCGCCTTTCCCGGTGACGCTAGATTCCAGTCGGTGACCACGCGAATCGATGCAACCAGGCTTTTGACGGGTGACGGCGAGCCGATCGCGAGCGCCTCGATTGTGCTCGACGGATCGACCATTGCCTGGGTCGGCTCCACCGAAGACGCTCCCGAAGCAGACACCATCGTCGAAACCGACACCGTCATGCCTGGCATGTGGGACGCCCACGCTCATTACTTCGGACTGTCGGGGGCGAACATCGAACTCCTCGCCAACACGGCGCCACAGACGGCGATCCTGCGTTCGCTGTCGGACATGCGCGCAACGCTCGACGCCGGTTTCACGAGTGTTCGAGAGGTCGGCGGGCACGGCACGTACCTGGCCGAAGCCGTCGAGGCCGGGATCATTCCCGGTCCGTCGATCTACGCCGCAGGCGCACCACTCAGCCAGACAGGCGGTCATGCCGATCTACACGGACTGCCGATCGACGTGGTCGATGGCGTGTTCGAGCGCCACATCGGCTCCCCGACCATCGCCGACGGCGCCGACGACTGTCGTCGTCTCGTTCGCCGCCAGCTCAGGCTCGGTGCCAGGGTCATCAAGGTGTGTGCCTCTGGTGGTGTCATGAGTCAGGTCGACCATCCGAAGCATCAGCAGTTCAGCGACGAGGAGCTGCGAGCCATCGTCGAAGAGGCTGCACGGGCCGAACGGGTCGTCGCGGCTCACTGTCATGGCAAGCCCGGCATCATGGCCGCCCTGCGGGCGGGCGTGAAGACGATCGAACACGGCAGTCACCTCGACGTCGAGGCGGCCAAGGCGATGGTCGATTCCGGAGCCATCCTCGTGCCGACCAGGTTCGTCGTCCAGCACCTCGTCGACCGGGGACGCGAGATCGGGATGCCCGAATACGCATTCAAAAAGATCAACGACATAGCCGAGCGGCACTTCCAGGCGATGCAGACGGCCGTCTCCTACGGCGTGTCACTGGCAGTCGGCACCGACATCTTCATGCCGGACACCGCCGGCCGAAACGGCGAGGAACTCGGCCATCTGGTTGCTGCCGGGCTGTCTCCTCTCGAGGCGATCGAGGCGGCGACTGCCACCGGTCCCCTGACACTGGGACCCCAGGCGCCCGAGGCCGGGAGGCTGGTCGAGGGTTTCGACGCCGATGTCATCTGCGTGAACGGCGACCCAACCGACGACATCTCGATTCTCGCCGACCCGGCAAACGTGACCCACGTCTTCCAGCGAGGATCCCTCGTCAAAGGCTGAGGCCGGGCCTCACCGTTCTTGTGACGGCAACATCGATATTGCCGCTGTTCCCGTCACAAGAACGAACTAGACGATGCGGCGGTTGGAGGCCCAGCGAGCGAGCTCGTGGCGGTTGCTGAGCTGCAGCTTCCGCAGGACGTTCGAGACGTGCGTCTCCACCGTCTTCACCGAGATCGAGAGCCGCCGAGCGACCTGTTTGTACGAGTAGCCGCGGGCGATCTGTCGCAGGACCTCCCGCTCCCTGGGAGTCAGCTGGTCCATCTCGGGGTCGACTTCGGCCGGGACCACGTCGGCGAATGCATCGAGCACGAACCCGGCGAGGCGCGGCGAGAAGACGGCGTCGCCGGCGTACACCCGCTGGATGGCCTCGACCAGCTCTTCGGGCGCGATGGACTTGGTGACATAGCCTCGGGCACCCGCCCGAATCATCGCGATCACGTCCTCGGCGGCATCCGACACCGACAACGCCAGAAACTTGATGTCGGGATTGGTCTCCGAGACGTTCTCGATCACGGCGAGCCCTCCCCCACCCGGCATGTGCACGTCGACCAGCACCACATCGGGCCGACTGTCACGGATGGCGTCGATCGCCTCGTCGATGTCCGAGGAGGCCGACACGACCTCGACCGAGCCCTCCAGCTCCGCCTTGACGCCCGACAGGAACAGGCGGTGGTCATCCACCATCGAAACCCTGATCATGTGCCATTCCTCCTGATCGACAGCGCAATCTCGGTGCCCTCACCGGGCTCGCTCACGATCGTGGCAGATCCTCCGTGCCTGCGCATCCTCGCCACGATCGAATCGCTCACTCCGTGCCGGTCGCCGTCGACCGCCTGTGGGTCGAAACCCTTGCCCTGATCGGTGACGAACACCTCGATCAGGTCGTCGTTCACCTCGTGGTAGACGCTGATCCGGGCCGCCCCCGAGTGTTTGGCCGCATTCATGAGGGCCTCGCCCGCCGCCGCGACGATCGGCGTCGTGGTCTCGTCGTACGGGGTGTCCCCGACACCGATGACCTCCACCGGGATGTCGAAATCGGCTTCGATTCGATCGGCGAGCGCCTGAATGGCGGTCGACAACCGGTCCGAGCCGGGCACGGGCGAGCTGTCGAAGAGCCATCTGCGCAGCTCGCGCTCCTGCGCTCGGGCGAGCGTGACCATCTTCTTCGGGTCCTCGCTCCGCTGGATGAGGGCGAGCGTCTGGAGAACCGAGTCGTGCAGGTGCGCGGCAACCTCGGCTCGCTCCTCCTGACGGATCCGCTCGGTCCTCTCGGTGCCGAGATCTTGGGCAAGCGACCAGACCCACGGCCCGAAGAGCACCGTCAGACCGGCGCCGGTCGCGGCGACGGCGATGAAGATCGATCCGAACTGCGGGGCAGCATTCCCGCCGAAGATGCCGAGACCCACGATGAGGAGCAGCACACCCGCCACGGTCCGCCCCCTGCCGGGTTTCTCCGGGGTCTCGACCAGCGAGAGCAGAGCCGATCGGGAGTCGATGGCTCGGCGGTCGAAGAGAAATGCCAGCCCGAAGATGACGAAGGCGGCTGGAAACACGATCGAGTCTCCAGGCCAGATGTTGATCGATCGAAACACGAGGAGAACGGCCACGAACACCATGACGATGCCGAGACGTTGAGAACCCGAGATCGGATCCGGTGCCTCGACATCCGAGTCCGACACCTTGTCGATCGTGGCGGCCCAACCAGCGAGATACAGCACGATCCCGAGCCCCCAGACGAATGTCAGCACGGCGAAGGCGGCACGGATGAAGACGGTTTCGATCCCGAGACGCCGACCGATGCCGGCGGCGAGCCCGGCCACGACGCGGTCGTCGACGGATCGGACGACGCCGTAGTCGGAGAGCCTGAAGGAGGACGCGGTGGTGTTCACGGTCCGTATGGTGTCAGCTTCGTAGTCTCACTGCAATGAGGGATGACCCTGAGAACCCCGAGGCGTCTCAGGGTCGCCGAGGGGTCAATCCCGATGGCACATCGAGGACGGGATCGTCACAGTGGACGACATGGAAACACAAACATCACCCCCAGCTCCCGAAGAGGAGCCCAGACAAGTGAACGAACCGTTCGTACGCGTCCGTGAGGGACGGATCCTGGCCGGCGTGGCGACGGGCGTTGCCCGCAAGTTCGATGTGCCGCTGTGGCTCATCCGCCTCGCCTTCATCCTGCTGGCGACGGTCGGCGGCCTCGGATTCGCGCTGTACGGGATCGCCTGGCTCGCAGTCAGGGACGAAACCGAGAGCGAACCGATCGCCACCAGGCTCATCGGTCGCATCGAAGGATCGACCGGCTGGATCGGAGTTGCGTTGATCGGCGTCGCCTCGCTGATCGTGATCGACCAGATCGGATTCTTCCGCGGCGACATCGCAGCGGCGATCGTCCTCGGCGTGCTCGGCGTTCTCCTGTATCGAGGAGAACTCGACTTCGGCTCCCAGGACAAGACCACTGCCTCGCCCGACGAGCCCTCATCCCGACCGAGCCCGTCCACCTCAGGAGGAAAGGACATGAGCGTCACCGCAACCTCGACGTCCCCGCAGACGCCGAAACCACAAACGCCACCGAAGCCGGCTCGACCACCAAAGCCGCGACCCGAGCCGAGCATCCTCGGCCGCCTCACGTTCGGCCTCGGCGCCATTGCGCTCGGAACCATGGGCGTCATCGACACTGCCGTTGCGGACGTCGACTTCGCATTCCGTCACTATGTGAGTGCGGCGATGCTCATCGCCGGTGTGGGTCTCCTCGTTGGAGCCGTCTGGGGTCGGGCTCGCGGGCTCATCGCACTCGGCGTCATCCTCACGCCCATCGTCTTCTTCAGCCCTCTCGGAGACATCGACTTCGACGGCAGCGTCGGCGAACGGCGGGTGAGCCCCGACACGGTCGCCGAGATCCCCGAGACGATCGACATGGGAATCGGCTCGTTGCGGGTGGACCTCACCGATGTGGACTTCACGGGTGCCGAGGTCTCAACCGTCGTCGACATCGGGATCGGCGAAGTGATCATCTACGTCCCCGACGACGTCACCGTCGACGTGGACGGAGAGCTGGGGATCGGCGAACTCGTGATCCTCGGGCGGACCCGCAACGGTGTGGGCCTGGATGCGTCAGGACGCCAAGAGGGGACGGCTGGTTTCCTCGATCTCGACATCGACGGGGGCATCGGCTCGATCAAGGTCATCTCTCGGTCAGGAGCCAACGAGGCAGTCGCAGAGGAGACCACGCTCCCGGGAGTGCGGGAGATCTTCGAGGACTCGACACTCGTGCGGCCCGTCGTCATCGAACCTCGCTACTCGTTCGATGATGGCGACTGGTTCGTCGACTTGACAGATACAGTCGTTCCCGCCAATGGCGTCGACACGGACATCGTGCTCGAAGAGGGCACCCTGGTCATCTCGGTGCCCCGCAATCGCTCCGTGGCGGTGACGTCGGAGGTCGGCAGCGGAATCATGTCGATCTTCGGAGTCGAGCGTCTCGGCGTCGGTCTCACCGACACCGTTGGCGATCCGGCAACCGCCGACATCGTGATCGACGTCGAAGTCGAATCCGGAATTCTGATCATCACAGAGGAGAACTCATGAAACGCCACCCACTCGACATCGTCTCGCTCGTCTTCGGGCTCTTCTTCGCCACGGTCGGCCTCACGTTCCTCGTCTCGGAGGATCCGTGGGACCTCCTGTTCGACTCGGTCAGCCTCGGATGGGTGTTCCCGTTCGTCGTGCTCGCGGCTGGAGCTGCCATGCTGGTCTCGGCGCTGAGGCCGAATGCGAAGGCGATCACCGACTCGCCATTGACACCTTCAGCTGCGGGAGCGCCAGGTGTTGAAGGCCATCCGGGAGCCGGAGAAGAGGAGTAGCGCCCCGAAGAGACGGCGGAGCACCTCTCCGTCGACTTGGTTTGCGAGAAGGGCGGCGACGAACGATGTCGCCGCCCCGATCGCGCCGATGGCGATCGCCGAACTCAACAGCACCCGGTTGTTGCGAAGATTGACCCTGGTTCCTGAGATCGTCGTGAAGATGATCGCGAGGAGTGACGTTCCCTGAGCGATGTGTTGGTCCATGGACAGAATGAACACCATGCCCGGGACCATGATCACGCCGCCACCGATCCCGGCGACACCGGAAGCGACGCCGGCGGTGAGACCGATCACGAGCGCCCCGAGGAAGTCGATCATCAGACCACCATCCTGAGACCTGCGACGATCAGCACCACGGCGAACACGGCTCGCAGGGTGGATGGAGACAACCGGTGCATGAGGTTGGCCCCGTATGCGGCACCCAGAACGCCGCCGAGTGCGAGGCCGGCACCGACCACCCAGTCCACTTCGCCCTCGATCGCAAATCCGACCATGCCTGCCGTGGCGATGACGGTGATCGCTGCGAGCGAAGTGGCGTGTGCAAAATGACGGTCGGTCTCCAGCACCCAGAGGATCAGCGGGACGAGAACGATTCCGCCCCCGACACCGAAGAATCCGCCGACAAACCCACCGGCGACACCAACGATGATGATCCTGGGGTCGAACTTCTGGGCATCCGGCACCGCGGTCAGCTTAGAGCGGCTGTCGGTGGCGTCAGTCGCTCCGCTCACCACGGAAGCGGGAGGCCATGAGGCGACGGAGACGTGGAGAGGCAGCCCGTAGACCGATCTCGATGGCGAATCCGGCGTCGTCTTCGGTCGAGAGGATCACCTGCTCACCTTCGATGCGCATGTGAAAGCCGTCGTGTTCGCTGTGAACCCCGACGTCGTTGAGGGACCACTCGCCCAGCACCATGTTCTTGGTGCGGATCAACATCCTCTCGTTCTCGAGGTCGACGACGACGTCGAGACCCGAGCCGTCTTCTCCCGGCATCTTCAAGGATCCCTCGAAGCGACCCATCAGACCAACCTTTCGATCAGCCCCTGAAACCCCAGCCCGCCTGGACCAAAGACTCTACCCGGTAGACCGCGAAATATCAGCGCATCTGCCAAGTGATCCCTTGGGGGCGAGTCTGCGAGCCAACGCAGGTCTCTAGCCTGCCACCGCATGGCCGAGCCGCTCAAGAACTCGTTCGGGCCCGAGATCCCACGGCTGATTGGGGCGATGCTGGAGACGGTCGCCTCGGACTTCGACACGTCGGGCTTCGTGACCGACTGTCTGGACGGGTACGAAGCACTGGAGCTCACGGACCGGGCCCACCAGATCGCCAACGCACTCGCAGACCATTTGCCGGCAGATCGGTCGGAGGCGCTCGGACTCATCGTTGCGTCGCTGGGTTCCGAGATCGAAGGCAACGAGCTCACCGGCATGGATGGATTCCGGTATCTGCCGTTCGTGTTCTTCGTGTCTGAGCACGGACTGGATCACTTCGAAGAGGCGATGACGGCCCAATACGAACTCACCAAGCGTTTCACATCCGAGTTCAGTATCCGGGCGTACCTCGAGCACCATCCAGCGAGGACGCTCGACCGGCTCCGAACATGGGCGGGTGACCCCAACGTCCATGTCCG
Organism: uncultured bacterium; assembly: GCA_965364515.1. Taxonomy (GTDB): domain Bacteria; phylum Actinomycetota; class Acidimicrobiia; order Spongiisociales; family ZC4RG35; genus JAHEDH01. Next base: position 18,472 of record CBDTXZ010000027.1, read on the forward strand.
GCGGCTCGTGTCGGAGGGCACCCGCCCTCGACTCCCCTGGGCACCAAGATTGCGATCCTTCCAAGCCGATCCGGCACCAGTCATCGAGCTCCTCGAGCTGCTCAAGGACGATCCCGAGGAGTACGTCCGGCGATCGGTCGCAAACAACCTCAACGACATCGCAAAGGATCACCCTGACCTGGTGGTGGAGATCGCTGAGCGATGGCAGGAAGGGGCCTCGAGAGAACGGTTGCGGCTCATCCGACACGGCCTGCGGACGCTGGTCAAACAGGGACATCCGGGCGCACTGGCTGTGCTCGGATTCGGCGCGGACTCCCCCGTGCGGATGGTTGCCACACGGATCGAGCCACAGACTGCCCACATCGGTGGGAAGATCACGATCGAGGTCGACCTCGAGAACCCTGGTTCGGTCCGCCACGGCGCACTGGTTGATCTGGTCGTGCACTTCGTCAAGGCGAACGGCTCGCTCAGCCCGAAGGTGTTCAAGGGATCGGAGGTGTGGCTCGACGCCGGCACAACCAGGACGATCAAGAAGACCGTTTCGCTTCGCCAGCATTCGACCCGAACTCATCACCCCGGTCGTCACGAGGTCGAGATCCAGGTGAATGGCGTCGCACATCCCGGCGGGTGGTTCGATCTCGAGGTGTGAATGTCAGGTCGTGTTGGCGATGGCCCTGCTGAGGATGCCGAGTCGCTCGGGGACCGGCCGGTAGTACACCCAACGGCCCCGCTTCTCGCTCTCGACGAGTCCTGCCTCCCTCAGCACCTTGAGATGGTGGCTGACGGTCGGCTGGGACACCCCGAGCGGGTCGACGAGATCACAGGCGGCGCAGGCCTCTCCGGCAGCGCTGATGAGACTCAGCAGACGGAGCCTGGTGGGGTCGGCCAGCACTCCGTACCACTCGGCGAGCTGGGCGGCCTCCTCGGTCTCGAGCGGCTCGTCCAACACGGGTGCACAGCATTCAACGACAGTCTGCATGATTCGATCCTTCCAGATTTTCGACTCAAACGACGACTTGTGCGATCCAGCCGAGCCCGACGGCACCGACGAACAACACAGCAACGACGAGGCCGACGACTCGCTTACGGGCGATGACGAACAGCCCGGTGACAGCTCCGATGCTGGTTCCGGCACCGGTGACGAGGAATGCCATGGCCGGCCCCACCCCCATGCCTCCGTCCATCAGACTGGCGACGAGTGGCAGCGATGCCTCGGTGTTGATGTAGGCCGGCACGCCGACGAGTGCGGCGAGCGGAACGGACATCCACGAGCCACCACCCAGATAGTCGGTGAGCCAGGCGGTGGGAATCGCCTCGATCACCAGATATCCGACTGCGGTGAAGACGAGGAAGAACAGCGAGAACTTCCTGGCATTGACCCACAATTCGTGGGCGAGTTCGTCGAGCTTCAATCGTTGACGAACGGTCGGCAGCTCGACGATCGACGCGGCGCCGGGACCGATCGAGACGGCGGCCATAGATCGGGGTTCGACCGTCGGTTGGATCCGGGCCTGACCTTCGAGCCAGCCGGCTCGGTCCAGCACGTGGCCGACACCGCCGGCAAAGAACCCGAGAGCGATCGTCCCGACGAAGAAGATCAGCGCAAAGCCCCATCCGAACAGGCCGGCCGAGAAGATCAACTCGGATGGGCTCGTGAGTGGAGATGCCACCATGAACGCCACGAGGGGCGCCCAAGGTGATGCCGTTGCGAGCATTCCGATCAGCACGGCCGTCGTGCCACAGGAACAGAACGGTGTGAGCGTCGCAAGGACGACCGCTCCCGTCGTGGCGATCAGGCTGCGCCGCTGCAGCAACGCCGATACCCGATCGGTCCCCACATAGACCGACACCACTGCTGCGACGGCCACCGATATCACCAGGAACGGCCACACCCGAGTGACCGTCCCGATCACATCTTGGGCGACGGCGCCGATGTAGTTTTGCATCATTCACCTCATATCGATATACATCTATATGTGTGACTCTCCCATATATATCGACGTTTGTCAATATGTCTGCGCTGCCCATCTGGACGTACGCCAAGGTCGGCTCCACATGCGATGACACAGGATCACCCCCGTGCCTGCTTGGTCGACCTCGATGCCTGTACCGTCAGATCGCCGACACCCGCACAACGACGATCCGACGGACAGGACGTGAGAGACATCGCGATCGCAAGTCGACATCCCTCATGAGCATCGAGACCTTTGCAACCACGGCCTTTCTCACGCTGTTCGTGATCGTCGATCCGGTCGGGCTGTCGTCGCTGTTCCTGGGCGTCACGGCGGCGTTGACCGAGGAGCGACGCCGAACCACGGCCATCCGGGCCGTGATCATCGCAGCCGTCATCCTGTTGGTGTTCTTGTTCCTCGGCGATCCGCTCCTTCGATACCTCGGCGTGAGCGTCGACTCGATGCGGATCGCCGGTGGTCTGCTGTTGTTCAAGCTGTCATTCGACATGGTGATGGCACGACGGGAGCGTCAGTCCCCACAGGAGGAGGAAGAGACGCATCATCGCGATGACGTCGCCGTCTTCCCTTTGGCGATCCCGCTCATCGCAGGGCCTGGGGCCTTCGCCACGGTGCTGGTGTTGGCAACCGAGGCGGACAACCGCCTGGACTACCTCGCCGTCCTGATCGGAGCCGTGGTGATCGTGCATGTCCTGGTGTACGTCGGGTTCCGCCTGGCGACGCCACTTCACAACGCCTTGGGCGACACCGGGACGGCGGTCATCACGAGAGTCCTGGGGATCATCCTCGCCGCCGTGTCGGTCCAACTCGTCATCGACGGAGTGACCGGGCTGCGGCTCTTCTGACCCGGGTAGTGTCCCCGGACACTCTCCAGGCAGGCAACGTGCACGATGTATATGCGTACGGGGTGATCGCCCCGAGCAGGCTGGTCGAACTCCAGGGCGATTTCCCGAGCGAGGCGGGCTATGGCGAGATCGCACGGATCCATCCATCTTTCGGGGGTGAGGCCGCCGGCGGCGCCTATGTGTTGGCTCGACTCGGTGTCACGACGAAGCTCAGCGGCAACCGGCTCGGGACCGATCCCGATTCGGGGCGGGTGATCGAGCTTCTCACACGGGCGGGCGTGGACTGCAGCGCCGTATCCACCGACTCGGCGGACCCTGTCACAGAGATCGTGTTCTCCAGCCGAGCCGAGCGGACCGTGTTCGGCAGCTACACCCGGATGCTCGACACCGAGGACTGGAGTCGACCCGCGCGCGACGAGGTCACGTCCAGCCGCATCGTTTGCCTCGACCCGTTCTTCGGGGACGCATCGGTAGAGGTCGCCACCTGGTGCCAGGAAGCGTCGATCCCCTACGTCACGATCGATACGACGCCGGATTCCGACCTGACCAGAGGGGCCGACGCGCTGATCGTGTCGGAGGAGTTCGCCTCCCGTTCCTTTCGATCGAATGACCCGTACGAGGTGCTAGCCGGCTACACGCGATCATGCGACGGACTCGTCGTCCTCACCCGGGGCAGCGAACCGCTCCTCTATGCACGCGGCGGTGGACCGGTGGTGGAGTTCGCTCCGTTCTCTGTGGAGGCACGGGACACGGCCGGCGCCGGAGACAGTTTCCGGGCAGGCGTCATCTACGGGATGCTGCGCGGCTACGCCGACCCGCGCCTGATCGAGACGGCCTCGGCTCTCTCTGCGATGGTGTGCCGGCAGGTTCCCGGGGTGCTCAACAGCCCAAGCGAGCAGGAACTGGAGCGTTTCCTCGAACAGAACCGCTGAAGCGGGTTGGGAGCGAACGTCCCACGTAAAGGCTCACTCACTGCGCATTCCGGTCACGACGATCTGCTTCTGCGGCCTCGAAACCGAGGCCTTCTCGAAACCTGCTGCCAGGAGTTGATCTGCGAGCTCTTCTGCCGCCGACGCATCGAGGCCGTGTGAGCCTTTCGTCTCGCTCTCGATGATCAACAAGCTTCCGCCCGGTTTGATCACTCGCAGACACTGGACCAGCCCCCGCTCCGGATTCTCCCAATGATGGAAGGCATGGATCGTCCACACCCGGTCGAAGGTCGCATCGGGGAATGGCAATTCTTCGGCGCCTGCAACCAGGAACTCGACGTTCGAGAAGCGCTCCGACCTGCGCGTCGCGATTGCGATCATCGCTTCGCTCCGGTCGACCCCGACGGCGCGTGCGACGGATCCGGCTGCTGCCCGTACGGCAGCGCCAGGTCCGCACCCGATGTCGAGCACGGCATGATCCGGTTCGAGGTCGGCGATCGACGGAATGAGGCGGTTCGACTTCGGGTTGCGGCCGAAGAGGGCGTAGATCTCGCTCTTCAACCTCGACCACGGCGTGGTGTCTCCCATGCCTCGATTCTTGCAGACCGGCCGACTCGAGGCCTCAGCTGCTGCTCGGAGCGCGCGCCCTTGAGGCCGCCTGCAACCGTGTCGTGGAGTCACATCTCGAGCGAGCCCGAAGTGCGCCCTGCAAGACGAGATCGGTGTGTCGGGTCCGGTGCGGTGGACCCGACACCCGTCTTCCGCAGGCCGCTCCTACAGCTTGCCGACGACGTGGGCGAGCACCTGCGACATCTGATCGTGAGGGCTGAACTCCACCATCTTGACCGCGTCTTCCACCACCACGGTGTGTCCGGAGGGCCAGTAGTAGATCTCGCCCGCACCGACGGTCTCTTCGGAGCCGTCTTCGTAATTCACGCGAATGCTGCCTTCGATGACGAACCCCCAGTGAGGGCATTGACAGTGATCACGCTCCAGACCCTCGAGCAGGGGGCAGAAGTCGAGACCGGTCGGGTACTGCATGTACGCGCTGGTCATCCCGCCCCAGTCCTGGCCCCGAATCATCTCTCCGAGTGCCTCGTGGGCGATGGGAATGGTGTTGACGTTGCTCTTCATTGACTGTCTCCTCGTTGTCTTGCGGCGTGGTGGTCGGGTGGTCGGTCGCTTGCTTCGTCTCCCATCGTCTGGCTGGTCGTCCGTTGCGTGGTCAGTCCCAGCGAACTCGGTGGTTCTCGTGCCAGGCCTCGAGGAGGTCGCGGTCGCCGACCACCTCGATTGCTGAGTCGTCTCGTCGGTTCCACACCGCCAGATACAGGTCGGCTGCCCGACCCGTCAGCGTGACATCTGCACGACCGTCACCACGGACGGCGTCGATGCCGTCCGGCGACATGGTGACGTGCCAGCGGTCACCGGTGTCAGATGCATGGACGACCATCGTTTTGGCTTCCTCGATCGGAAAGCTCGTGGCCCTGGAGGCGAATGCCACGAGGAGTTCGTCGATTCCGTCGGCCGCGAAGTCCGGCTCGAAATCGGAGACAGCACCGACAGCGCTCTGAGCGTCGAAGCGATGAACCGAGGTCTCGTGAGCTTGGCGCCGCGCCCACATCGCCCGCGGCGAAGGAGCCGGGAGAAAGGTCATCATCTCCGCGTTGTCGGGCGCGGTCTCGAGTTCTCGAACGAGATTGGCGTTCGTTTGGAGGTAGTAGTCGATCAAGTCGTCATCGTCGGGCCAGAAGACGGCCAGATCAGGCCAGGACGCCGACAGTTCGGAGAGATCGTCTACGAACATCTTGGTGGCGCGTCGGGCGACGTGTCCGGCAGCCCAGAGATGGATCTCACTCAGGTGCCGGACGAGATCACGCATGTTCCAGCCGGGGCACGAGTCGATGGGCACTTCGAGCCCACCCTGGGCCGCGGCGTCCGCGAAGAGCTTCCCCTCCCGCTCGACGACGCCGATGTGGTGTGCGATCTCCATGGCGGTCCTCCAGACCCTTCTGCTGGGGCTGCCGCAAGAAACTCGACAAGCCGCCTCACTGATGCTGCATGTTGCAGTAGCACTATACTGCAGCGTGCAGTAAAATCAACGGTATGGCACCCAAGATGACAACCTCGTCGTATGCAGTCCTTGCGCTCTTGGATCTGAAACCATGGACCGGCTATGAACTCACCCAGCAAGCCCAGCGCAGCCTCCGCTACGCCTGGCCGAAGTCGGAGCGACTGCTCTATTCCGAGCCCAAGAAACTCGTCCGACTCGGACTCGCAACCACGCACAAGGAGAAGACGGGCAATCGAAGCCGCAACGTCTATGAGATCACGTCCGCGGGACGGAAGGCGCTCGCCGAGTGGACCAACTCACGCACCCAGCCTCCACGCATCGAGATCGAAGCCCTGCTCCGCCTGCTCTTCGGCGATCACGGGTCGTCCCAGGACCTCGACCGCGCCCTGGACGAACTCGAGTC
>CBDTXZ010000028.1:0-24135 GCA_965364515.1 uncultured bacterium
TGGCGGGGTCGGCCGCAACGAGGATCTCGGCGAGCCGGGCCCACTGATCCGGCTGGCCGTGAGGATCCCACGCAGAGGCGAACAGATCTCCGATGGCATACCGGGCGACGGCGAGGCGCTCGACTCGCTCTCCTCTGTCGAGGAACACCACGATCGTCCTGCGACGGGAGGTCTTCTGCCAGGTGGCCGGGAGCATCGTCTGGAGAACGGGATCCTCGTTGTACTCGCGTGCTGCGATCACCCAGGCGTCGAGCCCGCTGCGACGCATGAGGATCGGGACGAGCTCGTCCAGACGCGCCGCCAGCAGCCGGTCGTGTCGGGCCGCCGATTCCTCGAGATCGATCGTCATCGGCGCTGCTCGACCTCGTCGATCGCGGCAGCGATTCGATCGAGCAACGAGGCGCCGCCGTGCCCGGCGTCATCGAGGACTTCCAGCCGGCTCGTGCGCCACGCCTTCGACAGGCGCCAGGCGGTCTCGAGCGGGCTGCTGACGTCGTATCGTCCGTGCAGCATCACACCGCTGATCCCGTCGAGCCCGGAGGCGCGTTCGAGAATGGGGATCGGGGAGGCAAAGCCGGAGTTCCGCCAATAGTGGGTGACGAGCCTCGCAAAACGGAGCCGAAACGCCGGGTCCTCGAAGAGCTTCGATGGCCGGTGCCCGGGGGTCAGGGAAACGTGGGCATCCTCCCATCGACACCACTCGCGTGCTGCGAGCTCCTGGAGCGCCGGATCGAACAGCATCTCCGCATAGGCGTCGACGGTGCGGAGCGGACGCAGTTCGTCGGGGACGATCGACCGAAACCGCTCCCATTGCTCTGGGAACAGCCTGCCGACGTCCTCGGTGATCCAGTCGACCTCCTCGCGCGAGGTGGTGGTGACGAGCGCAAGAACGAGCGCAGCCACCCGGTCGGGATGAGCGAGGGCGTAGGCCAGTCCGAGCGTGGTGCCCCATGACATGCCGAGGACGACGCTCCACCGTTCGATTCCGAGCTCCGCTCGCAGCGCCTCGATGTCCGCTATCAGATGCGGTGTGGTGTTCGTCTCGAGTTCCGCTCGATCGACGACATCCAAAGGTGTGCTCCGTCCCGATCCACGTTGGTCGATCAACACGGTTCGATGGGTCGCAGGGTCGAACAGCCGTCGTTGGCCGGGCGAGCAGCCGGAGCCCGGTCCGCCGTGGAGGAAGAGCGCCGGGAGGCCCGATCGATCGCCGACCTCCTCCCAATAGATGCGATGCCCATCGGGTCGCAGGAGGTGGCCGGAGGCGTTCGGTTCGATCTGGCTGATGGGCACCGGCACTCCGAGCTCGACGTCGGGCAGGCTACCCACGCAACGGCCGAGGCCGCGCAGAATCGGCGCTCGCCGGGACCCGTATGCGAAGTACGCTACCGCGTCCACCCGAGGGGAACCGCCTGCCCAACGCCATCATCGAAGCCACCGGACTCCACAAGCGTTACGGCAGCGTGGTGGCGCTCGCGGGATTGGACCTGTCGGTCCCCGAAGGATCGATCTTCGGGCTGCTCGGCCCCAACGGGGCCGGCAAGACCACCGCGGTGTCGATCCTCACGACCTTGATCCCGGCCGACGGAGGCAGCGCCACCGTGGCGGGGGCGGACGTGACGAAGAGCCCCGACGAGGTCCGCCGCAACATCGGCCTCTCGGGCCAGTACGCCGCAGTGGACGAGCAGCTCACGGGTTTCGAGAATCTCGACATGGTCGGACGGCTGTACCGACTCGGCAAACAGCGCTCGAGGGAGAGAGCCCGTGAGCTGCTGGAGCGATTCGATCTCGTGGACGCCGGCGATCGCCCCGTCAAGACCTATTCGGGCGGCATGCGGAGGCGCCTCGATCTCGCCGGAGCGCTGGTCGCCGAGCCACCGGTGCTGTTCCTCGACGAGCCCACAACCGGCCTCGACCCTCGAAGCCGCACAGAGCTGTGGTCGGTGATCCGCGATCTCGTCGCCCGTGGCGCCACACTGCTGCTCACAACCCAGTACATGGAAGAGGCGGAACAGCTGGCCGACGACATCATGGTGATCGACCACGGGAGGGAGATCGCCCACGGGACGGCAGACGAGCTCAAGCTCCTGGTTGGTGGTGAGCGCATCTCGGTGACGGTGGCCGACCGTGATCACGTCGGTGACGCCCGCAGGATCCTGGAAGGCTTCTCCGTCGGCGACGTGTTCTTCGACGAGCGCTCAGCGGAGATCGTCGTGCCGATCTCCGGCGGCGCGCAGACGCTCACGGAGGCGCTCCGCTCGCTCGATGCCGGTGGCGTCGCGGTTCGCGACGTGGGACTCCGCCGACCGACACTCGACGACGTGTTCCTCACGCTCACGGGCCACCTGTCCGAGGAGGCAGCGGACCGGCCCACGACGGGAGGTGTCCGATGACTCGACTCAAGTACGCGATCGAGGACGGGATCGTCATCGCCAAGCGAAACGTCATCAAGATCAAGCGGGTCCCCGAAGTCCTCATGTTCGTGTTGATCTCACCGATCATGTTCGTGTTGCTGTTCGCATACATCTTCGGGAGCGCCATCGACATTCCCGGCGGCTCCTATCGCGAGTTCCTCATCGGCGGCATCTTCGCCCAGACCGTGATCTTCGGCGCCACGTTCACCGGAGCCGGGCTCGCCGAGGACATGCAGAAAGGGATCATCAACCGGTTCCGATCGCTGCCGATGTCTCCGTCGGCGGTGGTGGTCGGGCGCACGGCCAGCGACGTGGTCTACAACTCGCTCACGCTGGTGATCATGGCGCTCACCGGACTCCTCGTCGGCTGGAGGATCAACACCGGCCTCGGCTCGGCGATCGTCGGGTTCGGGCTGCTGCTCCTGTTCGCCTACGCCTTCTCGTGGATCATGGCGTTCGTCGGTCTGCTGGTCCCGAGCGTCGAGGTCATCAACAACGCCTCGTTCATCGTGATCTTCCCGCTGACGTTCATCGCCAACACGTTCGTCCCGACCGACGGCTTCCCGGCGGCGCTGCGGGTCTTCGCAGCCTGGAATCCGGTGTCGAGCCTGACTCAGGCGGTGCGGGAGTCGTTCGGCAACATCCCGCCCGGCACACCGCCGCCGACCGATTGGCCCCTCGCCAACCCCGTCCTCTACTCCCTCATCTGGGTCGGGATAATCCTCGTCGTATTCGTCCCGCTCTCGATTCGCCAATATCAGCGAGCTACGGCGAGGGGCTGAGCCTCCCGTCGAAGCCCCCGGCGCTTCAGAGCCGCTTGCGATAGATCGGCCGTCGTGGCCTGCGTCGGGCCACTTCCTCGAAGCCGGCCCTCGCGAACATCGATTCGAGTCCGTGCCATGCGTCGGTGTCGGCGATTCGTCCGTCCGGTACCACCGGATAACCCTCCAGCAGTGCGGCGCCGAGCGATCGGGCCTGCTCCTCGGCGCCGGCCAGCAGCGCAGTCGCGACGCCGCGACCCCGATGGCTCCTCCTGACCACGAAACACGTCAGCGACCAGACCGCCTCGCCGTCCACTGGACCGGTGACGGGCGACCGGCCGAGTCTCCCGTACTGCTCTCGAGGCGCCAGCGCCGCCCAGCCCACGGCGGTGCTCCTGTCGTAGGCCAGCACCCCGCACTCGTCACCGGACTCGAGATTCGAGCGCAATGCCCGGCGATTCGGCTCGTAGTTACGCTCCTGGAACTCTGCGTTCGTCTGCCGGTTCCACATGCACCAGCAGCCGGACCAGGCCCCGTTCGGGCCGAACAGGTCCTCGAGGTCCGCGAAGTTCGATGCGGCCGGCTCGATCCGGTAAGTCACCGGACGAAAGTTACCGGACCTCAGATCCTGCCGTCCGAGATCGCCCGCTTGACGAACGCGGCGTGATCGCGCACTGCGTCGAGGTCGGACAGCCGATCGAGGTTCGCCAGCGGCCGGGCCATCCGGTGGTTGCCGGCCAGCACATCGCGATGGCGATCGAGGAAGTCCCAATAGAGGGTGGTGAACGGGCAGGCGTCGTCACCGACGCGCTTGCGGGGGTCGTAGGCGCAGTCGGAGCAGTAGTCGCTCATTCGGTTGATGTACGCCCCGCCCGACACGTAGGGCTTCGTCGCCATCCTTCCGCCGTCGGCCCACAGCGCCATTCCCATGACGTTTGGAACCATCACCCACTCGGCCCCGTCGATGTACTGGGACAACATCCAGTTCATGAGGCGCCGCGGGTGGATCCCGTAGAGGTTGGCGAAGTTGGAGAGGACCATGAGCCTGGGAATGTGGTGGACCCAGGCCCGTCGGCGGAGCCCGTCGAGGGTGTCGGAGACGCACGCCATGGCGGTCTCCGCTTCTCCGGTGAACGCCGGTGGGACGTGCCTGCGGTTGTCGAGGACGTTCGAATCGACGTGATCGGGCCACAGCCAGTACAGACCCCAGACGTATTCGCGCCAGCCGATGACCTGGCGCATGAAGCCCTCCGCCGAGTTGATCGGCACGTCCCCTGACCGATACGCGGCTTCGACCCGTTCACAGACCTCGTCGGGCATGAGCAAGCCGAGGTTGAGGTACGGGCTCAGCACCGAATGGGCGAGATGCCATGACTGCGAGGTCATTGCATCCTCGTAGGGGCCGAACCGCGCCAGCTCGTGCTTCACGAAGTGGTCGAGGCGTGCCAACGCCGCGCGGCGACTCGTGGCCCACAGTCCGACGGGTTCATCGCCGTGTGTCGACGGGAGCGATTCGAGCACCTCGTGATCGAGATCGTCGAGTGACGACATCGGCGGGTCAGAGAAGATCGTTGGATCCTTCGGTGGTGGTTCCCGGTTCTCCTCGTCGAAGTTCCATCGTCCTTCCGCCGGCTCGCCCTCGCCGTCCATGAGATATCCGAGTTGGTTCCGCGTCCAGCGATAAAAGCTCTCGAGTTTCAGGGACTTCTGTTCTTCTGCCCAGGCGGCGAATTCGGAGTGATGGCGAAGGAACTGGTTCGAGCGCACCTGGACGACACCCAGCTCCTCGCACAGCTTCCTCCCGCTCCGCGAGTTCGGCTCGGTGGCAACGATCTCGTCGGGATCGTGGTCGTCTCGATGTGCTTCGATGCCTGATCTCATGGTCGGAGCGCGCCGCAGATCCACCCGGAACCCGGCGTCCGAGAGCTCGGCTGCGAATCTCCGCATCGCCGTGATCACCAGGTGGTTCCGCTGGACGTGACGCCCACGATCGAGCAGATCCTCGCTCTCCACCATCAACACCCCCACCGAGCCGGGCTCGGCGTCTGCGAGCGCGCCGATCCGTCGGTTGAGTTGATCGCCGAACACGAGAATCGTCTTCATCGAACCATTGTGCCCGCCGGGGTTCGATTCGAAACGCCCCGGCCGCGGCGAGGACCTTCAGACCCACGAAGGCGCCAGGCTCTCCACCGCGGTCTCGACCGTGCTGAGCATTCCTTCGACCGTCGGGCGATCCGGCAACGTGAGCCCGGCGTTCGAGACGGAGACGGCACTGGCGGCGTTCGCAAACGAGATCGCCTCCAACCAGTCGGAACCTTCCGATCGCTTCACTGCGAGAGCAGCGAGGAACACGTCCCCGGCACCGGTCTCGTCGATCACCTCGACTTCGGGTGTCGAAACGACCATGACACCCTCCGTCGGGCTTGCGATGATCGCTCCCTCCGCCCCGAGTTTCACGACCGCCCGACGAGAGCCGCAGGTCACGAGTTCCTCGGCTGCGAGTCTGGGCCAGAGATGAGAGTCCCCGCCCCTGCCCACGAGAGCGGCAGCCTCTGCGAGATCGGGCGTGATGACCTCTGCTGAGAGAAGGTCGCGCCGCTGGACCCGGTTCGGAGGTGTGGGATCCAAGAACAGCGACAGGCCTCGGAGCTCTGCGGTGTCGACGACCGCGGTGAGGACGTTTCGGGGAACCTCGGCCTGTGCGATGACGAGATCGCCGACAGAGAGCTCGTCGAGTGCGCCAACAACGTCTCGGGCCTGGAGGTGATCGTTTGCACCGGGGGCGAACACGAGGGATCGATGTCTGCCGTCCACCAACTCGATCGCAACGAAGCCGGTCGGCGCGTCCGGGTCGGTCGTGATGTGTGACACGTCCACGCCATCATCCGCGACGACGGCAACACAGTCACGGCCGAACTCGTCGTCTCCAACGCGGCCGACCAACCTCACGGCTCGACCGAGGCGGGCCACCGCTCGTGAGACGTTCCCTCCCTTGCCTCCTGGCATGGCCAAGTAGTGCTCCGCCACCAGTGGAGCCTGTCCAAATGATCCAGCGAGACCGAACAGGTGCAGATCCATGTTCAACCCACCGATCACGACGATCTGGCGTTCAGGCATCTCGACCTGTGTTCCGGACTCGAGCGTCGAGGCGCACTCGCTCGCCGGTTCGTGGGGAGACGGCCGGGATGCCGAGCTGCCCCTCGATCGCGGCGATGAGTGCCTGTGCGCCCGACTCCTCCCCGTGGTTGAGGTAGACGACCTCCGGGCTCGGATCGGCAGACCCCACCCACTCGAGCAGGTCGATCCGGTCGGCGTGCGACGAGAGCCCCACCGATGCAACCTCCGCCTTCACCGGGTGGTAGTGCCCGAAGAACTTGAGCTTCCGGGCACCGGCGAGCAGCGCCGCACCTCTGGTCCCGGGCGCCTGATAGCCGACGAGAACCACGACGTTCCGCGCCTCGTCGAGGCGATTTGCGAGGTGATGGATCACTCGACCGCCGGTGGCCATGCCGGATGCCGACACGACCACGAACGGGCCCCTCTTGGAGTTCAGCGCCTTGGACTCATCCGTCGTCGGGGTCTCGATGAGGTCGATCGCCGGGAAGAGCTCGCCCTTCCAGAGCTCGGGCCGGATCTCCGGTGAAGCCTCCCTCGCCTCGGACTCGTAGACATCCAGTGCCTTGATCGCCATCGGGCTGTCGAGAAAGACGGGCACCAGCGGGAGCGCCCCTGCCTCGGTGAGGCGGTTCAGATGCCACAGCACCACCTCTGTCCGGTCAACCGCGAACGCCGGGATGATCACGACCCCCCCGCGCGAGATCGCTCGGCCGATCACCTCTGCGATCACCGCCTCGGGATCGCCTTCCGGATGCTCCTCGTCACCGTAGGTCGATTCGCAGACGATGACATCGGCCCCGCCGATCGGCTCGGGTGGAACCAGCAACGGATGCGTCGAACGGCCGAGGTCGCCGCTGAACACGACCCGTCTCCCCGACCGAGCCAGCTCGATCTCGAGCCAGGCGGCACCGAGGATGTGTCCCGCCCGCTTCCACCGAGTGGTCACTCCCGATGCGACCTCGCGAGCCTGGTCGAACTCGACCACTTCCATCTGGTCGATGGCGGCGTGGGCGTCCGACGTCGTGTAGAGCGGGAGCGCCGGATCATGCTTCGAGTACCCCTTGCGGTTGGCGTACGCCGCCTCCTCTTCCTGGATGTGGGCGCTGTCCATGAGGATGATGCGAACGAGCTTTTCGGTACCCGCCGTGCAGAAGATCGGTCCGACGAACCCCTCACGGACGAGCTTCGGGAGATAGCCACAATGGTCGAGGTGTGCGTGGGTCAGGACCACCGCATCGATCGACTCGGGCGGGACCGGGAAGGCCTCCCAGTTACGGAGACGAAGGTGTTTGCTGCCCTGATAGAGCCCGCAGTCGACGAGCACCCGAGACCCGGTTCCCTCGAGCAGTGTCTTGCTGCCCGTCACCGTCGAAGCAGCACCCACGAAACGCAAGGTCGGCGGTCGATCCTTCATTCCAACCTCCATCGGCGGGACGGGCTCGTCTTCACCCATCCTCCTCCGGCGGTGTACACCTGGACACGGTCCAACGTCATCAGCGCGACGACGGTCGGCCTCCTGCGTACCGACGCACGGCTCTGGCGACGTCGCCAACACGGGTCGTATGTTGAGATGTGATGGACGACGGGTCCCGATCCGAATCGAGGAGGCGCTCCGCTCACGAGAGGAGTCGCGGATGCGGTCGCCGACGCCCCAGCCAGGTATTCGAAGGGGACCGAACGAGCCGGGAGGATCCGACGTGATGAAGACCGAGGCCACCCTGAAGACCGGGATCGAACTCCGAGGCGTCTCGAAGTCGTACCGGATGGGTTCGAGCGACGTTCGAGCGTTGACAGACGTCGATCTCGGCATCGAGCCCGGACAGTTCGTGGTGATCCTGGGCCCGAGCGGGTCAGGGAAGACCACCCTGCTCAATCTGATCGGGGCCATCGACACCCCCACGTCCGGATCGATCACGATCGGAGGGCTCGAGTTGGGAGACCTCGACGAGGCGGAACGAGCCGCCTACCGACGAACCGCCGTCGGATTCGTCTTCCAGTTCTTCAATCTGATCCCGACGTTGACCGCAGGCGAGAACGTCGAGCTGATCGCAGAGCTCACCGACAGCCACGGCGGTGAGCGCGCCAACGAGACGCTCGAGTGGGTCGGGTTGGCAGATCGGGTGGACCACTTCCCGTCACAACTGTCGGGCGGTGAGCAACAGCGCGTGGCGATCGCTCGCGCCCTGGCCAAACGCCCGCCACTGCTGCTCTGCGACGAACCGACCGGCGAACTGGACTTCGAAACCGGCCGATCGATTCTTGGCCTGCTCCGCAGACTGAACCGCCAGCATCGCCAGACCGTGCTGATCGTGACCCACAACGCCGCCATCGGCGAGATGGCGGATCGTGTCATCAGATTGCACGCAGGAGCGATTTCCGACGACCGGCTGCTGAGCGATCCGATTGCTGCCGAGGAGTTGAACTGGTGACCGTCCTCTCACGCAAACTCCTTCGCGACATCGGCCTCCAGAAGACCCAGTTCATCGCCGTTGCCGTCACGGTGTTCCTCGGCATCACCATGTTCGGAGCGTCCTATGACTCGTTCCAGAACCTGCAGACCTCCTACGACACGACTGCCACTCAGACCCGGTTCGCCAACCTGACCGTCCAGGGAGGAGACATCGCGAGCTTCGTGTCCTTCGCCGAGTCGCAGCCCGGGGTGGAGAGCATCGAGACCAGGACGGTCGTCGACGTCCCGTTCGACCTGTCCGAGACGAAGCTGTACGGCAGGGTCGTCGGGATCCCCGAAACATCCGAGGTCAATCTGCTGAGCCTGCAATCAGGGTCTGAACCGGCGGGTGGAGAGGTGGCGTTGGAAGCTCACCTCGCCGAGCACTTCGAGCTCCGCGCAGGTTCGACGATTTCGCTGCTGGGCCGAGACGGTTGGGTCGACGTGACGGTCTCGGGGGTCGCCGCCTCACCCGAGTACATCTGGCCGGCGAAGAGCCGACAAGAGGTACTCACGACTCCGGACAACTTCGGTGTCGTGTTCATGCCTGAAACGCATGCCCGTGAGCTGACTGGGCTCGACGATCCGAATCAAGCCGTGCTCTACTACACCGACGGCGAGCCGAACGACGCGCTGACGGCAACGCTCACCTCCGCCGCCTCCACCGCCGTCGAGGTGTACACCCGGGCGGACCAGCCGTCCAACTCTGCTTTGAAAGAGGACCTGACCGGCTTCGAAGAGCTCTCGGTGTTCTTCCCGATCCTCTTCCTCACGGCCTCGGGAATGGCCGGATACGTGATGATCACCCGCCTCGTACAGGCCCAGCGGCCACAGATCGGGATCATGCTCGCCAACGGGTTCACCCGCCGGACGCTCCTCCGCCATTATCTCGGATACGGTCTCGTGCCGGGGGTCGCCGGGGCGGTCCCCGGAGCAATCGCCGGCAGCCTCCTCGCAAGGCTGATCACCGGCTACTACACAGACATCATCTCGGTCCCGGTGACGGTGGTGGAGACGCACCCAATGACCGTGGTCGTCGCCGTTGTTCTCGGAGTCGGAGCGTCATTGCTCGCCGCGCTCGGCCCCGCTCTCACGGCGTCCAGGATCACACCGGCAGAGTCGATGCGCGGCTTTGCACCCGTCGGTGGCGGACGACCGAGCATCATCGAGCGACTCGTCCCTGCCGTCGGAAGGCTGCCGATTCGCTGGCGAATGGGGCTTCGGGGGATCGAACGCAACCCGCGTCGAACGATCTCGACAGTCCTCGGCGTGGTGCTCTCACTGGTGCTCGTACTCGTCTCCTGGGGGATGATCGACACGATTCAGCAGCTCATGGACCTCCAGTTCGACCGCATCGAACAACAGGATGCTCGCGTCTACTTCGACGGACCGGTCGATGATTCGACGATTGTCGCACTCACCACCGTCGATGGCGTGGCCCGCGCCGAACGCTCTGCGCAGATCCCCGCCTCGGTGACATCGGGATCGGATGTGCTCTCCACCGCCGTGATCGTCCTCCCCGAAGACACGACCATGCACGGTTTCTTCGACGCACAACGCAATCCACTCGTCCTCGACCAACGCGGCGCTCTGGTTTCACAGGGCGTCCTCGACACGACCGGAGCAGTCGTGGGTGGTGATCTACACGTCACGGTTGCGGGCATGGGCAGCATCGACGTCCCGGTCGCGGGCGCCGTGGATGAGCCGCTCGGCTCGTTCGTGTACGTGACATTCGGCGAGGCTTCCCGATTGGCCGGGGTCCCCGTGCCGGCAACCGCCGCCCTCGTCTCCTACGACGGAACGGCCGAGGCCTCTGCGATCCGTCAGGCCGTCCTGGACCTCCCGGGCGTGGCCGCATTCGAGGACACCCAAGCCCTCGCCGAGATGATGAGAGGCTTCATGGGGCTGTTCTACGCATTCGTCGGCGTCATGCTGGCATTCGGAGCGGCCATGGCGTTCGCCCTCGTCTTCAACTCCATGACGGTGAACATCGCCGAGCGAACTCGAGAGGTGGGGACCCTGATGGCGGTGGGAGTGGACCGGTCGACCGTCTCGCGACTGATCACCGTCGAGAACCTCGCAGTGGTGCTCATCGGAGTCCCGATCGGGCTCGTCGCCGGCTACTGGGTGTCGGCGGCTGCGCTCGCCTCGTTCGAATCCGACATGTTCCGGCTCACCCTGGACATGCGGCCGTCCACGCTCGCCCTGTCGGCATCGGCGATGGTTGTCGTGGCCTTCTTGTCCCAACGCCCCGGTTTGACGGCCATCAGGCGAATGGATCTGACCCGCATCATCAAAGATCGCAGCTCGTAGCCGCCCAACGTCAGAGCTTCGGCTCGTGCGATGCCAGGCTCACTCCCACATCGTGGATGCGCCGCAGACATCCGCCTCGAGATGGGAAGGCATCCTGGTGACTCGCAGCCAGAGACCGCTCCACTGGCTGGGATTCCTCGGATTCGAGTTCCCGCCGTTCTTCGCCTTCATGCCGTTCTTCCTGTTCTTCCTCTATCTCCGCCAACCGCACCGGCGTTGAGGACACCAGGGAACTGCTGACATCACGTCACCGCATCGGCGAGTGGAGTGAGTTCGGGCTCGACCTCCACGAGTCGAACGAGGACCTCGCGGAACGACGGGAGTGTGTCGAACACCGATTCGATGATTTCGACTGCCTGTTGATGGCATCCGCTGCGCTGCAGGCCCACGGCGCGCCAGAAATCGACTTCGCCACCGTGACGGAATCGGGAGGTCTCCTCGAGGAGCTCGATCCCGCGCTCGATCTGACCGGCAGCGACCGCAGCATTCCCCTGCCGCAGGAATCGGTATGAGCGGTCGACCTCGATGAGCCGGCGGAGCTCACCGACCGGGTCGACGTGGTCGGCGATGAGGATCTCTATACCCGGCTCATAGCCACCTGCGAGATCCGACGGGCCGGGTGCGATCTTGATGGCGGCGGATTGGCATCCCCTCACGTCGCCACCCGCCCGCTCCGCAGCTTCCAGCGCGGTCACCATCCGTTCGGCCAAGGTGCCCTCGGCCTGTTCGAACGCCGTCGCCATCTCCGGTACGACACCGTCGTTGGCGAGCAGGTTGCCGAGGACGGCCCAGCTCTCGCCGACGACGTGGGCCGCATGTCGCATACAGCGAGACCCGGTGTGGACGGCGACCCGGCCATCGGCATCGATGAAGCCGACCTGGCGACGATCACTCTCGGGATCCATCTCCATCAGCACCCGGAGTGCGGTTGGAGCGTCGACGCCTGCCGCCATGATGTCGAGACCTCGCCAGCCATATGACGGATCGGTCATCGCCTGGGTGGCGATGGCTCCGACGCCGAAGCGCACCCACGGCGCAGTGCGGCCGACGTTGAACCAGTGCGATTGCACCCCCACTCCATACGCACCCGATTCGGGATCGAAAGCCACCACCGAGTAGGTCATTCGGGCGATCGTAGGTCGCGAGTCACCCGTTGAAGCGATCGTCGTACAGATGACAGGCAACCAGGCGGCCGTCGACCTCACCGAGTTCGGGATCCTCCGACGGACAGGGCTCGAAGGCATGCCTGCACCTGGTGCGGAAGTTGCACCCCGACGGTGGGTTCAGCGGTGACGGCACATCCCCTTCGAGGAGGATCCGCCGGCGCTGCCGCTCGACCTTCGGGTCGGGGATGGGTACGGCGGACAGGAGAGCCTCGCTGTAGGGGTGCTTGGGGTTCTCGTACAGCGAGACCCGGTCGGCCACCTCGACCACCCGGCCCAGGTACATGACGGCCACCCGGTCCGAGAAATGCTGCACGGCGGCGAGGTCGTGCGCGATGAACAGATACGTGAGGTCGAGCTCTGCCTGGAGGTCTTCGAGCAGATTCATGACCTGCGCCTGGATGGAAACGTCCAGCGCGGCGATGGGCTCGTCACAGACGATGAAGTCCGGCTCGGTGGCCAACGCCCGGGCGATCCCGATTCGTTGACGCTGACCGCCCGAGAACTCGTGAGGGAACCGGTTCCGATGGTCCGGGTTGAGGCCGACTCGCTCCAACAGACTGCTGATCCGGTCGGCGCGCTGTGCTCGGCCCTGATGGAGGCCGTGGATGTCGAGCGGCTCTCCGACGATGTCGCCGATCGACATCCGCGGGTCGAGCGACGCAAATGGGTCCTGGAAGATCATCGAGACCCGGCGACGCAGCCGTCGGAGCTCTTCCTTCCCGAGCTCTCTCACGGAGATCCCGTCGAACACGACGCTGCCTCCGGTGGGCTCCACGAGCCGAAGTATCGACATGCCTGTGGTCGTCTTGCCACATCCGGATTCGCCGACCAGCCCCAGGGTCTCGCCTCGGGCGACCGTCAGATCGACACCGTCGACGGCCTTCACGGAGCCGACCTGCCTTCGCCTGACCCCGGTCCCGTACACCGGGAAATGGACCTCGAGCCCGTTCACCTGGAGGAGCGGATCACTCATACAGCTCCTCGGGGTCGAAGTGGCACGCGACCCGATGCCCTTCCATCGGTTCCCTCAGTTCGGGACGCTCGTTGTGGCATCGTTCGACGGCGTACTGGCAGCGAGGAGCGAACGGGCAACCGGTGGGCATCTTGAGTGGGTCTGGTGGGAGTCCGGCGATGGCGGTCAGCCGGTCCGGTCGATCGGTTCCCGGTCTCGGCAGGCTGGCGATCAGTGCTCTGGTGTACGGGTGGCGGCGCTTCTCGAACAGCGCATCGACCGACGCCTCCTCCATGATCCGGCCGCCGTACAGGACGATCACGCGGTCGGCGATGCCCGCCACCACGCCGAGATCGTGGGTGATCCAGATCAAGCCCATCCCGAACTCGGTCTGGAGATCGTCGAGCTCTTCGATGATCTGGGCCTGGGTGGTCACGTCCAGTGCGGTGGTGGCCTCGTCGGCGATGAGCAGCTCGGGGCGACACGAGATGCCCATTGCGATCATCACTCGCTGGCGCATACCGCCGGAGAACTGGTGGGGATAGTCGTCGATGCGGTCGGCCGCAGACGGGATGCCGACGAGATCCAAGAGCTCGATGGCTCGTGCCCTCGCCGCCTCGCCTTTCAGCCCCATGTGCAGCTCAATCGGCTCGACGAGCTGGAAACCGACCGTGCGAACCGGATTGAGCGACGTCATGGGATCCTGAAAGATCACTGCGATCTCGTTCCCACGGACCTTGCGGATTGAGGCCTCGTCCATCGACAGCAGGTCGGCTCCTTTGAATCTCGCCGCGCCACCCACACGGGCGGGCGGCATCGGGAGGAGTTGCAGCAACGCGAGCGAGGAGACCGACTTGCCCGAGCCGGACTCGCCTACCAACGCAACCGTCTCGCCGGCATCGACGTGATAGGAGATGCCGTTGACGACCTCCGCAACGCCGGTCCGGGTTCCGAAGCGAACATCGAGTCCTTCTACATCGAGCAGCGGCTCGGTCATGCCGAACCCCTCGACTCGATGACCGAGCGTTGCTGTGGATCCAGGGCGTCGCGAAGCCCGTCGCCGACGAAGTTGAACGACATCACGGTGAGCAGGATCGCCAGACCCGGGAAGATCGCCATCCACGGGGCGTCCTGGAAGAAGGACCTGCCATCGGCGAGCATGCGACCCCATGCCGGGTCGGGAGGCTGCACGCCGAGGCCCAGGAACGACAGCGCAGCCTCCGACAGGATCGCAAAGGCGAGACTCAGTGACGTCTGGACGATGATCGGGGCCACAACGTTGGGAAGGATGTGCGTCCTGAGGATCCTCCCGTCCGTGGCACCGAGCGACCGGGCTGCCGTCACGAACACCTGGTTCTTGATCCCCAACACCGAGCCGCGGGTGATGCGCGCGAAGATCGGCGTGTAGACGATGCCGATGGCGACCATGGCATTGCCCACCCCGGGACCGAGCACGGCGAGGATGGCGATCGCCAGCAGGATCGCCGGGAACGAGAACAGCACGTCCATCACCCGCATGAGGAACGAGTCGATCGCTCCCCCGTAGTACCCGGAGACGAGCCCGATCGGGACTCCGATGACGAGGGCGATCCCGACGGCGATGAATCCGACCCGCAAGGAGACCCTGGCTGCGATCACGACGCGACTGAAGATGTCCCGCCCGAGTTCGTCGGTGCCGAAGAGATACTCGGACGACGGCGGGGAGAAGCGGTCGGCGATGTTCACGTCGTTGATGTCATATGGAGCGATCAGGGGCGCGAAGATCGCAACGATGGTGAGCAGGGCGAGGACCACGAGTCCGGCCACTGCGAGACGGTTCCTGAGGACCGTCTCGACGGTCGCACGCAACCGAGATCGGTGCTCGACGATCGGCTCGCCGGCATCGTGTGCGATGTCAGTCATA
Organism: uncultured bacterium; assembly: GCA_965364515.1. Lineage (GTDB taxonomy): Bacteria > Actinomycetota > Acidimicrobiia > Spongiisociales > ZC4RG35 > JAHEDH01. The sequence continues at coordinate 15,076 of CBDTXZ010000028.1, forward strand.
TCGGATCCTCGGGTCGAGCCAGCCGTACACGATGTCGACGATCAGGTTGATGAGCAGGAACATGAAGGCCACGTAGAGAACCGACCCTTGCAGCACGGTGAAGTCCCGGTCCTGGACGGCCAGAAGGGCGAGACGGCCCAACCCGGGCCAGGCGAAGATCACCTCGACGACGATCACACCGCCCAACAGGAACCCGAGTTGCAGGCCGACAACGGTGACGATCGGGATCCAGGCGTTCGGAAGCACGTGGTCGCGGATGACCTTCCACCTCGACAGGCCTTTCGCCCGGGCCGTTCTGATGTAGTCCTGGTTCAGCGACTCGAGGACGGACGAGCGAACGAAGCGGAAGATGATCGAACCCGACACGAGTCCGACGGAGAGTGCGGGAAGGACGAGGTGGGCGAGCCAGTCGAGCGGGTCCTCGCTCAACGGCGTGTAGCCGGAGGGTGGCAGCCATCCCAACGTGAGGGAGAACAACAGGATGTACATGATGCCTGCCCAGAAATCGGGGACCGACACGCCGATCTGACTCGCCGTGGTCGAGATGTAGTCCAGGGCCGAGCCCTGACGGAGGGCCGCGAGGATGCCGAGCGGGATCGCCACGATGAGGGCGATGACGAGCGCTGCGCCGGCGAGTGTGAGCGTGGCGGGGAGACGCTCGAGCACCATCTCGGTCACGGGCCTGCCTGAGCGGAAGCTGACCCCGAGATCTCCTGTGACGGCGTTCCCGAGCCAGGAGAGGTATTGGGTGAGGAGTGGTTGATCGAGGCCGTTGCGGGCGCGCAGTGCCTCGTAGATGTCTGGATCGAATCTGGTGCCGAGGGCGATGCGCACGGGATCACCGGGTACGAGGTGGATGAGTGCGAACACGACGATGCTGACGCCGAGCAGCGCCAACAGCATCTGTCCGACACGGCGGACCAGGAACCCGGTCATCGCAGGGTCACCCCTGCGACGACCGGGCTGGGGTTGTTCACCGGTTCAACCTCGTCTCCTCGAACCTGATGGCGTTGTCACCGCGCACCGAGAAGCCCTCGACCTGCGGTCCCCAGGCCTGGATGTTCTCGGGGTTGTAGAGATAGGTGTACGACGCGTCGTCGACGATCATCGTCGCCGCCTCGTCATACAAGGCCTTGCGGGCGTCCCGATCGGTCTCGACCCTGGCCTCGTCCAGCAGCGCGTCGACGTCGGGGTTGTCGTACCCCTGGAAGTTGAACGTTCCCGTCGAGTGGTGTTGGGCGTAGTAGAAGTCGTCGGGGTCGATGTTCCCGATCCAGCTCAACATGAAGGCATCGAAGTCTCCATTGCCCTGGCGATCGAGCCAGGTCCCGAAGTCGACGTCGGAGATCTCGACGGTCACGCCGATGTCTGCGAGTTGACTGGCGATGACCTGGGCCTGAGTCACGGTCTCCGGGAAGTCGCTCGAGACCATGAACTCGATCGTCAGATCACCGACGCCGGCGTCTGCGAGCAGCTGGGTGGCCTCGTCGACCGCAGCGACGTCGAAGGGCGAGTAGTCGAAGTACCAGAAGTTGCCTTCCGGAATCGCAGTCTGGTTTGCGGTGGCGGCACCGAACTGGGCCGCCTCGGCGATCTCCCCACGGTCGATCGCCATGGCGATCGCCCTTCGAACGTCGGGATTGTCGAATGGCTCGCGGTTCTGGTTGAGGGCGAAGTAGTGGTAATCGCCACCCGGGACGCGCTCGAGGACGACACTGTCGTCGCTCTCGAGCTCGGCGAGCCGCTGTGGCGGTACGCCGTCGACCCAGTCGACCTCACCGGTCTGGAGGTTCGTCAGCTTGACGGTCGGGTCGGGAATCTGAACGAACCTGATCCCGTCGAGATACGGCAGGCCGTCATCGGCTCTCCAGTAGTCGGGGTTCGCCTCCAGGACGATGCCCTGGTCGGGTGAAGAGGACACGAAGCGGAACGGTCCGGTTCCCACCGGATCGGTGTCGATGGATCCATCCTCGACGATCTCCTGAGGGATGATCGCCATGCCCTTGAACGCGCCGATGTTGACCAGCAGGTTCGGAGTGGGACGGGTCAAGTTGATCTGGACGGTCGTGTCGTCGACCGCCTCGACTGATTCGATCGACGCGAAGCGGAACGAGTTCGCCGCACCAACGTCTGGATCCATGATCCGGTCGTAGGAGTACACGACGTCGTCCGCCGTGAATTGACGACCGTTGTGAAACACGACGTCGTCACGCAGGGTGAAGGTCCAGGTGAGATTGTCGTCTGAGATCTCCCAGCTCTCGGCGAGCGCAGGTTCCATCGAGAGATCCGGTCCGGGCTGGACCAGGGTGTCGTAGACGTTCTCGAGAACCTGGAAGCTGGCGTACGCCGACGTCAGGTGAGGGTCGAGCCGATCTGGCTCTGCGCCCTGGGCGGCGACGAGAATGGCATCGCCGGCCTCAGGCTCGGTGTCGTCGGTGATGTCCGGCGCCGCGGTCGTCGTCGTGTCACCGTCGGACGGCGCTGCGGTGGTGGCGGGGGCGGTGTCATCGACCTCGACCGATTCTCCGCTGTCGCACGCGGTGGCAATCAGGGCGAGTACGGCGAGAATCGCCAGCATCCGCCAGAGGCGTGTTCGTTCTCTTCGTTTCATGTGTTGTTCCTCTCGTTTCGTGTTCAGAACGTCGGCGGCGTGACGGCGCCGACGATGAGGGCTGGATGATCTGTGTGGTTGTGCCACCAGTGAGGTCTCGAGGCATCGATCGTGATTGCGTCTCCCACCGACAGCACGTCACGCTCGCCGTCCACATCGACGGTCAGCTCGCCATCGACCAGGAGAACGCACTCCTCGCCTGCATGGACGAAGGGGTTCGCCTCGTTGGAGAACCCCGGCGGGATGGAGGTCTGCAACATCTCGAGTCGCCCGCGGAGGTTTGGGGTGAGCAGCTCGTACACGAGGCCTTCCGACCCGAACTGGATCCGGGTGCGCTGCTCCCTCCGGACGATCCGGGCAGAGTCGTCGACGGGGCTGGCGGCCTCGAGCAGGTCGCCGATCCGGATGCCGAGCGCATCTGCGAGCTTGTGAAGCGTGCGGTACGAGGGGTTTCCGATACCCCGCTCGATCTGGCTGAGCAGTCCGGCGGAGATGCCCGCTTGCTTCGCCAGTTCGTTGACCGTCTTGGAGTCGGATCGGGCCGCCCGAATGGCGGCGCCGAGCAGCACGGCGGGGTCGTCGGCGGGGCGCGCCTCGGGTGCACTCATACGCGCAAAAGAATGAAACTGGTGTTCAACATATTGAACACCCTAGCAAGGGTCGTACGGTCGTGTCGGGCCTCGACCCGGTGCGAGACGAGAGCGCGGCGCTGAGTGGGGGGGTCGGGCAGGACCCACATTTCACGGACGAGCGCCTCTGGTCTGTGCCCGGCCGGTCTGATCGACTGCTTCGTGGCGACACCCGCTGCTTAACTCGTCCCCTGAGCACTCGAGGACCCGATGCACCGATCAACACACCAATCAAGACCGACGCGGCTCTCGCATCCTTCGAAGGGCGTCTGAGTGGCGACCAGCCTGTACATCGCCTCACTCGAGCCGAGAGCCGGCAAGTCGGTTGTCGCGCTCGGGCTGATGGAGCTTCTCAGCGGGCTGATCGAGCGGCTCGCGTACTTCCGCCCTGTCGTGCCGGATCGGTCGGACGGTCGCAGCGAGCTGATCGGCGCGCGCTTCCCGTCCGCCCGTGTCGACCATGCGTACACCGCAGCAGAAGTCGAGGATCTGTTCGCCGGCGGACGCAACGAGGACGTATATCGCGGCGTCCTCGAGAAGTTCCGGTCCCTCACGCGTGACGCAGACTTCGTCCTCTGCGATGGCACCGATTACACCGGCGTCTCGGCAAGCTACGAGTTCGGCTTCAACGCAGAGCTGGCCAACCATCTCGGTGCTCCGGTCGTGATTCTCGTCAACGGCCACGACCGGAAGGCAGAGGAGGTCGTCGAGAGCGTGATGGTCGCACGCGAGTCGCTGATCCGGGAGGGTTGCACGTTGGCCGCGACCATCGTCAACCGGGTCGAGCCAGAGGACATCGAAGCGGTGTCGGCGGCGCTCGGAACGGTGAGAGGCCACGAACCGGAGTTCACGATCCCCGAAACGCCGCTGCTCGGCATGCCGACATTTGCCGAAGTGGTCGAGGCGATCGACGCGATCCCGGTGATCCCGTCCGGAGAAGTCGAAGAGAACCGCGAGATCACCGGCTACAAGATCGCCGCCATGTCACTGCCCAACTTCCTCGACCACGTCGGGGAGGGATACCTCGTGATGGTCCCTGGCGACCGATCCGACCTCATCGCCGGTGCGGTCGCGAGCCGTGTCTCGAAGACCTATCCCAACATCGCCGGTCTGATCCTCACGGGCGGGCTCGAGCCCGCTCATGAAGTACTCGATCTCATCGAGGGGATCGATGAAGCCCGGATGCCGATCTACGCCGTAGACACAGACACCTTCCAGACGGCGCGGGACGTCGCCGGAGTGACCGCGGTGATGCGCCCTGGGAGCGAGCGGAAGATCGCGACGGCGCTCGGCCTGTTCGAACGCCATGTCGACGCCGAGCTCCTCACCCAACAGATCGACGTGACCCGGTCCGACCGAGTCACGCCGCTGATGTTCGAGTACGACCTGATCGAACGTGCCCGGGCCGCAGACAAACACATCGTCCTGCCCGAAGGCACAGACGACCGGATCCTCGATGCCGCCGAGATCCTGATCCGCCGAGGGGTCGTGAGGCTCACCCTCCTGGGCGATGTCGATCGCGTGGCGGCGAGAGTCGCCGAACGCGGCTTGCCGCCCGGATCCGTCAAGATCATCGATCCGACGACGTCTCCGCTTCGGGAGCAATTGGCTCGGAGATATCAGGAGCTGCGCTCGCACCGGGGCGTCGCAATGGAGAACGCTCTCGACGTCATGCTGGACGTGAACCAGTTCGGAACGATGATGGTCGAGACCGGCCTGGTCGACGGGATGGTCTCCGGCGCAGCCCACACGACCCAGGCCACGGTGCGTCCGGCGCTCCAGGTCATCAAGACACGTCCCGGCGTGAGCATCGTCTCGTCGGTGTTCCTGATGCTGCTGGCCGATCGTGTCCTCGTGTACGGCGATTGCGCCGTGAACCCGAATCCCACCGCCGAACAGCTCGCCGACATCGCCATCAGCTCGGCGGAGACGGCAGAGCGCTTCGGCATCGACCCCGTCGTGGCGATGCTGTCGTATTCGACTGGCGAGTCGGGCACCGGCGAGGACGTGGAGCGGGTCCGCGAGGCGACCCGTCTGGCGCGAGCACGTCGACCGGACCTGCGCATCGATGGTCCCATCCAGTACGACGCGGCGATCGACGCCTCGGTCGGCAGCAAGAAGCTGCCGGAGTCCAGCGTGGCCGGACAGGCGACCGTGTTCATCTTCCCTGATCTCAACACCGGCAACAACACCTACAAGGCGGTCCAGCGCTCAGCGGGAGCGATCGCCGTCGGCCCGGTACTCCAGGGCCTGAACAAGCCGGTCAACGACCTGTCGCGGGGGTGCGAGGTCGCCGACATCGTCAACACCGTCGCCATCACCGCCATCCAGGCGGAGGGGGCCTGAATGCGCATCCTGGTCCTCAACTGCGGAAGCTCGTCGATCAAGTACCGGCTCTTCGACGGCGAGGAGCCGGTTGCCACGGGAATCGTCGAGCGAATCGGCCAGCAGGACAGCGACGTACCCGACCATCGATCAGGCCTTCGACGCGTCCTCGCCGATCTCGCACACCACATCGCCGACGGCGGCCTCGATGCCATAGGACATCGGGTCGTCCACGGAGGCGAAGAGTTCGTGCAGCCCACTCTGATCGACGACGACGTGGTCGAGCGCATCCGCGCGCAGATCCCGCTCGCCCCACTCCACAACCCCGCGAACCTCCTGGGGATCGAGGTGGCTGTCGAACTCGAGCCCCTGCTCCCGCAAGTCGCCATCTTCGACACGGCGTTCCACCGAACGCTCCCGGCGCAGGCCTTTCGATACGCACTGCCCGAATCGGTGTACCGGGATCACGGGGTTCGTCGCTACGGATTCCACGGCACGTCGCACGCTCATGTCGCCCAGCTCGCAGCGGAACACCTCGACCGCCCACTCACAGAGCTGAATCTGATCACACTGCATCTCGGCAACGGTGCCAGCGCCACCGCAATCGAAAGGGGCGAGAGTGTCGACACCTCGATGGGCATGTCGCCGCTGGAGGGTCTCGTCATGGGCAGCCGGTCGGGCGACATCGATCCTGCGATCGTCTTCCATCTGGAACGAGCTGCCGGAATGACCAACGACGAGGTCGAATCGATGCTCAATCGGCGGAGCGGCCTGCTCGGTCTCTGCGGAGACATGGATCTTCGCGAAGTGGCACGAAGGGCGGGCGATGGCGACGCAGATGCCGCCCTCGCGCTCGATGTCTACGGATACCGGATCAAGAAGTACGTGGGCGCATATCTCGCTGCGCTCGGCTCGGTCGACGCAGTCGTCTTCACCGGTGGCGTCGGCGAGAACCAGGCCGACATCCGGCGACGGGCTCTCGAAGGCCTCGGCGATCTGGGGATCGATGTCGACGAAGGCCTGAATCGCACGGTCGACCTGTCCGATGGCCCGGTGGCGATCCAGTCCGACGCCAGCCGCACCGCAGTGTTGGTGATCGCAACCAACGAGGAGCTCGAGATCGCCCGCCAAGTTCGTCAGGTCGTGCTGAGCGATTGACTGCAGGGCAATCAGGTCGTTGCGACGAGGCGATCGATCCGCGCCTTCCACTCGTCCGGCGCCCGGACGTTGAGAATCACCCGATCGAAGTCGCCCGGAGGCGATCCCGACAGGAGCAGCCGGACGAACCGACTCCGTTCCGCCTCACGGAAACGAACCTCGACCACCTCCGCTTTGGCACCGATGATCTCACACGAGAGGAGATCTCCTGCCGCGACCAGGAGGTGGGTGACACCGGTGAGTCTGCCGCGCACGGCGATGCCGTCTTGGGAGAGTTCGAGTGTCGCCCGAGACAGCGAGCTCTTCATTCCTCCGAGGCCGGCCCTGCCGGTGAACGTCCATGTGTGGGCTCGGTCGATCGCGTAGGGAAAGAACACGACCGGCCAGAACCATCGTGTCTCTGACAGGACCGGAGGGATCTCCACACCGGGGAGACTACGAGCCGGCAGGGACGCCCGCCCGTACAGCGAATATGACGATCGGCCCTAGGCCCGGCCGGAATGCGAACGCAAGCTCGACTCAATCATGTCGTCACTCCCCGTCGAGCAGACACCGGATCACAGTGCCACCGATTCGCGTGAGGAGGTCGCGATCGAGGTGTCCGGCTTCGGCAAGACCTATGGAACCGTGACTGCGGTCGATGACATCAGCTTTTCGGTCCACAAGGGCGAGATCTTCGGGCTGCTGGGCCCGAACGGCGCAGGCAAGACCACCACGCTCGAATGCCTGGAGGGCCTCCGTCGCCCCGACGCCGGCCGACTCGAGATCCTCGGCGTGGATCCATCCCACGAACCCCGCCGCCTCAACGGTCTGATCGGAGTGCAGCTCCAGACGTCGAGCCTCCCACACACGATGACCTGCGACGACGCGATGCGATTCTTTTGTGCCTATCACGGCGTTGCGCCACGGTGGGACCTGCTCGACCGGATGGGACTCGGGGCGAAGCGAGACACTCGATATGACGAGCTGTCCACGGGTCTTCAGCGTCGATTGGCGCTCGCGCTGGCGATCGCCCACGAGCCGGCCGTGCTGATCCTCGACGAGCCCACGGCCGGCCTGGATGTCGCTTCTCGAGTCGAACTCCATCGACTGATCGCCCAGTTGAGTGATGCCGGTACCACCATCCTGTTGGCCACCCACGACATGGCAGAGGCGGAGCGCATGACGGATCGGGTGGCGATACTGCTGCGCGGCAGAATCGTGGCGGTTGGGTCGCCCCGTCAGCTGACCGCATCAGGCGACGGCCTCACGAAGATCTCGGTTCGCAGCGAACACGCCACCCTCGGCGACGGCTCGGAGCTCGAGTCGGTCACTCATGCCGGCATTGCCGACGAGTACACGATCGTGTTCACGAAGAGCATCGCACCGACGATCGCCACCATCCTCGATCGATTGGAGCGCGCTCGAGACCCACTCGTCGACCTGAGGGTGGAGCGCCCCTCGCTCGAAGAGCGGTTCTTGGAGCTCACGACCGAGGACCCGCTCCGATGACTGCCTTCGCCCACCATCTCGGCTTCGAGTTCAAGAGCGGGCTCAGGAACTCCACGTCGATGCTCATGTACTACCTGTTCCCGCTCGGGTTCTACGCGCTGATGGGTCTGGTCATGGTGGAGATCAATCCCGATTTCGGCGAGCTGCTGATTCCTTCGATGGTGCTCGTCACGCTGATGGCAGGAACCCTGCTCGGGCTGCCCGGCGCGCTCGTCGAGGCCAGGGAAGCCGGGATCTATCGCAGCTTCAAGGTAAACGGCGTGCCGGCGATCTCGATCATCATCATCCCGCTGCTGGCCAGCGCCTTCCACGGGACGATCGGATCCGCCGCCATCGCTCTCACCGCCGGGCCGTTCTTCGACGCCACGGCTCCTTCGAATTGGGTGGCGTTCGTCGTTCTGACCGTGCTGAGCGTCTTCACATTCGGGTCGCTCGCAGCCCTGATCGGCGTCGTTTCGACCAGCGCCCGGGGAACCGTGCTGTGGTCACAGCTGGTGTTCCTCCCATCGATGCTGATCGGTGGTCTGATGCTCGATCTCGAGCTGCTCCCGGCCTCCGTGCGGGGATTCTCGGGCTTACTGCCCTCCACCTATGCGATGCAGGCATATCGCGGGCTCGCCTACGGCTCCGAGACGATCCTCGACCCGGCGACGTCGGTGGTCGTGCTCGTCTTCGGTGGCGCCGTTGCGCTCGGCCTGGCGGTTGCCCTGTTCAGCTGGGACCGCAAGAACGCAACCCGGCGAATGCATCCCGCAGTCGGGCTGCTGGCGATCGTCCCGTACCTGGTGGGCGCGCTGCTGGCCTGACGCACGCGCCGCCGGACCGGATGATCTCGGCCATGACCCG
>CBDTXZ010000029.1:0-23858 GCA_965364515.1 uncultured bacterium
CACCAAGGCCTCACGGGCCAATCGAGCGCCGACCCCCGGCGTGAGGCTGCTGTTGGCTGGTGGCTAGCGGCGACGACCTCCGCCCTTCTGCTCGGACAGCGAAGAGCAGCGGCCCCACGCCAACCGACGTGGGGCCGCTGAGGGCATTCGTGAATCGTGCTCGGCAACCGGCAACGCAAGACCGGGACCGACGACTCCTGTCAGCTGTCTGATTCCTGGACGATCATCGCAGTGACCATTCCGAACATTCCCTCGTCGCGCTCGACGTGGGTGAGGATGTGGCAATGCCAGACCCAGACGCCCGGTGTGTCGGCGTGCATGAGCACCGTATACCGCTCGCCTGGGGCCACGTTGACGGTGTCGGCCCAGTACGGGTTGTCGAGCGGAATGCCGTCCTTGGCCACGATCAACTGCGGGAACTGGTGCTGATGCATCGGATGGATCTGGAGGCCCTCGTTGTAGTAGTGGGCCAGGATCCAGTCTCCCTCATTGACGACGATCGGAGCCGTTGCGGGGAACGACTTGCCGTTGAGCGAGAACCCGATGACACCGGCGTCGTTCAGCACCATGGGGAACTCCTGGGCGATCTCGAGATCCTCGGGGATCTCGATACCGCTGATGGTCTCCCCCCTCGGCACCGGCATCTCACCGATCAACATCACGGCGAACATCCCGTTCGGGATCTGAACATGACCGTGGTGATGGGCGTGATACATGCCGACCGCAGGGTTCTCTGCCACGAACTCGTAGGTGAAGTCCTCTCCCGAGCGGATCAGCTCCTGGGTGATCGGGGAGACACCGTCCATGTCGTTCGGAGTCCTGACGCCGTGCCAGTGGATGTCGGTGCCCATCGGAAGGTCGTTCTGGAGATGCACCCGGACACGATCACCGACGTCGATCTTGATCATCGGTCCGGGAACGATGCCGTTGTACGTCCAGGCGTCGACGAACTTGCCCGGCTCGACCTCCCAGGGTGTGATGGCGGCGGTGAGTTCGAACTCCTTGGTGCCGTCCGCGGCGATGGTCGGCTCGAGCAGCTCATTGCCGACGCCCTCGGTCTCAGCAGGGAACGCACGAATCGAATCCAGCATCACCTCGTCGAGGGCAGCCCAATCCGTTTCGTCGCCGTGCCCACCGCCTGCGTGGCCGGCGCCCAGTTCGTCGGGGGATGCCGCTGGGTCCACCACGAGCGTGGCTGTCATGCCGGCGGCACTGTGTCCCGGCACCGCACAGATGAGGGTGTACTCGCCGGGCTCGACCGTGCCGACCTCGAACTCGATCGACTCACCCGAGTTCACCATCGGTGAGATGTCGCCTCCATCGAACTGGAGGTTGTGCTGGATGCCGCCCTCGTTGTGGAGCTCGATGACCAGGTTCCCCGGTGGCACCCGCAGGTCCCCTTCGATGGAGAACTCGCCCACCGTGATGTGCGCTCGCACCTCCTCCGTCGACCCGGCCGCTCCGCCTTCGGCCGCCGCCACAGTGTCAGGTCTGGTGATCATGCCGATCACCGCCACCACCGAGAGCAACACGGCTGCCAACGCGACGCTGAGCAGAGCGCCGTCGAACAGTCCTTTCGAGTCTTTCACCTGGTTCTCCTTGGTTGTTTGGTGCGAGCATCGTGGCCAGGCCGAAAGCCTTCCGCGATGAAAAAAGTCCTTTCTTGGAAGGACCTTTGGCCGCGTCGGGAATCGGGATGACATTTGGCCCTATTGGGGTCGGGTCGATTGCGATGAGAGTTCAGAGGAGATCGACATCCCGGAGGAATTCACCGTGCGAGGAACCATCGACGGAAACGAGGCGGCGGCGCGCGTCGCCTATGCACTGAGCGAGTCCATCGCCATCTACCCCATCACGCCTGCCTCACCCATGGGTGAGGCAGCAGACGCCTGGGCTTCGGACGGACAACCGAACCTGTGGGGAAGGGTTCCGTCGGTGGTCGAGATGCAGAGCGAGGCCGGCGCCGCCGGGACGCTGCACGGCGTCGTCGCTGCGGGCGCCCTCGGAACCACTTTCACGGCTTCGCAGGGTCTCCTGTTGATGCTTCCGAACATGTACAAGATCGCGGGCGAGTTGACCCCGACCGTGATTCACGTGGCAGCTCGGACCGTGGCCACCCACGCCTTGTCGATCTTCGGCGATCATTCCGACGTGATGGGGGCGCGACAGACGGGGTTCGCAATGCTGGCGTCCGGATCCGTCCAAGAGGCACACGACTTCGCAGCGATCTCCCACGCTGCGACCTTCCCGTCCAGAGTTCCCTTCCTCCACTTCTTCGACGGTTTCCGCACCTCCCACGAGGTTTCGACCATCGATCTCATCGACGACGACACCCTGCGCGACCTCATCGACCTCGACGCCATCATCGCCCATCGCATGCGGGCGCTGGACCCCGATCAGCCCAGCGTGCGAGGGACCGCGCAGAACCCCGACGTGTTCTTTCAGGCCCGTGAGGCCTCCAACCCGTTCCATGCAGCGGTGCCCGGAATCGTGCAATCGACGATGGACCGATTCGCCGAGCTCACCGGGCGCACCTATCGACTGTTCGACTACTACGGCCATCCCGAAGCCGAGGACGTGGTCGTCATCATGGGTTCCGGTGCAGGGCCGGTCATCGAGACCGTCGAGCGGCGGGCGGCGGGCGGTGACCGCGTCGGCGCAGTCGTCGTCAGGCTGTATCGACCGTTCGACGAGACCGCCTTCCTCGCTGCGCTGCCAGAGACCACTGCGCGGCTCGCCGTGCTGGATCGAACCAAGGAGCCGGGTGCTCCCGGGGAGCCGCTCTATCAGGACGTCGTCGCTGCCCTCGTCGGCCGAAACGGATCCCGTCCTCGCGTGATCGGCGGCCGCTACGGCCTGTCCTCGAAAGAGTTCACCCCATCGATGGTCGGCGAGGTCTTCGCCAACCTCGCCTCCGAGAGCCCCATGCAGCCGTTCACCGTCGGGATCATCGACGACGTGACCCAACTGAGCCTTCCCGAAGCCGAGCAGGGCACCCCGGAGCCAGACGACGTGTTCAGAGCAGTCTTCTTCGGTCTGGGCTCGGATGGCACCGTTGGCGCGAACAAGGCGACCGTCAAGATCATCGGTGACGCCAGTGACCTCCACGCCCAGGGCTACTTCGTGTACGACTCGAAGAAGTCGGGATCGGTGACCGTCTCCCATCTCCGGTTCTCCCCACGTCCGATTCGATCCAGCTATCTCATCGATCAGGCCCGCTTCGTCGGATGCCATCAGTTCGATCTGCTCGAGAAACTCGACGTCCTCGAGGTGGCGGCGCCGGGGGCGACCCTGCTCCTCAACTCGCCGTACTCGGCCGACGAGGTCTGGGACCAGCTTCCTCCCTGGGTGCAGTCCCGCATCTCCGAGCTCGAATTGGAGGTCTGGACGATCGATGCGAGCCGCATCGCCGCGACGCTGGGTCTCGGCGGTCGGATCAACATCGTGCTGCAGTCGTGTTTCTTCGCGCTCACGGACCTGATCGAGGCCGGGCATGCGACAGCCGGAATGGTCAAGCAGATCCGCAAGTCCTACGGAAAACGCGGGCAGATCGTCGTCGATCGCAACATCCAGGCGATGGAGCTCGCCCTGGCGGGTCTCGAGCGAGTCGAGACGAAAGATGCCCCCGCCACGAACGGCGCACCACTTCACGATCTCGAGGAGGCGCCGGACTTCGTCAAGCGGGTGACCGCGATGATGATGGCAGGCAAAGGAGACCTGCTCCCCGTGTCGGCACTCCCCGTCGATGGGGCCTTCCCGACGGCCACCACGAAGTGGGAGAAGCGGTCACTCGCCAGCGAGATCCCGATGTGGGACCCGTCGATCTGCATCGACTGCGCCCGATGCGCGCTGGTGTGCCCGCATGCAGCCATCCGTGTGAAGGTCTACGACCCGGCGTTCACCGAGTCCATGCCGGCCTCGTTCGCCCACAAGGAGGCGAGCGGCAAGGAGCACGCCGGCCAACTGCTCACGGTCCAGGTCGCACCCGACGACTGCACCGGCTGCGGAGTGTGCGTGGAGATCTGCCCCGCAATCTCCAAAGAGCGCAGGTCACACAAGGCGATCGACATGGTGCCCAAGGATCCGATCCTCGAGGCGGAGCGGGAGAACTTCGACTTCTTCCTGGACTTGCCCGATCTGACGGCGGCCGACGTCAACCTGAGCTCGGTCCGGGACGTCCAGTTGCTTCCACCCCTCTTCGAGTTCTCCGGGGCGTGCAATGGGTGCGGCGAGACGCCGTACGTCAAACTCGTATCCCAGATGTTCGGCGACCACGCCGTGATCGCAAACGCGACCGGCTGTTCGTCGATCTACGGCGGAAACCTGCCGACGACACCGTGGGCGGTCAACAGCGAGGGACGTGGGCCCGCCTGGTCGAACTCGCTGTTCGAGGACAACGCCGAGTTCGGACTCGGCATCCGGCTCGGGCTCGACGGATTGCGTGACTCGGCCGCGACGTTCGTGGACTGGCTCGCACCACAGCTCGGCGATCTGGCTCCCAGGCTTCTCCAGGCCGACCAGTCGACAGCAGCCGGAATCGCGGCCCAACGCGAACGCGTCGAAGAGCTTCGGGCTGTCCTCGAGTCGATCGATGTTCCCGCTGCACACAACCTCGCCGGGATCGCCGACCACCTCGTCGAGCGCTCGGTGTGGATCATCGGAGGCGACGGCTGGGCCTACGACATCGGCTTCGGCGGCGTCGACCACGTGCTGGCCTCCGGCAGGAACGTCAATGTGCTGGTTCTCGACACCGAGGTGTATTCGAACACCGGCGGTCAGGCCTCGAAGGCGACTCCTCGCGCCGCGGTCGCGAAGTTCGCGACCGGAGGCAAGCGGACGCCGAAGAAGGACCTGGGTCAGATCGCCATGAGCTACGGCAACGTGTACGTGGCGCAGATCGCGATGGGTGCCAACCTCACCCAGACCGTCAAGGCGTTTGCAGAGGCCGAGGCGTATCCGGGCCCCTCGCTGATCATGGCGTACAGCCCGTGCATCGCCCACGGCATCGACATGAGGGACCAGTTGGACCACCAGAAGGCCGCTGTGGAGACCGGCTATTGGCCGCTGTACCGATACGACCCGGCGCGCGAGGCGCAGGGGGACCCCGGCCTCAAGCTGGACAGCAGACCGCCGTCTCGCCCCTTCGTCGAGTTCGCCCGATCCGAGGGCAGATTCGCCATGCTGGAACGGACCCGACCCGACGAGGCGGAGGAGCTCTTCGCCTTGGCGCAACGGGACATCAATGACAGGTGGCACGTGTACGAGCAGATGGTTGAGCTGCATCGCACGGCCGAGTATGCGGAGGTTGAGTGATGACCAGCGGATTCGACATGTCGACGACCTACCTCGGGCTCGAGCTGGCCCATCCGGTGGTCCCGAGCTCGTCGCCGTTCACCGGGGACATCGACCGCCTCCACCAGTTGGTGGAGGCCGGAGCTCCTGCGGTCGTGTTGCCGTCACTGTTCGAGGAACAGGTGATCCACGAGGCCCTGTCGGTCCATCGCAGCCTGGATCAGTCGTCGGGGTCGATCGCCGAAGCACCCGAAGGGTTCTTCCCGGAGCTGGACTCCTACAACACCGGGGCCACCGGGTACCTGGATCTGCTCGTGGCCGCGAAGAAGGAGCTGTCGATCCCCGTCATCGCCAGCCTGAACGGAGACTCGTTCGGGGGCTGGACGCTGTACGCCAGAATCCTGCAAGACCGGGGCGCCGACGCCCTCGAGTTGAACATCTACCACATCGCCGCCGACCCCGATGTCACGGGCACTGCAGTCGAGGCGATGTACTTGAAGCTGGTTGAGAGTGTCCGGGACGCCATCGACATCCCGTTGGCGGTCAAGATCGGGCCCTACTTCTCGTCGCTCGGTTCGTTCGCTCCGAGGCTGGCGAGCGCGGGCGCCGACGGTTTGGTGCTGTTCAACCGCTTCTATCAACCCGACCTCGACCTGGATACGTTGAAGGTGAAGCCGGATCTCGACCTGTCGAGATCACCCGACTCCCGGTTGCCGCTTCGATGGATCGGCATGCTGTCCGGGCGGGTGGACTGCGACCTCGCGGCCACCACGGGCATCCACTCGGCGTCAGACGTGATCAAGATGCTGCTCGTGGGAGCAGACATCACCATGATGGCAGCGGCCCTGCTGATGAACGGCCCCGGCCACCTCCGTACGGTCACCGACGAGGTGAGCCGATGGTTCACCGAACGCGAGTACGTCTCGGTCAGTCAAGCACGAGGCAGCATGAGCCATGAGCACGTCCCGGATCCCGCCGGATTCGAACGGGCCAACTACATGAAGACGCTGACGAACTACGCCCCGGACTGGGCATAGGCGCATCACGCATCACGCATCACGCATCACGCATCACGCAGTACGCCATGCGCCATGCGGTATGCGGCATCCGGCCAGTCCGGTGTGCGGTGTGCGGTGTGCGGTGTGCGGCGTGCGGCGTGCGGCGTGCAACGAAAAAAAGTAGAACTCGCAGAGAATGTCCCTCTGGGGCGAACCCCTTCGGTCGGACGGTCCCTGTCTCCAGATCTCAGCCGGTGTGGTGGCCGGCTCCCGTACTCTCTGCAAGCCCTACTTCATTCGACTATCCGACCACGCCCGATGCCGGGGCAGAGTCGAAAGTCCTCGTTCAGTGGTCGGCCATGTCCTCGATCAGGCGCTCCGGCTCGTCGTCCCAATCCGCCGGAGGCACCGGAGGATGCTCGGCGAAATCGAGCCTTCCGGCCAGTGCGGCAGCCTCGGCGCGACAGGTCATGTTCAGCTTCTGAAGGAGGTGAGACACGTAGTTCTTGACAGTCTTCTCGGTGAGGTCGAACTCGGCGGCGATCTCCCGGTTGATCTTCCCCTGGCCGATACCGATGAGCACCTCGCGCTCTCGGGGAGTCAGCGTCCGCAATCGCTCCGCGTCCTCGCGAGGGAAGACACGGTCGATCGAGGTGAGATCGTCCCACACGAATACTCCCGTCTCGTACGTCTCGACGAGGATCTCGACCATCTGATCGACCGGAGTGGATTTCTCGATGAACGCGTCCGCTCCGGCGTTTCGAGCCTTCATCACCATCGCAGGATGACCCACGGCACTGACGACGATGATCGTCGGCCGCGGAAGCGACGACTGGAGCCAGTGCACCAGCTCCAGGCCGTCGAGTGACGGCAGCAGGACCTCGGTCACGAGCACGTCAGGGTTCGTTTTCGGTATCTGCTCGACCGCCTGGTCGAAGCCCCCGGCGCTGCCGACGAGCTTGAGCCGGGTGTCACCGGCCAGGACGCGGGCAAATGCGGTCCGCACGATCTCTTGATCATCGACGACGAACACGCCGATCGCTCGTTTTCTCATGGCAAGACCGTACGCCTCGACATCGATTCGCGACCAGGGTCCCCTGCCTCCACGGAACCTCCAAAAGTCACATTCTGGGTTCTTCCGAAACCGGGGATCGGCCGGTTCCAGGTGCGTCCGATCATGCAGGAGACACCGGATTACCTGGCTGTTTTCGGGTCCCGGCGCCGCGCCGGTGGGATCGATCGCCGAGGTGCGATCAGTGACCATCGGCCCTTTCCCGGAGACCATCGGAGAGTGAGCGTGTGAATGGTCGGGAAGCAATTCCCGGGAAAGGGGTACAACGTGAAGACGACGCTGTGGTCTCCGTGGCTGTCCGCCGACGACGAGATCCGGTCGGCAATGGAGAGGTTCGACCGGCTCTTCGGCGAGGAGCGCTTCGTGCCGCGGCCTGCGGTTGACGCGTACACGAAGGACAACGACCTGATCTTCGAGATCGAGCTCCCTGGCGTGGACATCGACGAGGACGTCACCATCGAGATCGTCGACGACGTCCTCACGATCGAGGGCAAGACAGAACACGATCGTGAGTACGACCGCGAGGGATTCCACATCGCCGAGCGGCGCTTCGGGTCCTTCCATCGTCAGCTTCCGCTGCCGGACGGAGTCGATCCCGATGCCATCAAGGCGGAATTCGATGCCGGGGTTCTGACCGTGAGGGTTCCGATCCCCGAGCAGATCGCGGCGACCGAGCCCCGCAAGATCGCCATCAAACACGGTTGATCGATGGGCGCTGGAGCCCGCAGGGGCTCCAGCGGGCCGTCATCGCTCCGAGATCCCGAACACCGCCCCAGCAGGATCTCGCACGAGGGCGGCAGCCGGCTGTCGGCCCGCTGCCGTCGTCGCGAGCACGCCGCCGCCGAGCCATTCGATGGCGTGGCATGCGCCGATCACATCGGAGACGCCGAAATAGGCGACCCATGCGGACTTGGCCAGCACCGGTGGATCGGCCACGAGCCCGGCGACCGGGCGACCGGCCCGAGTGAACACCGTCGCCGGCGGGTCGAGGTCTATATCCGTCGCCCAATTGAAGACGTCGTGGTAGAACGCAGATGCGACATCTGCCGATGTCGAGTGCAGTTCCATCCCGACCAACATTCCGCGCTCATGCGTCGAAGCGTCCACCGCTCGCCCTTGAGGGAGCTCTTCGATGATCCCGAGGATCGACCCGGTGGGGTCGCGCAGGAGAGCGAGCCGGGAGCCGTCCGCTACTTCCACCGGAGAGTGGAGAACATCGCCACCGTGGCGCCACGCCCGTTCGATGGTCTCGTCGACACTTGCAACGTCGAAGAACACCTCCCACTGCGCCGTGCGGCCGAGCGTCTCGCCGAGCACCCCATCACCGGTGACAACGACGACGAGCCCCTCGTCCGGGTCGCCACGCACCAGAGTCGTGTCGGCCGATGCGAAGTCGCCTGTGAACTCCCAGTCGAAAAGGCGGTGATAGAAATCGGCCGAGCCGATCAGATCGAAGGTGAGGAGGTCGAGACGACCGACCGCCCGAGCCCGGGAACGGATGTCGACCGACACATTGCCTCCTCTCGCCGGCTGATTCCACCGTCGGCGCACACTGCGAGAAGCGCCAGAGTCCATCGGACGTTCCTCCAGGCTGGCCACGTCGGGACCTGTGACCCTTTCGACCGCGCCTCGCCGGCCGTCACAATCGGGCCAGGAAGGAGGCGCAATGGAACGGCACTACGCGCTCAAACTGGATCTCGAGGAGACCATGGACGAGACGATCGCGGTCTCTCACCTCTCGTTGTGGGGCGATACGTTCGAAGCACGGGGAAAGGCCATGCGGAACCCGTCGGATCCCAGCATCCCGGTGATCGGCGAGGAACTGGCGATCGCCCGCTCGCTCGCCGACCTGTCGGCACAGATGCTCGAGGCGGCGCAGGCCAAGATCGCAAGTCACGGCTGATCCCGAGCGACGTCAGCCGAGCCGGAGGGCTCCGCTTCCGGAATTCGCCAACCCGAGGTGGTGCGCCTGGGTCGACTCGAGCCACCCCCGTTGACGAGGGCCGATGACCTCACACACCCAGCCCCAATGCAGCGAGACGAGCTTCCCGGGTTCGATGTCGCCCTCGTTGGACAGGATCGACACCGTCTCGATCCGCTGCGGGCCGACCTCGATCGTATGTCCGTTCCACACGAGCTCGTCCGACCGCACGACTGCCTGATCGCCTGATACCTCGATCACCTCCCCCGTCCGGATCCGACAGCGATCGACGACCTCGATACCCGGATCGACCAGCCCGCTCCGGATGAGACCGATCCACGGATAGACCATGAAAACGTGGTACGAGTGGGTCGGCCACCCCCCAAGCTCGATGGATTCCCGAAGCCCGACCCATCCGGCTCGGCCGGCGAAGCGATCCCTCAGCGAGTCCCCCAGTGTCGACAGCCCGACCCGACGACCACGCGGGTCGCCGAGCCAGTAGGCGTCCACGACGGCCTCGTCGAGTGGGTCACCGCCTGCGATCTCAGAGCCCAGGAGTGTCAGATACGGCCACGCTCCCTCGAAGGCGGCGGCCATGCCGCGCACATCGGGATCCGCCAGCCCGGAGCGCACGGCCTCCGCCAACTCGACCGCCCGGTCTGGACCGCACAACCCGCGTTCATTCGGAGGGAAGGCGTATCGGGCGAATCGAAGGAGACCGTCAGGCACGGACCGCCCCACGCCTCCAGCCGAGAAGGATCACGCCCAGCCCGACACCGATGAGAACGAAGCCGGGACCAGCCGCCCAGAGCCCAACGGGTCCGGCGTCCAGCAGCGAGGTGATCACGACAGAGCCGACCAGCACTGCCGTGACATCGACTGCCGGAGCCAGGGCGAGTGCGTTGAGCCACGTGTACACGTAGCCGGCGAGCACGGCACCGGTGAGGAGCACCCAGCCGATCTGCTCGACGCCGAGAGATGCGAGCGGCACCCCGCCACCCGTCAACGCACCGATCACGACCAGCACGGCTGCTCCTCCGCCCATCCTCGACAGGCCCACGAGCCCGGCAGGAACGTCGGCGAGTACTCGCTTCGCAACGATCACCTCGATCGACCAGAGCAGAGTGGCGCCGAGGATGAGCAGCTCGCCGCTCCCGATCACGATGCCGGACACACCACCGGCCAGCACGACCTGACCGGCGAGGAGAGCCCCGATCGCGACGATGTGCATGGTTCGGACCCGCTCGCCGAGCAGCGGGATCGCAAGCGCAGCCACCCAGAGGAGAAGCGTCTTGTGTATGAATGCCGCCTGCGTCGACGAGGCCATGGAGAGACCCTCGAAGAACATCGCAAACGGGATGGCCCCTCCGAAGACGGCGATCGCACCCAACCCGCGCCAATGCTCCCGGAGCCGGGACGACGACAACCCGGACGGCGACAGCTTCCAGACGAGCACAACCAGGACGAGCGCAGCCATCAGGTTCTTCGCCGTCGTGTACGCCAGCGAGCCCCCCGAGTCCGACCACGCGGTGACTCCGAAGCGGTTCACCCAGATCGCAACGCCGCTGATCCCCGCAGTCCCCACCGCCCATCTGATGCCGGACCTGTCGGCCTCGTTGCCCGTCCGCGGAACATCGTTCCCGGACCGCCCTCGGCCCAGCCGTGTCTCTGCCATCTCCTCGACTCCGATTCGCGTGACTCCACCATGCCTTCGACACCGGCCCTGCGACAGTGGCCATGCGTAGTCGGACCTGTGACCAAGGTCCCTTACCGCCGTTCGGACACGCTCCCTACGGTGGCCGGGAAGCGGGAGACGACCCCCATGTCATTCGTGCTCGAGCGGTCCGGACTCGGACAGCTCGCGGATTCACTCCAAGAGGATGGTTTCACGGTCTACGGCCCGGTCGTGGCCGACCGCGCCATCCGATACCGGCCCATCGAGCACATCGACGAGCTCGCCATCGGAATCCGCGACGTCCAGGGGCCCGGCACCTACCACCTGGTCGAACGCCCCGACGACGCGATGTTCGGACACACGGTCGGTGTCACGAGCCTCAAGGAACTGTTCTTTCCGCCACGCCGCACCGTGTGGACGGCGACCCGTGACGGGAGGTCGGTGGCGTATGCCGCCGCACCGCAGGAGCATCCCAGGGTCGCAGTCATCGGTGCGAGGTCGTGTGAACTGGCGGCTCTGGCGATCCACGACCGGGTACTGCTCGGAGGTGAATACGTCGACCCCGACTACCGCGCCCGCCGGGCCGGCGCCTTCATCGTGTCGGTCGACTGCACAGAGCCTGGCGAGGTGTGCTTCTGCGCCTCGATGGGCGCCGGACCAGCAGCCACGGGCGGTTTCGACCTCGCGCTCACAGAGATACAGATCGATGGTGGGTGGGAGTACGTCGGACGGTGTGGCTCCGAGATCGGAGAAGCCAGACTCGCCCGGGTCCCGCACCGCGCGCCGGATCAACTGGAGATCGTGGAGGCGCGGTCGGCGGTCTCGACTGCATCGACATCGATGGGGAGAGACCTCGAGACCCTTGGCCTGGCGGGGTTTCTCGGCTCGCATCGCGAGCATCCCAGGTGGGCGGAGATCGCTGAGCGTTGCCTCGCCTGTGGCAACTGCACCCAGGCCTGCCCCACCTGCTTCTGCACATCGACGATCGACACATCCAGTCTCGATGGGTTCACCGCCACCCGCTCCACGCGGTGGGACTCCTGTTTCTCGCTCGACTTCTCGTTCATGGGTGGACGTCCGCAACGATCGACGATCGATGCGAGATACCGGCAGTGGCTCACTCACAAGCTCTCGGGGTGGGTCGACCAGTTCGGCACGTCAGGATGTGTCGGATGCGGTCGGTGCATCACATGGTGCCCGGTTGGAATCGACTTCACAGTGGAGATCCCCCTGATGATGGAGACCGTCGATGCGTGACTCCGCCACCGGCCTCATCCCTCGTCCTTTCACGGTGGTGGCAAGACGTGAGGAGACCCACGACGTCACGACGCTGATGGTCGAGCCGGCCGATGGTCGATCCTGCTTCGAGTTCGCACCGGCACAGATCGGCATGATCGGCGTTCCCGGCGTCGGCGAGGTGCCGATCTCGTTCTCCAACCATCCCGACAGCACCAGATGCCTCGCCGTGACGATCCGGGCGGTCGGTGCCATCACGAAGGCGATCACCTCGGCCGGGATCGGTGACTCGATCTCGATCAGAGGGCCGTACGGGACCCACTGGCCGGTGGACCGTACGCGAGGCCGTGACGTCCTGTTCGTTGCGGGCGGGGTCGGCCTGGCCCCGCTGCGCTCGGCCATCTTCGCAGTCGCAGAGAGCGACGATCGCGGGTCGCTCGGAATCGTCTACGGCGCCCAGACCCGCGGCGACATGCTGTTCCGTGGCGACCTGGAGATCTGGGCCGAACTGGAGAACGTCTCCGTCTGGCTCACTGTGGATCGGCCCGGCGAGACCTGGTCGGGCAACGTCGGGCTCGTGACCGGACTGTTCGACGGTGCGCTGGAGTCGTTGGACCGTCCGCTGGTCATGATGTGCGGACCTGATGCGATGATCCGCAACGCATGCGCCGAACTGGTCCGTCGCGGTGTCGAAGCGACGGAGATCTGGGTGACGATGGAGCGGAACATGAAGTGCGGCGTCGGCCTGTGCGGCCACTGCCAGTTCGGGCCGTTGTTCCTGTGCAGGGAAGGTCCGGTACTCCCCTACGACCGCATCGCCGACCTCATCGAGATCAGGGAGGTGTGACCGTGACCAGGCCTTCGCTCGCAGTCTGGAAACTCGCATCCTGCGGAGGCTGCCAGTTGAGCCTGCTCGATCTCGAGGACCAACTCCTCGAGATCGCAAGCGTGATCGACATCGCGCACTTCCCAGAGGCCTCCAGCGCACACCGCGACGGGCCGTACACCGTTTCGCTCGTCGAGGGGTCGATCACGACCCCGCATGACGCAGAGCGAATCCGAGTGATCCGCGACCAGTCGGAGATCCTCGTGGCGATCGGCGCCTGCGCCACAGCAGGCGGCATCCAGGCCCTGAAGAACCTCGCCGATGTCGACGACTTCGCCGAAAGGGTCTATGCCACCCCCGACTTCATCGACTCGCTGTCGACGTCCACGCCGATCTCGGAGCACGTGGACGTAGAC
The DNA here is from genome assembly GCA_965364515.1 of uncultured bacterium. Taxonomy (GTDB): domain Bacteria; phylum Actinomycetota; class Acidimicrobiia; order Spongiisociales; family ZC4RG35; genus JAHEDH01. The sequence continues at coordinate 13,437 of CBDTXZ010000029.1, forward strand.
ATCGAGCTGCGGGGCTGTCCGATCGACAAGCTCCAGCTGCTCGAGTTGGTCAGCGCCCTGCTGATCGGAAGGCAGCCGAACCTGCCCACCTATCCGGTCTGTGTCGAATGCAAGGCCCGCTCTGTGAGTTGTGTCATGGTCGCCGGAGGTGTCCCGTGTCTCGGCCCGATCACTCAGGCCGGGTGTGGGGCCATATGTCCGGCGTTCGATCGCGGCTGCTACGGCTGCTTCGGACCGGCGGAGACGGTCAACGCTGCATCACTGGCAGCACGCTGGCGAGGCCTCGGCGTTCTGGACGAAGCCCTGGTCCGCTCACTGAGAACACACAACGCCGCCGATCCCGAGTTCGCTGCGGCCTCGGCAGCCATCGATCAGGAGGTCTGAGTGCACAAGACGGATCAGCTTCGAACCTTCCGGGTCGGCGAGCTCTCCAGGGTGGAGGGCGAAGGGGCGCTGGACGTCACGCTCGACGGCGCCGAGGTACTGGACCTCAAATTCAGGATCTTCGAGCCGCCCCGATTCTTCGAGGCGTTGCTCGAGGGCCGGGACCACGCAGAGGCGCCAGACATCACTGCCCGGATCTGTGGGATCTGCCCGGTCGCGTACCAGACGTCTTCGATCAACGCCATGGAGCATGTCCGGGGGATCCACGTGACGGAGCAGATCCGCCGGCTGCGACATCTGCTCTACCTCGCCGAATGGATCGAGAGTCACGCGCTGCACATCTACTTCCTGCATGCCCCCGATTTCCTGGGCTATCCCAGCGGGGTGGCGCTCGCGGCCGATCACCCCGACCTGATACGAGATGCCCTCCGGCTCAAGAAGGTCGCCAACGATCTGATGGCGCTGATCGGGGGACGGGAGATCCATCCGGTCAACCCGAAGGTCGGAGGGTTCCATCGAGCCCCGCAATCGGCCGATCTGGCTTCGTTCTCCGCAGAATTGGAATGGGCGCTCGAGGCGTCTCTCCGGACCGTCTCACTCGTATCGACATTCGCGTTCCCCGAACTCGAACTCGCCTACGAATTCGTAGCGCTGTCGCACCCCGACGAGTACGCCATCATCGACGGGCGAATCCGGTCGTCGGCGGGCATCGACGCCGACGTTGCCGAGTTCAATGCAATCTTCAGCGAGGAACACGTCGAATGGTCGAACGCCCTCCGCTCGAGGATCCGGGGCCGCGGGTCCTATCACGTCGGCCCGGTGGCACGCCTCAACCTCAATCGCGACCGGCTGCACCCGATCGCGCTCGAAGCGGCATCACGGCTCGAGCCAACCGTCGTGAACCCGTTCCGGAGCATCATCGTCCGGGCGGTGGAGATGGTGCACGCCTGTGCGACCAGTCTGGACATCATCGAGCGATACCGCCCGCCGGATCCCCCCGCCGTGTCCGGGCCGATTCGAGCCGGCGAGGGCCACGGCGCCTCCGAGGCGCCACGCGGGATGCTCTACCACCGCTACCGGATCGACGATGCGGGTCTCATCACCGATGCACAGATCGTCCCACCCACCAGCCAGAACCAGCTTCGCATCGAAGAGGACCTCCGCAGTCTGATCCCGACGATCGCCGAACTGAGCGACGACGAGATGCGACACCGCCTCGAACAGGCGATCAGGAACTACGACCCGTGCATCTCCTGCGCAACGCACTTCCTGGATCTCCGGGTGACACGCTCATGATCGTCATCGGAGTCGGAAACCGGTTCCGGGGCGACGATGCGGTGGGGCTCAGAGTCGTCGAGCGACTCGGCACGGCTGTCACGTGCTACGAGTCGGATGGCGACCCCTCGAATCTCATCGTGCTGTTCGGTTCCGACCCCGATGTGATCATCGTCGATGCGATGGTCTCGGGTGCGGAACCCGGGACGGTGAGAGCCACGGAGATCGCGCTCACGTCGGAGGAGGAGCCACGAGTCCCTCTGGCGAGCCAGCGGTCGACGCACGGATTCGGGGTGTTCGAGGCGCTCGAGCTCGCTCGAATCCTCGGCACCGTCCCACATCGGCTCACCGTCATCGGGGTCGAAGGGGCGAGGTTCGACCCCGGAGCCGAACTGACCCCCGAACTCGAGGAGGCGGCGTGCCGGGTGGCAGACCGGATCCTCCGCATCGCAGCCGAGCAGAAAGTGTGAGTGGAGATGTGTCTTCCCAGGATCGGTGAAATCGTTGCGATCGATGGCGACGAGGCCGTCATCACCACGCCCCTGACCAGGGACGCCCGAATCAGCCTGCTGTGCGTGCCAGACGCCGCAGTCGGAGACCACGTGATGGTCCACGCCGGCTACGCCATCGAACTGCTCGATCCGATCGAGGCCGCAGCGCGTCAGGACCTGATCCATTCGGCGACGGGGCGGAGCTCCGCCCCGTCGCCGCCCGAAGACGGGGCCGGTGAGCGCTGATGCCCACTCCGTTCACGATCGAAGACGCCATCGAGGCGTGTCGGGTCATTGGAGTCGACCTCGACTCCGAGGGGTTCGACGCGGCAGCGGTGCTCAGAGGGATGCAGGTCGAGCTCGAACACGGCACCCGAACACCCCAGCTCGACGTCACCGGAGACGATCCGGTGTTGACGGCCAAGATCGCGCTCGCTCATCTTCGAGAGTTTCCCGACTACTACGAACGCCTCGACCGTATGGAGACGGTCGGACACGCAGCGTGGGCCGTGACCGGAGACCCCGATCTGGGGATCGTCTGAAGGGACAGAACGGGTTCCGGAACTCATCAGGAGCTGCGGGCGATGAAGACATCGCACGACGCCGTGTGGATGACCCCGTGACTGGTGCTCCCGAGCACCAGCGAGGCGAGGTCACCACGGCCTCGATTGCCCACCACGATCAGATCCGCCGACACCTCATCGGCGTGAGCCACGAGCATCCGGGCCGCACCTCCGGTCATGTCGACCTTGGTGACTGCGACGTCGTCGGCCGACGCGATCATCGGGTCCACGACAGCCCAGACGGCCTCGCTTTCGGCGGCGCGCATCTTCTCAATGTTGACGGCCGCTCCGAGGTCGTACACGAACGGCATCTCGAACACGTGCACGACGTCGAGGGACGCTCCGAGCGCCCGGGACAGGTCGATGGCGCGTTCCAACACGGCCTCGGAGTAGGTCGAGGCATCGACTCCCACGACGATCTTCATTTCAGAGCCTTTCTCCCGACGTGTCGATCCGACATCGGACCGATTGGGAATCGGGGACCGACACCCGCTCACAGTCTGTCGGCGAGGGGTGAGGTCGACCACGGCCCAACGTCACCATCTGCGCGACGGCAACCTCGATCCCGCTCGGGGAGTTCGACGGGTTGCCTGCGGCTCGCTGCGGATCTCGCTCGAGGGATCAGGCGACGGTGAGCACCGCAACGGGCGTCGAATGCTGGACCTTGCGCGTGACGCTGCCGAGGAGGGCGCCGGAGAAACCGCCCAGCCCCCGCCGCCCCATGACGACCAGGTCGGCGCCGACCTCGTCGGCCAACTCGACGATGACGCGAGCCGGTTCGCCCGAAATCACGTGCTCGTGCAACCACTTCGCTCCGGCCGCCTCCAGACGCTGGGCCGCCCGTGCGAGAAGCTCTCGTCCCAGATCCGTCTCGTACCCGAGGGTCGCGACGTATGCATGCTCGATCTCGACGTACGAGTCTGCAGACAGCACCATCTCGGAAGCTCGAGGCGCCACCACGGTGAGCAGATGGATTGTGTCTACGGAACCGTCCTTCACCAGTCCGGAGACCAGCTCGAGCGCATGGTCGGAGTGCTCGGAGCCGTCGAGGGCGAGAACCACTGTCTTGAACATGTCCCCATCATCGCCGACGGGTCGAGGAGGCAACCACCGACCTTCGTCCCAACCCGATCGGGCACCCGCTCAGGAGCCCCGAGGCGTGGGACGTTCGCCGCAACCGTGTGACCGACTGCCCTAGCCACGCGGACGGCCCCCTGCCAATACTCCGAGGAGAGCAGAAGGAGCTTGAGGTATGTCGACGTGGGTATATGGATTCGATCAGATCGGCGAAGCCGAGGAGCTCGTCGGGGGAAGCTGGGACGAGGTTCGCGGTCTCCTCGGCGGGAAAGGTGCGAATCTCGGTGACATGACACGGATCGGCGTGCCGGTTCCGCCCGGCTTCACGATCACGACGCGGGCCTGCAACGCCTATCTCGAAGGTGACGGATCGCTCTCCGAGGAGTTGATCACCGAGGTCGACGGCGCGCTCGCCAAGATCGAGGAGGCCACCGGCAAACGATTCGGCGATCCGTCGAACCCGCTCCTGGTCTCGTGTCGCTCGGGCGCCAAGTTCTCGATGCCCGGCATGATGGACACGGTTCTCAACATCGGGCTCAACGACGCGGTCGTGAGCGGCATGATCGAGAAGACCGGAGACCCACACTTCGTCTTCGACTCGTATCGACGTCTCATCCAGATGTTCGGCTCGGTCGTTCTCGGGATTCGGGACGAGCCTTTCGAGCACGTCCTCGAACGTGCCCGCGCCGCGCGCGGCGTCGCCGAGGATTCGGAACTGACGACCGAGGACCTCGAAGGGGTCATCTCGCAGTTCCGCCAGATCATCGAGCGCTACTCGGGCCGGCCGTTCCCGGACGAGCCGATCGATCAATTGAGGCTCGCCATCGAAGCCGTGTTCCGCTCGTGGGACGGCAAGCGAGCTCGTGACTATCGCAACGCCGCCGGGATCGCCCACGACCTCGGCACCGCCGTGAACATCCAGACGATGGTGTTCGGCAACATGGGAGAGACTTCGGCCACCGGCGTTGCCATGTCGCGCAATGCAACCACCGGTGAGCCGGGTCTCGAAGGCGACTATCTCACCAATGCCCAGGGCGAGGACGTGGTCGCCGGCATCCGGGTCACAAAGCCGATGGAGCGACTCGCCGATGAGATGCCCGACCTGTACCGACAGTTCTCGGACATCGCCGGTTCGCTCGAGCAGCACTACCGCAACATGCAGGACATGGAGTTCACGATCGAGCAAGGGAAGTTGTGGCTGCTGCAGACCAGGGACGGCAAGCGCACTGCACAGGCCTCGGTCCGGATCGCCGTCGACATGGCCGACGAAGGCCTCATCACCCGTGACGAGGCACTCGAACGCGTCACCCCGGCTCAGGTGGAGTTCTTCCTCCATCCGTCGTTCGTGCCCGAGTCCAAAGAGCAAGCAGTCGACCAGGGGGCGCTGTATGCCTCGGCGCTGAACGTTTCGCCGGGAGCGGCGGTCGGCATGGTCGCCTTCGACGCCGATCTCGCCGAGGAGTGGGCTGCGCAGGGGCGCTCGGTGATCATGGTTCGCCCCGAGACCAAGCCCGATGACGTTCACGGGATGCTTGCAGCTCAGGGAATCCTCACCTCGCGCGGAGGGCGCACCAGCCACGCAGCCCTCGTCGCCAGGCAGTTCGGCAAGCCGGCCGTGGTCGGAGCGGAGAGCATCGACATCGACCTGACCGAGCGAGTCATGAAGTGTGGCGATGTGACCGTGGCCGAGGGCGAATGGATCTCGATCGACGGCACCACCGGGGACGTGTTCCTCGGCCAACTCGAGACCCAGACACCCGATCTCGAGAACGAGTGGCTCCGCCGGCTGCTCGAGTGGGCCGACGAGGTGAGGGACATCGGCGTGTGGACCAACGCCGACCACCCCGACGATGCACTCCTCGCCCGCTCGTACGGCGCCGAGGGCATCGGCCTGACCAGGACCGAGCACATGTTCTTCGATCCGGCACGCCTGCCGATCGTGCAGAAGATGATCATGGCAACGAGCCCGGCCGACAGCGCAGAGGCCTTGGCGCAGTTGCTCCCGTTCCAGCGGGGCGATTTTGCCGGACTGTTCCGGGCCATGGACGGGCTCCCGGTGACCATCCGGCTCATCGATCCGCCGCTCCACGAATTCCTTCCGAGCCTCGAGGACCTCACCCACGAGTTGGCGGATCTGAAGATCCGGTTGCTCAAGGCAGGGACGCTCGATGAGATCGACGAGCTCCTCGGAAAGATCGAGAGCTCCGAGCACATGCTGTCGGAGGTCGAACGCCTTCACGAGGCGAACCCGATGCTCGGGTTGCGCGGTGTCAGGCTCGGCCTGATGATGCCCGGGCTCACCCGCATGCAGGTTCGAGCGATCTTCGAGGCTGCCGTCCAGGTCGCCAAGGAAGGCGTCGACGTCCATCCCAAGATCATGATCCCTCTCGTCTCCCACGCAAACGAGCTCAAGCGCCAGCGCGACGAGCTCGAGGAGGAGGCGCAGACTGTGATGCACGAAGCGAACGTCACCATCGAGTACCAGTTCGGGACCATGATCGAGACACCGAGGGCAGCACTCACGATGGATCAGATCGCCGAGTACGCAGGCTTCATCTCGTTCGGTACCAACGACCTGACGCAGATGACCTACGGCCTGTCACGCGACGATGCGGAGAAGGCCTTCCTCGTGGCCTACCTCGAGCAGGGGATTCTCGATCGCAACCCGTTCGCGACGCTCGACGCCGACGGCGTGGGACAGCTCATGGAGATCGCTATCCAGAAGGGCCGTGGTGCTCGTCCCGGCCTCGAGACCGGCGTCTGTGGAGAGCATGGCGGTGATCCCGAGTCGATCGAGCTGTGCCGGACACTGGGACTGGACTACGTGAGCTGCTCGCCACCCAGGGTCCCTGTGGCCCGGCTCGCCGCTGCCCAGGCGGCGCTCAAACAGAAGGCGCCAGACGACATCTCGACGATGACGACGACGGTCTGATGCGTCCCGTGGGGGCGGGTTGCACCACCCGCCCCCACACCGACATCGGCGATCTCATCCGTCGCGCGCCCTGCCGACCTGACATCATGGGAGCGACGAAGGGAGACAGATGACCTCGGAAACGACTCCACCGGCCGAATCGGTGCCGATCGAATCCCGGAACTGGGCGGTGGGCGCCCATCTCTCGGCGTTCGTCATGTTCGTGGGCATCCCCTCACCGCTCGGGCCACTGGCTGTCTGGCTGCTCAGGAAGGAGGACGCCTACGTGGCGACTCAGGCCGTCAACGCGCTCAACTTCAACCTGTCGTTCCTGGTGTATTCGATCGCCGCAGGCATCTCGATCTTCGTGCTCATCGGATTTCTTCTCCTTCCGATCGTCGTGGCCGCCTGGTTCGTCCTCGTGATCGTCGGAGCCATGCGAGCATCGAACGACGAGATCTACGAGTATCCGCTCACGATCCGATTCGTGGCGGCGCCGTGACGGGTCACCGGGATACGCCAGGGCGATCGGCGGTACGCTCGCACGCGGATCGACCCAGTCACCTCATCCAGACGACGAAAGGATCACCATGACAGACCCGACCCCGGCAGTTCCCACCGACCACGTCGGACTGGAGGTCCTCACCAGCGCCGAATGCGACTCGTTGCTCGCACAGACCGTGATCGGGAGGATTGCCTTCGTAGCCGACGGCGACGTTGTGATCTTCCCGGTGAACTACCGGTACAAGAACCACACGATCGTCTTCCGGACCGCCGATGGGACCAAGCTCGACGTCGCCGCAAACCATCAGCCGGTAGCGTTCGAGATCGACGGATACGACACCGACGCAAAGACCGGCTGGAGCGTCCTCGTCAAGGGGATCGCCCGCTACGTGATGGACGATGAGGCCGAGTCGGAGCTGGAAGATCTCGATCTGCGACCCTGGGCCCCGCTCACCCAGGTTCGACGCTGGGTGACAATTTCTCCTGAAGAGATAACTGGCAGGAAGATCAACTGATCTTCCTGCCGCCTGTGGCGGTCGCAGGGTTGAATCCAACAATCCTGCCCAAAAAGGAGTGATTGTTCGATGCCCACCGTACCCACGTCCGTGAGCCACGTCCATACGTTCGAGCGCGCAAACCCCAACGACGTCGCCAGACTCGGGGGTAAAGGCGCCGGACTGGCACAGATGACCGCGCTCGACCTCCCCGTGCCACCCGGATTCATCGTCGACACCGGGGTCTGCTCGCAGGTACTCGCCGATGGCCGGCTCCCCGAAGAGATCTGGGAAGACGTGCTGGCGGCGCTGCGCGATCTCGAATCCCGCACCGGTCGCACGTTCGGGTCTGGACCCGCCCCGCTGTTGCTGTCGGTCCGCTCCGGAGCAGCGGTGTCCATGCCCGGAATGATGGACACGGTGCTCGACCTCGGCGCCTCCCGCTACCTCATCGACGACCTCGCCGCCTGGGCGGAGGACACCCACTTCGCCTACGACGCTCGCCGCCGACTGCTTCAGATGTTCGGAAGCGTGGTCCTCGGCATCACCGACGACCGATTCCAGCGCATTCTGCGGGCCACCCGAAACGAAGCGGGGGTCCGAGCGGACACCGAGTTGGACGCCGGGCAACTCCAGAAAGTGTGCGACCGCTTCGAGGCCGCCATCGCCGCAGACGACCTCGTCGTTCCAGAGGATCCGCTCCTCCAGCTCAGACAGGCGATCACCGCGGTCTTCGCCTCCTGGAACACACCTCGTGCCGTCCACTACCGAAAGGCGAACGGCATCTCAGACAGCTTCGGAACGGCTGCGACCGTGCAGATGATGGTGTTCGGAGATCTCGGCGCGAACTCGGGGACCGGCGTCTGTTTCACTCGGAACCCCATGACGGGCGAACGCGCTCCGTACGGCGACTACCTCCCCCAGGCGCAGGGCGAAGACGTGGTCGCCGGCCTCAGGAACACGATGAGCCTCGAAGACCTCGGCGACCGGCATCCCGGCGTCCACGCCGATCTCACTGCGATCATGGAACGCCTCGAACAGACCACGACCGACATGTGTGACATCGAGTTCACCGTCGAACGCGAGCAGCTCTTCATCCTCCAGACCCGTGTCGGGAAGCGTTCCGCCGCCGCGGCCGTGCGGATCGCAGTGGAGATGGCCGAGGATGGATTCATCAGCTACGAGGAGGCGATCCGGCGCGTGGATCCCGCATCACTCGAGCAGCTCGGCAGGCCTGCCATCGACCGCTCCGGTGCCGATTCCCCGGTGGTCTCGGGCATCGGAGCGTCACCGGGTGCAGCCCAGGGCATAGCCGTCTTCGACCCCGACCGGGCCGTATCGATGGCCGAGGCCGGCGACACCGTCATTCTCGTACGAGAGGAGACGACGCCGGACGACATCCATGGGATGACCGCAGCGGCGGGCATCCTGACCAGCCAGGGTGGCAAGACCTCCCACGCCGCAGTCGTGGCACGCGGCATGGGCCGACCTGCCGTCACCGGAGCATCGAAGCTGGAGATCGACGGCGGACGTGGACATGTCGGCGAGGTCGAGATCAACGAAGGAGACGAGATCACCATCGACGGGAGCACCGGCGACGTCTTCCTGGGGCTCACGCCGCTCGTCGAGCCGGAACCACTCCCGGAGCTCGACCAGCTTCTCGAATGGGCCGACGAAGTCCGCACCCTCGGCGTGAGGGCGAATGCAGACAACGGACCCGATGCAGCTCGAGCACGCGCCGCAGGAGCCGAAGGAATCGGTCTGGCGCGCACCGAGCACATGTTCATGGGCGAGCGCCTGGCGATCGTCCAGACCATCATCCTCACCGACGACGACGCCGAGCGCGAGCAGAGACTCGAGGAGCTGAAACGAACGCAGACCGCTGATTTCGAAGATCTGCTCCGGGAGATGGACGGTCTCCCGGTCATCGTCAGGCTCCTCGACCCTCCGCTGCACGAGTTCCTTCCCGGCTCGATAGAGATCGGCCGTGACATGCTCGAGCGGGTTCGGGCCGGCCAGCCCACCGAGGACCTGGAGTTGCTCGATCGGCAGGTGAGGCGCTGGAGTGAGGAGAACGCGATGCTCGGGCTCCGCGGCGTCCGCCTGGGTCTCGTCATCGAGGACATCTATCGACTCCAGATCGAAGCTGCGCTCGAAGCCGTCCGCCGACGGGTCGCCGCCGGCGGCGACCCCGAGCTCGAGATCATGATTCCGCTCGTGAGCACGAGCGAGGAACTGACGGCGATGCGGGCCGTGGTGGACGCCGAAGTCACCGCCATCAACTCACGATTCGACACCGAGATTCACGTTGCAGTCGGAACGATGATCGAACTGCCCCGGGCTGCGCTGACCGCAGACGAGATTGCAGCCGAAGCCGACTTCTTCTCGTTCGGGACGAACGACCTGACGCAGATGACGTTCGGTTTGAGTCGCGACGACGCCGAAGGCGCCTTCCTCGGCCACTACCTGGAGCACGGCATCCTCCCGAAGGATCCGTTCCGGACACTCGACATCAAGGGCGTTGGCCGGCTGATAACGATGGCTGTCACCGCCGGGCGAACCGCCAAACCGAACCTGCCCATTGGCGTCTGCGGTGAGCATGGTGGTGACCCCGACTCGATCGACTTCTTCCTCAGCCGAGGATTGGACTACGTGTCGGTGAGCCCTCCCCGCGTGCCGGTCGCTCGGCTCGCTGCCGCACAGGCCGAACTCCGGGCGTTCGA
>CBDTXZ010000030.1:0-23632 GCA_965364515.1 uncultured bacterium
AAGTCGAGGGTGATACAGCGGAAGTCAGACCTGAGACGCTCGATGGCGTCGCGGAAGACGAACGACCACATGCCTGCGTGGACGAACAAGAGCACTGGTCCGCTTCCCACATCGACATAGGTAACCGGACCGTCGCCGAGTGAGATCGACGAGAGATCGAATGGGTAGTGGTCGGTCCCGAGCCAGTCGGGGCGTGAATGTTGCATGGTTCTAAGCTCCTCGTGTCGACGGCTTTGCCGTCTTCGTGATGAGCCCGTCCCCGGGAGTTCCAAACGCTGGGGGCGGGCTCTCGAACGTTCAATGGTCGGCTGCAGCGTCACCTCCCTTCATCGGATCGGCTTCGATTCCGCCCGAGAGAAAGGCGACGAGTCGACCAACGACCCGCTCCGCCTCTTCGTCGCTCATGCCCGCTTCGGGCCATGTCGCAAAGGTGTGGACGACGACCGCAACCATCTGATCGATCCTCCAGCCGAGATCATCCGAGCTGACACCGGGAAGCGCCTGACCGAACAGCGCTCCGAAGCGACGGCCCACCTCGGCGAACTGCATCTCGGACATCTCTCGGATCCAGGCCGTCTGTTCGGCATAGATACGCCCGAGAAACCGGGCCACCGTCGGGCCGCGCTCACTGAGACGCTGAAGGGCCTCGATGTCGGGCCGGACGAAGGCTTCGACGAGCTGAGAGACAGAGGGCGAAGGCGTGACGGCGAGCAACGCGTCGAGCAGATCGAATCGCCTCCGATTCAGAGGGGACACGACCCGGTCGGTCACTCCTCTCAACAGCTCCTCCTTGCCACCGAAGTGGTAGTTGATTGCGGCCACGTTGACTCCTGCGTCGCCGGTGATGTCGCGGACCGACGTGCCGTCGTACCCGGCCTGGGCGAATCGTCGCTCTGCTGCGTCGAGAATCTGGGTCTTCGTGGTGATCGATGACATCTGCCGCTACTTTCAAACGCTTGTTTGGACACCGTAAACGAACGTTTTAATCCTGTCAAGGTCATCGTGTCACGGGATCCTCGGCTCCCACATGCTGCATGCATCCGTGCTCGGCGAACCGCCGGGGCCGACCGCGGAAGCGAACCCCGAGTCCGGATACCGCCGCCCTGTTCGTACAATCTCCGATCGTGCCCTATCGACTCATCTACGCAGGCCTCGGAGCACTCGCCATCGCGGTGATCGCTCTGGGAGTCGCATTCGGCGGCGGAGGCGATCCCATCGTGTTCGAGCCGCCGCTCGAGTCAGTGAGCCCGAACCCGAACGACGCCGTGCTCAGGCAGGCGATCATCGAAGTCGACGTCGAGGTCGGCTACGACGTCGCCATCTTCGTGGACGGATTCCGAGTTCCCACCGAAGAGGTCCAGTACGTCGAGGCCACCGGCGTGTACCGCTGGCAGCCGAGCCCGAACAGCCTCTACCTGAACGAATGGACGCCCGGCAACCACGACGTGCGCATCGAGTGGGACACCTTCAACGGCGTCCCCGACCCGGGTTCTTTCGAGTGGACCTTCCGGGTGCAATGAGTCTCCGGGCCGGCCGCGAACACGGCCGACTTCGGCACGAGCGATCGGAAGTCGAGAGACAGGCGCTCCCCACCCGAGAGCACGACGCCCCGTAGTCACCCTGAAGTCACAACCGGGTCACTCCCCCATGGGCGTCTCTCCGCGAATCGACGACGGTGAGTCCGTACGACCGACCACGGAGGCCGACATGGAATCCAAACCCGCCGCCGACCTGCTCTCTGGCCGCACCCTGTTCAGACTTGGTCTGGCTCTGGTGATCCTCGCCGTCACGTTCCTCTTCAGGTATTCGATCCAACAGGGCTGGCTGGGTCCACTGGCGCGGGTGGGGCTCGCCGCCGTCACGGGCGCGATCATGATCGGCATCGGCCTCTCCATCTCTGACCGCCGCCGCATCTACGCCAACCTGCTCCAGGGAGGCGGATCCGCCGTGCTGTACCTCACCTCCTTCGCCGCCCATCGTCAGTACGGGCTGGCGGACACCACGGAGGCGTTCATCCAGCTCGCCGCCGTGGCGACCGTGGCCCTGGTGCTGGCGATTCGAGCGGGCTCCGACCTGCTGGCCGGGATCGGCCTCCTCGGCGCCGCCGCCGCACCCATCCTGATCGGCGGACGACTCGAAGTGCCAGGAGGTGACACGGCATATCTCGCGGTCGTCGGAATCGCCGCGACCGTCCTTCTGCTTCGCCTGCGATGGCTGTTCTCGTATGTCGTGGCCGTCGCTGCGATCACCTTCGTCGTCTCGCTCGAGGTCGCCTGGGACCCGATCGGCGAATTCGTCACACAGTCGACGCCTGCGCCGTCCCGCGTCGACATCGCCTCGGCCATTGCGCTCGCATGGATCCTGCTGGTGGGTGTTCCGCTGTCGGTGGCGTATGCACCATCGAGGGGCGATCGGATCTCGATGGCACTGCCGGCGGTCACAACCAGCTTCGGTAGCCCCTTGGTGTACGCCGCACTGTATGCAGCCTTCTCCGACCAACTCACTCGTTTCGGATGGGCCGGCGTAGCCGGTGCCGGCGCTCTGTTCCATGCGCTCGCAGGCCTCGAGCTCGCCCGCCGGGGCCGGACCATGGTCGCCCGGGTCCAGATCGTTCCGACCGTCATACTCGGCATCCTGGCGATGTCTGCCGGGCTGACCGGTGACTGGATCCTGGTTGGCATGGCCGCCATCTCCGCAGGCGCAGTCATCGGCGGGACGCGGTCGGGAATCCGGATCCTGACCGATTCGGGCCACGCCGGAATGGCCCTGACCTTCATCGCAGCGGCCATCACCACATCGCTGGTGGCCGGCGACGCCCGCACCATCGGCGACCTCGCACCGGTCGGTCTGGTCCTCGCGGTCACGGCCCTGACCGGACTCGGACTTCTGGTGGACGAGGCAGACACCTACGACACGGAGAATGTCTACTTCCTGGCGTCGTTCGTGGGCGCCATCGGATGGATGCTCATCGAGTTCCCGAGACTGGGACAGCACGGCCTGGCCGCGGTGACCGCCGGGTGGGCGGCTCTCGGGCTAGCTGCGATCATCCTCGCCAAGGTCCGACACTCGAGAACGATCCTCGGAATCGGATTCACCACTCTCGGCATGTCGATCGCAAAGCTCTTCCTCGTCGATCTGGCCGAGGTCGCGCCGATCGCACGGATGTCACTGTTCGCCGGAATCGGGGTGGCGCTCCTGACCGTGGGCTATTGGCTCGGCGACGGCAACGATCGACCTGATCCCACCACAGAGGACCAGTCGGACACTCAGGAGTCGTACACGACGGCGTCGACCTGACTCGCAAGTCGATCGAGCTCGGCGTAGGCCTCCTCGAACGACGTGAACTCACCGGTCTCCGGCGGACACTCGAACATGGTCTCCTCGGCGACGAGCAGCCACTGATCGACCGTGCCATCGATTGCCTCGTCGGGAGTCGGTCGCAAGTTCGGCGCCACTTCCCGAAGCATGACGAGCGCCTCCGAGCACTCCGACGGCGTCGGTTCACCGCCGGCGGGATCTGGGAGCATGAGCTGGGCGTCCTCCCAGAGCGGGATCCACTGCGGAGGTTGTGGCCGATCGACGAAGCTGCATCCGGCGATCAACACCACAATGGCCGCTGCGAGAGTTGCGGAACGAACCGTCACACGGTCAGAGTAGGCCGACGGTGCGCAGAGCTCCGTCACGCCAGGAGGCAGCCGATGAACGACAAGATGACGATGATCGTCGAGATCCCGCGAGGGAGCCGGAACAAATACGAGATGGACCACGAGTCCGGTGAGATCTACCTCGACAGGACGCTGTTCACCGCGACTCGCTACCCGGCCGACTACGGGTTCATCCCTCACACCCTCGCCGAAGACGGCGACCCGCTCGACGCGATGGCTCTCGTCTCAGAGCCCACCTTTCCCGGGTGTCGTGTGCGAATCCGGCCGATAGGCGCGTTCTTGATGAAGGACCGCGGCGAGTCCGACCACAAGATCCTCGGAGTTCCGCTCGGCGACCCGATCTGGCGGAACGCCCGGTCACTCGATGACGTGCCCCCTCACACGCTGCGGGAACTGGAGCACTTCTTTTCCATCTACAAGGACCTCGAGGAAGCCAAGACCGACACGCTCGGTTGGATTCCGCTCGACGAGGCACACACGATCATCGACAGCGCCTTCGCCGCCTACCGGCCCTGAACCTCGGGCCACCCGTTCTCGAGCAGATCGTCGAACCCCTCGGCGTCCAAGAGAGGGACGCCCAGCGATTCGGCCTTCGACACCTTCGACGCCCCGGGGGCTTCGCCGGCGATGAGTGCCGTCGTCTTGTTCGACACCGAGCCGGTGACCTTCGCACCCAGAGTTTCCAGCGCCTCTTTCGCCTCGTCCCGCGAGTGCTCGGGCAGGGTCCCTGTGACGACGAAGGTCAGGCCCTCCAACAGGCTCGAGCCGACGCCTTCCGGCTCAGGATCGGACATCCGCACGCCGGCCTCGGCCATGCGTCGAATCAAGGCCCGATTCTCGTCCTCCGACACCCATCCGGCCCACGCCTCGGCGATGACCGGGCCGATCCCCTCGAGCTCGGTGAGCTCCTCCGCATCCACCGCGAGGAGCGCATCCATCGTGCGGAACTGACGCGCCAGCTCCTTCGCTGCCGACGGGCCGACATGGCGGATACCGAGCCCGATGATCAACCTGGCCAGCGGCCGGTCCCTGGCTGCGTCGATCCCTGCCAGCAGATTGGCGGTCGACACCTCTCCCCACCCCTCGTATCCCTCGAAGTCGTCGGCCCCGAGGGTGAACACGTCGGCCGGGTCCTCGATCTTGCCTTCGCTCAGCAGGAAGTCGATCGTCTTGTATCCGAGACCGTCGATGTCCATCGCGGATCGGCCCGCGAAGTAGGCGAGCCACTCACGCATCCGTGACGGGCACTCGTATCCGCCGGTGCATCGTGCGTCCTTCTCGCCCTCCGGCCTGACGATCGGGTTGCCGCAGAACGGACAGTCGGCCGGCATCGACCACACCTGCTCGTCACCTGTTCGCAGCGCCTCGACGGGGCCGAGTACCTCGGGGATCACGTCGCCGGCCCGCCGCACCACGACCGTGTCCCCGATCCGGACGTCCTTGCGATGGACCTCGTCCTCGTTGTGGAGCGTGGCCATTCCGACGTTCGCACCGCCAACGAACACCGGCTCGAGCACGGCGAACGGGGTGGCCCGACCAGTCCTGCCGACGTTGATCTGGATGTCGCGCAGAACGGTTGTGCGCTCCTCCGGCGGGAACTTGTAGGCGATCGCCCATCTCGGCGCCCGCGAGGTGAAACCGAGTGCCTCCTGATCGGCGATCGAATCCACCTTGATGACGACACCGTCGGTCTGGTAGTTGTGGTCGTGACGGTCTGCGTCGGCCGAAGCCACGTACTCCTTCACGCCTCGAAGATCATCAACGGCTCGTGAGGCCGGGTTGACTCTCAGACCGAGCGAGCGAAGGTACTCCATCGTCTCGGTGTGCGTCTGGAGCTCCGGCCCTCCCTCGACGATCCCGGCCTGATAGATCCATATGGAGAGCCGCCGCTCCGCGGTCATCGCGGGATCCTTCTGGCGAACCGAGCCGGCGGCGGCGTTGCGTGGGTTGGTGAAGAGCCGGTCGCCGGCTGCAGCCTGACGCTCGTTCAGAGCCTCGAAGGCGTCGAGCGGCATGTACACCTCGCCGCGCACCTCGAGCAGGTCGGGCACCTGGGTTCCTCTGAGCCGCAGTGGGATCGCCTCGACGGTCCTCAGGTTGGCCGTGATGTTCTCTCCCGTGGTGCCGTCCCCGCGGGTCGCCCCGAGCGTGAACACCCCGGACTCGTAGATGAGCGTGACGGCCAGCCCGTCGATCTTGAGCTCACATGCGTAGCCGTCGGGCGGACGGTCGAGCAGACGGATCATGCGCTGTTCCCACGCGTCGAGATCCTCCGCCGACTCGGCATTGTCCAGCGACAGCAGCGTTCGGCGATGCGTGACCTCGGCGAACAGGTCCGACGGAGGGGCGCCCACCCGCTGGGTCGGCGAGTCCGGCTGCACCAGATCGGGGTGGGCATGTTCGAGCGCTCTGAGCTCCTTGACGAGCGCGTCGTACTCGGCGTCCGCCACCACGGGATCGTCGAGGATGTAGTAGCGATACGCGTGATCGCGGATCTTCTCGCTGAGTTCGGCGACCCTGGCGGCCGGATCCTCTGTCAACGGTCAGCGGTCCCAGTCGGGAGCGAAGCTCGGGTTGACCAGCCGGCGGTCCTTCGGGAGCGAGTCGATCGCTGCGATCTGCTCTTGGGACAGTCGTACGTCGATGGCCGTGAAGTTCTCGGCGATGTGGTCCGGCGAGGTCGCCTTCGGAATCGGGACGACCTTGTCCTGCTCCATGAGCCACGCCAGGGCGACGGCGGTGGGGCTGACGCCGAGCTCCCCGGCGATGTCGTTGATGACCGCGTAGTCACCGACCTTGCCCATGGCGAGCGGCGAGTAGGCCGTGATCATGAAGTCCTGCTCCCGGGCCATCTCGCAGAGTCGCTCCTGGGCCAACAGTGGGTGGTACTCGACCTGATTGGCGAAGATCCGGGCATGTTGCTGGGCTTCGGAGACGATCTTCGAGTTGGCGTTGCTGAGGCCGATGTGGCGCAGCTTTCCCTGGTCCTGGAGATCGAGCATCGCACCCAGCGTCTCGGCGAGCGGGACCGTCTGGATCGGCCAGTGGATCAACAGCAGATCGACGTAGTCGGTGCGAAGCTTGCGAAGACTCTCCTCCGTGCTCGAGATCACATTCGCCGCTGCGTGGTTGCCATTGTCGATCTTCGTCGTGAGGAAGTAGTCCTCACGGCTGACACCCGAGCTCGTCAGGGCTTCACCGACCCACTCCTCGTTCTCGTACATCTGGGCGGTATCCACGTGTCTGTACCCGATGTGCATGGCGTGGAGAACAGCATCCCGGCACGTCTGGCCTGCAAGCCTGAAGGTGCCGAACCCGAGAGCCGGAACCTTGACGCCCTGAATGGTCGTTCGCATGTGCACTCCTCCCGCGGCGGTTGCCGGAGCCGCGTCCGTCGAGGGCCGAGCGTAACGCGCAGCTCAGTCGATGATCGCTCCGCCGAGGACCTCGTCGCCGTCGTAGAAGGCGACCGTCTGGCCGGGGGCGATGGCGTACTGCGGTCGATCGAATTCGACGTGTGGTGAATCGCCCATGTACAGCGTTGCAGGCGCCGGATCACCGTGCGCCCGGTACTGCGCTTGAACGCGTTCGGGGAGCCGGTCTCCCGATACGGAGGTCACGTCACGGATCGGCATGCGGGTCCGGGCCAGCCGGTCGCGTCGGCCGATGACGACCGTGTTCGACTCGGGATGGATGTCGGTCACGTATCGGGGTTCGCCCACCGCCACGTTGAGCCCTCGCCGCTGGCCGATGGTCACGTCGACGATGCCGCGATGCTCTCCGACGACGGAACCCTCCTCGTCGACGATGGGTCCCGGTTGTTCCACCTCGGGGACCTGGGACCGGATGAAGTCCCGGTAGTCGCCGGAGCCGACGAAACAGATGTCCTGACTCTCGGGCTTGTGGGCAGTGCGAAGCCCGAGACCGGCTGCGATCTGCCGGGTCTCGGCCTTGTCGAGCCCGCCGACCGGAAACCGGACCTTCTCGAGTTGGGACTGGGAGAGCATCGAGAGCACGTAGCTCTGGTCCTTGTCACGGTCGACACCTCGGAGGAGCCGCCACTTCCCACCCGAGTGCTCAGTGCGGGCGTAGTGGCCGGTGACCAGCACATCGCACTCGAAATCCTGCATCTGATCGACCAATCGATCGAACTTGACGGTGCGGTTGCACTCGACGCACGGGTTCGGAGTCCTTCCGGACACGTAGTCGGCGAGGAATCGATCCACGACGCCGTCTGAGAAGTCGTCGGTGTAGTCGAGCACGTAGTAGGGGACGTCGAGCTGAGCCGCCACCCGTCTGGCGTCTTCGGAATCCGAGACCGTGCAGCAGCCGGCCGTGGGAGCCTCGCCGTTTGGTCCCTGCCACAGCTTCAGCGTCACTCCGACGACGTCGTAGCCGTCTCGGACCAGGAGCGCGGCAGCGACCGACGAATCGACGCCACCCGACATGGCAACGAGCGCCCTCATCGCATTCCCTCGACCGCGTCCAGCAGGATCTTCGCCGCGCGCCTGCCGTCGCCCGGCCGAGTCGTCCACCCGAACGAGACCCGAAGGCACTCGCGGGCCTCTTCCGGCCCCATTCCCATTGCGGAGAGCACGTGGGAGACGGTGTTCGCTCCGCTCTGGCAGGCGGAGGCAGCCGACACTGCGAGCCCGCGCCGGTCGAGTCGGACGAGCAGCGTCTCGTTCCGGATCCCGGCCACCCGGACGTGGCAGTGCTGCACCGAGGCGAGATCCTCGGGGATGGTTCGTTCGGCGATCGGCGCGACCGCCGCTTCGAATTCGCGGCGCTCGGCGTCGACCTCGGCGCGGAACCGCTCACGGTCGGCGTCTGCGAGTTCCATCGCCTCGACCAACCCGACGACCCCCATCACGTCGTGGGTGCCCGACCGCCGACCGAGCTCCTGTCCGCCCCCGTGGAGCAGCGGCTCGAGGTTCCGGCCTTCTCGAACGAAGAGCAGTCCGACGCCCTTGGGACCGCCGAACTTGTGCCCGGTGAGCGACAGAAGATCGACGCCGAGCGAATCGACGTCGATCGGCTCGGATACGAACGCCTGGATCGCATCGGTGTGCACTGCCGTGTCGGGATTCGCACGCTTGACCGCCTCGACAACGGCGGAGACGTCCTGAACGGTGCCGGTCTCGTTGTTGACCGTCATGATGGAGACCACCGCCGTCTCATCGTCGACGAGATCGAAGACGCGGGCCGGATCCACGAGTCCGTGCCGATCCACTCCGACCGTGGCCGCCCGGCTGCCGAATCTCGCGAGGAACCTGGCAGACTCGAGGACGGCCTCGTGTTCGCTGGCGCCGACGACGACGCCCCCACGGCTCCCACCGGCGAGTGCCGCTCCCTTGAGGGCGAGGTTGTCCGACTCGGTCCCGCCACCGGTGAACACGATCTCGTTCGGCCGGCACCGGAGCACGGCGGCCGCACGCTCGCGGGCCTCCTCCAAGGCGTTCTTGGCGCGACGCGACACCTCGTGCGAGCCCGAGGAGTTGCCGAACCGTTCGGAGGCGAACGGCTCCATCGCCTCCCAGACCTGAGGGCGCATCGGTGTCGTGGCTGCGTGATCGAGATAGAGCACGACGACATGTTCCCATGCGCGACCGGCAATCTCCCAAACCGACGGGCCTGGGCTCAGGGATCGGCGCTCTCGTCGCCCGACGACCCAGACAACAGTCTGGCAAGCCGTGCTCGTCCCGCTGCACGGTTCGACGCCCGGAAACGCCAGGTGCCGACGATCCCGTACGGGAGATACAGCACGAGGGCCACGTATGCGAATCCGATCAGAAGCTCCGACACACCACCGAACCAACGGTCGAGGAAGAACTGGAGGAGCCTGAAGACGGCGGCGCCGACGATGGCCCCGCTGATCGTGCCGAGCCCACCGATCAGAATCATCAGGAGCGCGGTCACGGTGAAACCGAGCCCGGCGACGTTCGGAGTCACGATCGGCTGATGCAGGGTGTGAAAGACGCCGGCGAGGGCAGCGGTGATCGACGAGATGACGAGCACCATGACCTTGAACCAGAACGTGTTGTACCCGAGCATCAGTGCGCGGTCCTCGTTTTCGCGAATCGCCGTGAACACTCGACCGGCAGGAGAGTCCACGATCCGGGTGTAGAGGAGATAGACCCCCAGGAGTACGGCGCCCGTGATCAGGTAGAAGACGAACCGCTCATTGGTCGTGTCGAGGAACGCCACCGGCGGCCGCACGCCCTGCAGGCCGATCTCGGCACCTGCCAGATCCTGGAGGTCACTCGATTGGATGACGATGGCGAACACCGAGGCGAATCCGAGTGTCACGAGCGCAAAGGTGATCCCCCTCACCCGCGGCAGCACGAGGGAGAACAGCAGCGCCTGAAGGACGGCCAGCCCCAGCACCGCGAGCAGCGATCCGGCCAGACCCAACTCGAAGGTCTTCAACGCGATCCCGAACCCGTAGGCGCCGACTGCGAAGAACATCGCATGCCCGAACGAGAGCAGCCCGGTCACCCCCAACACGAGGTCGTAGCTCAGGGCGTAGATGGCGAGGATGAAGATCTCGATCGCCAACCCCTGGAGGAATCGGGCGTTGCCCTGGCTGTTCTCCAACACCGCAGACACACCGGCGCCATCGACCAGAGCCGAGACCAGGAAGGGGAAGGCGACGATGAGTGCGGCAAAGCCAAACAGGCCACGCCGATTCCGGAGCACATCGATCAGCCCGCTTCTCCCGATCGCAGGTGCAGTCATCGCTCACTCCGCCCGAACAGGCCCTTGGGCAGGACGAGGAGGATCACGACCATCAGGAACACGGCTGCGGCCGGAACCACCGTGGGTGACGGCTTGAACGGCTCGGCCATGCCGGGGATCGAGATCCCGGTCTGACCGAACCGAATGATGAACTGCTGAAGGAGCCCGACGAGCACGGCCCCGGCCGCCGCTCCCGGGAAACTCGTCAACCCGCCGATCGCCAGCGCTACGAGGGCAGACAGCAACAGCAGCGATCCCATGCTCGCGCTGAGCCCGATGGACGGTGCAGCCAGCACTCCTCCGAGTGCCGCCAGGCCCGATCCCAGACCGAAGACGATCGTGAAGACGCGGCGGACGTTGATTCCGAGAGCCTCCACCATCTCGGCATCCTGGACTCCGGCCCGGATCACCATGCCGATCCTCGACCGCTTCAGGAGGAGAGTGACTCCGACGAGGACGACGATGCCGACCGTGACGACGAACAGCTCGTTGTACGTTCTGATCCGCCCGCCGAGGATGTCCACGGTCGCACAACCGCTGAACAAGCCCGTGAAACCCTCCCCGGGGCATCCCGCACCTGTGGCGTTGAAGGCGGCGGGCCGAGGCATCGTGAACTCCGGCCGACCCCAGACCTCCCGGACCGTTTCGATGATGATGAAGCCGACCCCGAGCGTGATCATCAGCTGATAGATGGGTCGCTCGTAGAGAGGCCTGATGAGCAGGACTTCGATGAGCATCCCGACCACGACCCCGACGGCCACGGCGAACACGACCGCCAACGCAAACCGCCACGTCGTGCTCAGGCCGAAGACCCAGTCGTTGATGGCTCCCCTTCCGAGGAGGAGGATCAGCGATGCGGCCAGGGCCGCCACAAAGCCGAGGGGGTGCCGCCAATCGATCCGACCCACGTCCAGCGACGGCGATCTCAACAGCGCGGAACCCAGTGCGATCACTGCGCCTCCTGCGAGGACCAGCAGATATGCGATCACGGGAGATCCGGCGAACGAGTCGGCAGGGAGCGGGGCCAGCGTCCCGAGGTCGATGGCCAATGAGAACGTGATCGGGCTCTGGGCGTACACCTCCGGATCCCAGATCACGAGGGGAAATCTGGTGACGCCGATCATCGCAACCGCGGCACCCCCGCCGACGATGAGCCAGGGAACCACCTTCCGGGATCGCTCCCCGGTCAGCAGAGCCCGAACCGGGCCGGCAAGCCTCCTCCAGAGTGGGAGCAGGGCGAATGGCGCAGCCAGTGCGAACAGCGGTGTCATCACGTCCAGAGCCGTGTCGAATCGGGTGTAGATGGTCCAGCCGACGTATGCGCCGAGCATGAAGATCTCCCCGTGGGCGAGGTTGAGAACGTCCATGAGCCCGAAGATCAATGAGAGACCCGATGCGACGAGAAAGGTGATCGCTCCGACCGACAGCCCTTGCATGACGGTCGCGAACCAGGTGTCTCGCTCGAGACCCTGCAGCGCCGTGATGAACAGGAACGCCAGGATCGCGAGCACGGTGACCTTGGTCCGATTCGCCCTGATCCACGCTCCACGCGAGGTACGGGTGCCGAGGTCCGACACGGTCATCGCCCCTCCTCGCCGGCCGGGACCGTCCGAGTGCCGAGGAAACGATCGACCGTCTCCTGGTCCTCCTTCAATTCGATCATCGTGCCGGACCGGACCGATCGTCCTTCGTCGACGATCACGTATGTGGTTGCGAGCCGGCTCGCAACGATGAAGTTCTGTTCGACCAACAGGACCGTCGTCTCCGCCGACAGTGTCCTGATGGCCTCCATCATCTGCTCGATGATCACAGGTGCGAGCCCTTCGCTCGGCTCGTCGATCAAGAGCAGGCGGTTGTCCGGGACGAGAGCACGAGCCACGGCGAGCATCTGCTGCTGTCCCCCGGACAAATCGGTGCCGGAGAGGCCGATGAGCCGTTCGAGGTCGGGGAAGAGCCCGAAGATCATGTCTCGCTTGCGGGCGAAGTCGCCCTTCCGGCGCTCGGCGATGAGCAAGTTCTCCAGGACGGACAGATCACCGAAGATCGCCCGATTCTCGGGGACGAATCCGATCCCCATGGACGCGATGTCGTAGCTGCGGCGCCCGGTGAGCTCCTCACCGTCGAAGGTGATCGATCCCGAGTACGCCCGCTCGAGTCCGAGGACGGTGCGGAGCGTCGTCGTCTTGCCGGCGCCGTTTCGACCGAGGAGAGCGACGATCGAGCCCTCGGGCACCTCGACGTCGATGCCCTCGAGAATGTGGAATTGGCCGATGAACGTCTGCACGTCGCGCAGCGTGAGCAGACTCATGTCGACTCCTCGTCGTAGAGGCTGCCCAGGTAGGCGGTCTGCACCTCGGAGTCGGCGGCGATCTCGGTCGGGGTCCCCTCTGCGAGGACGCGTCCCTGGTGCATGACCGTGATCCGGTCGGACACCCGCATGACGACGTTCATGTTGTGCTCAACGAGCACGACGGTCTTCTCTCCCGTCGCCTGGATCGTCTGGATGAGGTCGAGCAACTCGGGAACCTGTTCGGCGGCCATGCCGGCGGTCGGCTCGTCGAGCATGAGGACTTCCGGGTCCGGTGCCAGGATCATGCCCAGTTCGAGCTTTCGCTGGTCTCCGTGCGGCAGCGTCCGAGCGGCCAGGTCGGCCCGGGAGCTCAGGCCCACCTGATCGAGGACCTCGCGGGCCCTCTCGAGAGGAGCGCGCAGGTTCAGGTGTGAGCGGATGATCCTGGCCCGCTTCCCGTCGAGCGCCTGAGCGGCGAGCCTGACGTTCTCGAGCACGGTCAGGTTCGGAAAGATGTTCGTGATCTGAAACGACCGGCCGATGCCTCGATGGATCGTTCGATGCATCGGCAGGTCGGTGATGTCCTGGCCTTTGAAGAAGACCCGACCGGACGTCGGATCGAGGGTGCCGCTGACGACGTTGAAGAACGTCGTCTTCCCGGCACCGTTCGGCCCGATGATCGAGTGGAGGCTGCCACGCTCGATGGCGAGGCTCACGTCGTCCACTGCGACGAGAGCACCGAATTGCTTTCGTATGTCCTGCGTCTCGAGGATCGCGGCCACGCATGCTCCATGGTCGGGTCTGGGGGGAGCCAATGGCTCCCCCCAGACGGAGGGATCAGCCTCCGGTCAGGCTTCCAACCGGGAGATCGCCGCAGCGGTCCACGAAGTCGCCTTCGAGGAGACACGGCGGTTCCGGGCGGACGGTGCCGACCAGGTCGTAGTACTGGAACGTCGGGTCGTCGACATTCAGCAGCTCCACGATGTACATGTCCTGGATCGCGACGTGGTCCTCGGCACGGATGTCGATGGTCCCCTTGGGTCCCTCGAACGACATCCCTTCCATGACCCCGCGCAGCGCATCGGCGGACGTGTCTCCGCCCGTCGCCTTGAGAGCCTCGACCACGAGCAGCGCAGCGTTCATGCCGTCGGCGTCGAAGAGATCGGGCACCGTGTCGAATTGCGCCTCGACCTGCTCGACGAGGTAGTCGTTGATCTCGTTGTCCGGCGCCGTGTAGTGGTACAGGATCGTCGAGGTCGCACCGATTGCGTTGGCGAAGAACGCCGGCATGACCACGTTGTCGACGAACGGAGAGCCCAGCACGGTGTCGTCATCGACGACGCCGAGGTCGATCGCCCCTTGGAGCAGCGGAACGAATCCGCCACCCGCCCACGTGACGAGGAATGCGTCTGCGTCGGTGTCGGCGAACGGCTGCAGGAACGTCGTGAAGTCGGTCGTGTCGGCCGGGGCGAACACGTCGTCTGCGGTGAACTCGCCACCGAAGAAGGTGCACGCGTCTCGATAGGCGTCCGCACCGCCGTACCCGAACGAGTAGTCGGGCGCTATCTGGACGAATGTCTCGTAGCCGTCACCGTTGACGAACTGATCACAGATCGCCATGGCGTCCTGGTAGTTGTTTCGACTGGTCCGGAAGGTGTTCTCGTTGAACGTGGCTCCGGTCAGGTCGTTGGCGGCGGCCGGCGCTGCGATGAGGATCACGTCGTTCTCACGGGCGATCTCCTGCAGCGTGGCGGTCACACCGGATGACACGGTTCCGATCAGGATGTCTGCGCCATCGACCTCGATCAGCTCACGCGCCGCGGTGGCGGAGAGCTCGGGATTCGACTGGTCGTCCTTGATGATCAGGTTGATCTCGCAACCTTCGAGCGTGTACGTGCCGTCTGAACCGTCGTCGCCGGTGGCGTATTCGAAGCCGATCGGGACGCCGCGCAGGATGTGGGCGCCGTAGATGGCCAGTGCTCCGGTCTGGTCGGTGATGAGGCCGACGGTGATCGGCTCGTCACAGGTGATCCCTTCCGGTGCAGCCGTCGTCGTCGTGGCAGCCCCACCTTCCGTCGTCTCGGGTGCGGCGACCGTTGTCGTCGTCTCGGGTGCGGCTGTCGTGGTGGTCTCGTCGCCGGCGTCGTCTCCGCCGCAAGCCGCAACCACCAGCGCAAGCGCAGTCAGCAGCGCCAACCATTTCGTAGCTCTCATTGGTTTCCTCTCTCATTGTCGATCTCCCGCAGAAACGCGTGGAGAATCTCGTTGAATCGTTCGGGTTGTTCGAGGAACGGGATGTGCCCGCAGTCTTCGATGACGACCTCTCTCGCCTCTCCACCTGCCGCCTCGTACTTGCCGAGGAATGCCCTGATCTGGGACACCATCGGTTGCGGTGGGTAGGCCTCGGCGCCTGGGTAGCCGGGCACGAGTCCGGTCGGGCCCCAGACACCGGCATCGAGTGGCCCACCGTCGGAGATGATCTGGCTGTCCGCTCCCCTGATCCACAGCACAGGTGGCTTCGGCTCCGCATCGAGGATCTGCTCCGGATCCTGTGACCAGCGAGGCGACAGCCCGTTGGCTGCACCCCACCGGCCCGGGGCGACGTACGGCCAGTTCGCCGATGGCTCGCTGTCTCCTGGGTATGCCTGCTCGCCGAAGTGGGTCTCGAGCATCGCCTGGATGTAGGCGTCTTCGCGTTCGACGATCTGCGGCGGCTTGACCAGCAGCGCACGGAACACGTTGCGGGGGCTCACCTGGTCGTCGGTGCCCATGTCGCCGGAGCGCAGTCGCTCCACCATCTGAGGGTTGACGAGGCCCGCGCCCGAACCGGCGAAGTCCGAATTGGTGGGGGTGCCCTCGGCGTCCTTCGTGCCGCCGTACCCATACGGTGAGCCGGGGTCTGCGTGAATGGCCGAACGTATCCGCTCGGAATGATCGGCCATCATCCTCCACAGGATCGATCCTCCCATCGAGTTGCCCACGACATGTGCGGATTCGATGCCCAGCGTGTCGAGCAGGGCTGCAGCGTCATCGGAGAGATCACCCATACCGTTGGTGGAGTCGATCAGCGCTTCGGGATCGGCTCCGCCGTACCCCCGCTGGTCGGGTGCGATGCCCCGGTAGCCCTCAGGGAGAGCAGTCATGGTGGACTCCCACCACGTGGCGTTGGACAGATTCCCGTGCAGGAACAGCACCGGAATGCCGTCATCCGGACCCGAGAACAGCACTCGCGTCGCGAGCCGTTCGGTTTCGATGGTTCTGGCCTCGACGCCGGGAATGGTCGGGACACTCATGTCGAGGATCCTCCTTCTGCGATGGATGCAGCCATCGCCTTCTTGTCGTGTTTGCCGATTGCGGTCTTGGGGAGCTCGGGAAGGAAGCGAACGTGCTTCGGGAGTTTGAAGGAGGCGAGCCGCTCGCGACAGAAGTCGAGGAGTTCGACCTCGTCGATCGACGCACCCTCGCGTGGCGCGATGAAAGCAGCTCCGACCTCGCCCCACTTTCGATCGGGGACGGCGACGACGGCAGCCTCCACCACGGCGGGATGGGCGGCGATCACACTCTCGACCTCGGCCGGGTACACGTTCTCACCCCCGGAGATGAACATCTCCTTCGAGCGCCCGATCACGCGATAGGCCCCGTCGTCGTCGCGGACTGCGACGTCGCCGGTGCGGAGCCATCCGTCTTCGAGGGTCTCCGCGGTGGCGTCGGGCCGCCGCCAGTACCCCGAAAAGACGTGCGGGCCGGCGAGCTGCAGCTCCCCCGGCTCATTGGCAGGACACGACTCACCGGAGTCGCCGACGATCCGGGCCCGGATGTGCAGCAGCGGATAGCCCACGGATCCGGGCTTGTCCCGAACCTGCTCCGGTGGAAGCCAGAAGTTGTTGCCGGATGCCTCGGTGAGCCCATATCCGACCTTGAAGTCGACGCCGCGATCCCAGAACCGCTGCATGATCGGGAGCGGGCACGGTGCCCCACCCGAGATGACGAGCTCCATCTGGGAGAAGTCGGTGCTATCGAAGTCGGGATGGTCGATCAACAGCTGATACATCGTGGGAACACCGACGTAGTGCGTGATCCGGCCGGAGTCGATCAGCTCGAGCGTCTCTCCCGGGTCGAAGTCGGAACACACCACAGTCGTCCCACCCACGTAGACGAGGGGGATCACGAAGATGTTCGGCCCGCCGATGTGGAACATGGGAAGCTGGACCGGGGCGACGTGACCGGCATGCAGCCCCCAGCTGGTCACCGTGTTGATCGCATTCCAGGTGATGTTGCCGTGGCTGAGCACCGCCCCTTTTGGCGTGCCGGTGGTGCCGCCGGTCGGGTAGATGCCCCACATGTGATCGAGTCCGAGCTCGAGCGGAGCGGGGTCGGCGTCGGGGAAGCCGTGGCGTTCGTCGAACCCGTGCTCACCTTGCCGTGGATCACCGAGCGCCACGACAGCGACGCCGGGACCGAGATCCAGCGCATCGACCGTATCGACCCACTCGTCGGAGTACACCAGCACCGCCGGGTCACCGTTCCGCACGAACTCACCCAGCTCCGAGGGAGTCAACCTCCAGTTGAGGTTGAGGGTTGCCGCTCCGAGCTTGGAGACTGCGAAGATGAGGTCGAGATACTCGACCCGGTTGGTCGAGTAGACGGCCACCCGGTCTCCCACCCCGACCCCGAGCGACTCCAGGAAGTGGGCGGTCCGGTTCACCCGGCGGTTCCACTCGCCATAGGAGGTGCGTCGCTCCCCTGCGGGATCGGTCAGGGCGATCGCCGACGGTGAGAGCTCGGCTCGACGTGCGAGGAAATCCGTCACGGGCGTCACGCCGTCACCTCCGCTGCGGGCCCCCACTCGATGATCGCCGCACCCCACACGTACCCGATGCCGGCGCTGATCATCGCCACGAGATCACCATCCTGGAGTCGCCCGGACTCGACACCCTCGATGAGCGACATGATCCCGTCCTGTTCGCCGATGTGGCCGATCTCGCCCAGATAGGTCGACTGCTCCTCGTCCAGGCCCAGGAGCTCGAGCATCGCCCGATGGGCAGATGGCTTCACGAGCAGCATGTCGAGATACGAGATGTCTTCCCTCGTATACGCCCTTCCAGCAGGCGCCGAGCTCTTGCGAAGTGCCTCGTCGACACAGCGCAGCCAGTTGTCCATCGAGACCTCGTTGAGGCGTGCCTTCATCGCCTCCGGCTCGACGAGATCGAATTTGAATCGCCCTTCGGCGACCGCCTTGTCGGTGGGTGGCTCGATCGTCCCGCTTGCGGGGACGACTACGTGACGACTCATCGACCCGTCGGAGATGAGATGCGTGCCCAGAACTCGATTGCGATGGTGACCTCGGCGGAGCAGCAGCGCTCCTGCACCTGCTCCGATGTTGAACAGAAAGGAGGTCCGATGGTTCGTGAAGTCGATGAATTCCGAGACGTTGTAGCCACCGGCGATCAGAACGGTGTCGATGTCCTCGTCCTCGGCCATCATGCCCTTTGCGGTCTTGAGCGCCGAAACCGTCGTGGCACACCGCATGTGCAGGTCCATCGCCCAGGCGTTGCGGGCGCCGATCCGCTCGGCGAGATCGATGCCCGCGGTCCAGAGCAGATACTCCTTCCACTCCTCGGTCGTGCAGAGCACGACGTCGATGTCGCCGGGATCGACGTTCGCCTTCTCGATGCAGTCCACAGCAGCCAGATAGGCCATGTCGTTGGGCTGCATGTCGTCGGGCATCACATGCTTCTGCGTGATGCCGAGCTTGTCATGAACGACCCACTCTTCGAGGCCCGAGGCTGCTGCGATCTCCGATGCGGTCATGATGGTGTCCGGGAGGTACCTGCCCGCAGCGACGATTCCCATGTCGATCATGCGTCCGCCACTCCCAGTCCCCTGAGCACGAATTTCATCAGCTGGTCGAATGCCTCGTCTTCCGGCAGGCGGTGCTCCCAGAGCACCAGCTTCATTCCCATGAACTCACCGATGCCCATGAGGAGATATGCGAGGAGTTCGGGATCGACGTCGTCGGCGATCTCGCCGGCGGCCATCGCCCTGCGGAGCCCTGCCGCATAGGGCTCGGCGATCCTGCGGTAGTGGTCTTGATAGGCGTCGGGAGCGGCGAACTCGGCCTGACGAATGATGCTGTGGAGCGCAGGATCCCGTGACACGTGCTCGAAGTAGGCGGCGAGACCGGCTCGCTCCTGGGCCGCTCTTCCCTCGATGCCTTCGATGGCGCGAGCTCCTGCCTCACGGACCGACTGGTTGACGTGCTGCACAAGTTCCAGGAAGGCTGCGTGCTTGTCCGTGAAGTGGACGTAGAAGGTGCCCTGGGCGACGCCTGCCCGGCGGGTGATCTCGGCGACCGAAGCCCCTTCGTATCCGAACTCTGCGAAGACCGACTCCGCAGCGTCGAGAAGCGCTCGGCGAGTCGCCCGCCCTCTCTCGGTCACTGGTTCGGTCGGTGTTGACACCTGATTCACTCCTCATATGACAGCTGAGTCAGGTCTCAAGTTACCGAATCACACCAGGGCGTGCGTTGAATTGGTGCGGATTTCTCGGGTCGCCTCAGCACACGGGGCGACGCCGGCAACGAATCGGCGAACGAGGAGTTGCCGGAGCATCTGTTCGGTGTGACTCCGACCCGATCGAATCGGCACGACTCCCCCGGGGAAGCGTGACAGCCGACTCCGCCCTAGGGAGGCCAGGATGTCGGGAACTGCAAGGGCCCGGGCAGTGACTGCCCGGGCCCTCGTTGGGTGTCACCCCTGAAACAAGGGTGATGTCGTGTTGGGTGGTGATCAGCCTTCGAGGCTGGCTTCGACCGTCGGGGGAAGCAGCACGGCGTCGATCACGTGGATGATGCCGTTCGATGCCTCGATGTCCGTGATGACGACCGTGGCGCCGTTGATCGTCACGGTGTCGCCGTCGACGACGATGGTGATGTCCTCGCCCTGGAGCGTGGTGGCGCTGTCCAAGGTCACGACCGTGGCTGCAGGAACGGCTCCATCGATCACGTGGTAGGTCAGGATCGACGTCAACAGGTCCTGGTCGGCGAGCACCGTGTCGAGCAGGCCTTCGGGAAGTGCGGCGAACGCATCATCGGTGGGGGCGAGGACCGTGAACGGGCCTTCACCGGACAATGTGTCGACGAGTCCGGCCTCGGTGACGGCAGTCACGAGCGTCTCGAAACGACCGTCTGCAACGGCGATGTCCACGATCGTGTTGGACTCTGCCATGTCGTCGTCCTCTTCCATCGCCTCGGTGGTTTCGGTGGCGGCAACGGTCGTCTCGGTGGACACGGTGTCTGCGCTTGCATCCTCGCTATCGCCACATGCAGCGACGACGAGCGAGAGGATGGCGAGCAGTGAGATCAGTTTGAGCTTCATGATGTACTCCTGTGGTTGTTGAGCCCGCGGGAGAAACAAGACCCCCGCTGGCGCCCAGGACTGGGCGCTGGCAGGGGTCTGTTGCCCAATGCAACCACTTGTCAAACATCGAGTGCGGGACAATCGACATTCTCTCGGACGAGACGCCCCCGGCAGAGATGGGTCGCGGTCCCGCCGCAGCTCACTCCGCCATGGAGCGAGCGAGTTCGACGATGGTCCTGACGCCGAATCCGGTGCCGCCCTTGGGTATGTAGTGCTCGGCTTTGGTGAAGAACGCCGGACCGGCAATGTCCAGATGGGCCCAAGGGACCTCTCCGACGAACTGCTCGAGCAGCAGCGTCGCCGCCATCGCACCGCCGTACCTCGAGGAGGAACTGTTGCGCATGTCTGCGATGTCCGACTCGATCAGCGTCCAGTAGTCGGCGGGTTGTGGCATCGACCAGACCCGTTCTCCGGCAGCGGCTGCCGCCGCCGAGACCATCTCGGTTGGGCCATCGCCGTTCGACCACAGTCCGGCGATCTTCTCGCCGAGTGCGATCTTGGAGGCTCCGGTGAGCGTCGCGAGGTCGAGAATCAGGTCCGGCTCCGACTCAGCGGCGAGGGAGAGGGCGTCGGCGAGCACCAGGCGCCCTTCGGCGTCGGTGTTGATCACCTCGATCGTCTTGCCGTTGCGGGCTGTCAGGACGTCGCCCGGACGCTGCGCCCCACCCCCGGGCAGGTTCTCGGCGAGTGCTGCGTAGCCGGTGACTTCGACCCCGATGCCGAGCTTCGCAATCGCGATCATCGCAGCGATGACGGCGGCGGCGCCGGCCATGTCGGACTTCATCGTCTCCATCATGTTCGACGGTTTGATCGAGAGACCACCGGAATCGAACGTGATCCCCTTGCCGACGATCGCCAGTCTGGCCTTGGGCTTGCGAACCGAGTGGGTGAGCTTGAGCAGGCACGGAGGGCGGTGTGAACCGAGCCCGACCCCGAGGATCCCACCCATCTTCTCCTTCCGGAGACGATCCACCTTCCACAGCTCTACCTTGAGCGACGTGCCGGACGCCGCATCCGTGGCGCGTTGCGCCAGATCGAGCGGCGCCTTGTCCCGCGGTGGAGTGTTCACGAAGTCCCTGGCGAGCGAGACCGCGTCGATGATTGCCGAGGAAGACGTTGCCGTCGCCTTCCACCCTTTCGGGGCGTCGATGACCTCGAGTGTCAACGGCTTGCGCTCTTCGGGCTCCGACAGATAGGCCTGGTACTGGTAGTCGGCCAGCCCGAAGCCTTCGATCACGGCCGGAAGCGCACCATCGATCTCTACCTTGTGAAGCGTGGTGGCGAGCGTGTCGGCCTTCTTCACGGCGTTCCGAGCAGTGCCGGCCGCAGCTCGGAGACCCTCGGCGTCGACCTCGTCACCGAGTCCGACGAACACGACGGTCACGCCGCTCGTTGTGACGACCGCCGACTGGCCCGACTTGCCCTCGAAGCCCACGGCGTCGAACACCGGTCCGGCGACGTCCGCCACGGAGCCCAGGTAGTCCTCGGCACCTGGGGCTGGACTCCGATCTGTCATCATGCCGACGACGATCGGGGTGCCTGCAGTCGCCGACTTCTTTGCTCGAACTTCCACTTCGATTTCCTCTCGTGAACTCAGTCGAGCTTACGTCGGGCCAGTGACATGGTCCGGGCCGGTCGCTCGGCAGATTCGCCGCCTGAACTCGGGAAGATCGCCGCACTGTTCCGACAGGCCCCCGATCTTCGTAGGCTGGGGCCATGGCACGCATCACGCAATCGATCGACATCGACGCCCCTCTGGACGCGGTCTGGGAAGAAGCAGCAGACTTACCGTCGCACGTCGAGTGGATGGCCGACGCCGAGAGCATCGAATTCCAGACTGACCAACGGTCCGGCACCGGGACCATCATGAAGGTCGAGACCGTGGTGGGTCCGCTCCGCACCACCGACCTCATGGAAGTCACCGACTGGGTGGACCACAAGAGCATCGGCGTCAAGCACACCGGCCTCGTGACCGGTGAGGGACGGTTCACACTCTCCCCCATCGCAGGTGCCACCCGGTTCACCTGGACCGAGGAATTGACCTTCCCGCTCTACTTGGGCGGTCCGATCACGGCATTCTTCGCCAAACCAGTGCTCGGCTTCATCTGGCGCCGCAACCTCAAAGGCCTGAAGGATCGCATCGAGGGCTGACCGGCTCCGGCGTCAGGTCCCTGGCGGGCCTTCCTCGATCTCACCCGCCGGGAAGTCGTCGGCGCAGACCTGGACCGCCATGATCCACAGTGCTTGGGCGGCGCGATCTCGCAGCTCCGGGCCGTCCTCCACTCCCTTCATCGCAACAGCGATGTCTTGGTCCACGTACAGATCGGCGAGTCGCGCGGCGACATCCTCGTCCCAGACTCCCTGTGAGCACGCCTCGCCGAGTCGAGCTCGCCAGACCTCGGCATCGTCCCGGACGAGACCCGTCTGATTCACCCAGTCCACGATCCGCGGCCGGACCTCTTCGTCGGTCAGGTCCAACGTGGCGCCGTCGGCGCAACCAACAACGATCGCAGCCAACATGAACGACACGAGCCTGCGTCTCAACGAGCCCCCCACCGGAACGACGGCACTCTCGGAGCAGATTCCTCGGGCAGCCCGAAGCGCACCAACAGGAACGACAACAGCACCGCACCCAGATGGATCGGGCGATGAACATCGATCGCCATCGGTGATCTGCTCACCGTCGCGATCACCTCGTTGCCGTCGGTGAGCATCCAGCGGTGCGCTCGCCCGAATCGCGGCACCTCCGCAGGATGGAAGACGTAGGCGTAGTCCCTGCCGTTGATGCCGTACGTACCGTGATTCAACCCCGCCGTGGCGATCTTTCTACCGCTCTCGTCGACGATCACCGGCCGAATACCGCCTCCGGTGCCGAACGACGTGAGCCTCCACCGGGTGCCATCGGCCAACTCGACACGCAGGCCTCGTCCGAAGTAGACGCGGAGATAGCCCATTCGACCGAAAAGCGCGACCGTCGAGCCATCGGACGTCAAAGCCAGCGACGGGAAACCCCACGGGCTCACCCGCCGGAGATCGGCCTCGCCGAACAGCATGTGGGTGGCACTGACTTCGAGCGGTCTCATTCGGCGCTCATTTCCCTTCGAATGCCGCCTCTCGCTTCTCGACGAAGGCGGCCACGCCTTCTTTGGCGTCATCGGTCCAGAAGACGTCGTTGAACCCGTGGGCCTCGAGCGCGATCCGATCTTCCATCGGTCGACCCGTCCCGTTGTTGATCGCCCGCTTGGCGGCGGCGATCGCCTTGGTGGGCCCCGAGGCATAGGCGTGCGCAGCGTCCATGGCGGCGTCGAGCAGCTCGTCCGCAGGAACGACACGGTCGGCGAGCTCGATCTCGAGCGCCTCGGCGGCACCCACGAACCTGCCGCTGAAGACGATGTCCTTTGCCTTCTGGATGCCCACGATTCGAGTCAGGCGCTGCGTCCCGCCTGCGCCGGGGATGACACCGAGTTTGATCTCTGGCTGACCGACCTGGGCGTCTTCGGACATGAATCGGAAGTCCGCCG
>CBDTXZ010000031.1:0-23373 GCA_965364515.1 uncultured bacterium
ATGCGGTCTGGCGGACCCAGATCTCGTCAGGGTGGGAGAGCCCGGGGCCCGTGCAACTCGAGTCGCCCATCACGAGGATCGAGATGGGGACTCCGTCGGGCGGTCCGATCACGGCTGAAGGGTCGAACTCTTCCTGCTCGGGAGCCGGCCGAAGGAGCGCATAGGCAGCTTCGGTCGCAACCAGTCCGGCCGCGGCGACTCCCAGTCGTCCGACGGCTCTCATGACACGGGGAGCGGATGTGTCAGTCGCCATGTGTCCAAGTATGTTCGATCTTCACACGTATTCGGAGGAAAAACGACCGTGAATCTCGATATCAACGTCGGATATTTCGCCTTGATGGTCGCTCGCCAGCCAGAGCTGTTGCAGCAGGCGGAGGCCATGGGATATCGCTGCATCTGGACGGCGGAGGCGTACGGGTCCGATGCGGCGACTCCTCTGGCGGCGATCGGGGCTCAGACCACCACGCTCGAGATCGGATCGGGGATCTTTCAGATGCCGGCGCGAACCCCGGCGATGACGGCCATGACGGCCGCAACGCTCGACGATCTCACGGGTGGCCGGTTCAGATTGGGACTCGGACTCAGCGGTCCGCAGGTGGTCGAGGGCTGGCACGGTGTCCCCTATGGGAAGCCGCTCACCCGAACCAGGGAGTACGTGTCGATCGTGCGGAAGATCCTCGCACGCGAAGCCCCCGTGACCCACGAGGGTGTCGAATATCAGATCCCGTATCGGGGCGAGGGGGCCACCGGGCTGGGGAAGCCGTTGAAACTCATCGGGTCTGCTCATCCCGACATCCCCATCTATCTCGCAGCGATCGGCCCGAAGAACGTGGCGCTGACCGCTGAGATCGCCGACGGCTGGCTGCCGATCTTCTGGTCTCCAGAGCGGGCCCCCGATGCCTACCGGGAGTCGCTGGAGGCCGGTTTCGCAGCGTCTGGGGAGGACGGAAAGGCAGATCGATTCGACATCGTCCCATCGGTCACCGTCATCGTCTCGGACGACCTCGAAGGCGCCCGAGCTCAGTTGCGTCCCCAGCTCGCCCTCTACATCGGGGGGATGGGGGCGAAGGGGAAGAACTTCTACAACGATCTCGCGGCTCGCTACGGCTTCGAGGAGGCTGCCGCGACCGTTCAGGACCTGTATCTGGCAGGGGACAAGGACGCCGCCGCAGCTGCGATCCCCGACGAGCTGATCGACGAGGTCGCGTTGATCGGGCCGAGGGAACGAATCGCCGAGCGGCTCGAGCGATGGAAGGGCTCGCAGGTGTCGACGATCGCAGTTGCGGCGATGGACCCCAATGCCTACCGGGTGATGGCCGAGCTGGTCCTCTGACGCTCCACGCTCCACGCTCCACGCTCCACTCTGCGCCCATAGGCATGATGGGTGCGTGTGGGGTGTTGGCGTGCGGCGTGCGGCGTGCGGCGTGCTGCGTGTGGCGCGTGGCGTGTTGCTCAGCCCGCGTCCACGCGTAGGGCGTAGGTGCCGGGCCCGAACTGGGTCTCGTCGAATACGCCGATGATGTGGGTGCCGCCGGTGGTTGGCGTGTACCTGAGTTCGGCGTCGGCTCCGATCACACCTGCGCCGCTGTCCGAATCGGATCGTGCCTCGTCTCCGGTGAGATCGGCAAGTGGGCCGACGTAGAGCCCCATGTCGGCGTTGGGGGACGATGCAGAGATGACGATCGACTCGCCCTCGGACAACTCGATGGAGAACCAGTCGAGGTCGCCCGGATAGTCGGCGTTGCCGAAGGTCACGGAGTCGACCTCGACCACCTGTCCGTGGTCGGGATCCCCGATGGGGGTCAGCTCGACGTTCGCGACCAATTCGATTCGGGTGTCGAATCCGCCGTCGGGCACGATGGCGACGAAGTGGGGTCCGGCGAGTTCGGCGGTGAACGCCAGGATTCCGTTCTCCAGCGTCGTCTCCAAGAACCCATCCGGACCGATGATGCTGCCGGAGACCGGCGTCTGGGTCTTTGCCTCGATCAGGATCTCGTCTCCCGGGCCGGCTTCGAAGATCCACACCGCCTCGTCGAGGAAATGGGCGGCTGGGCCGTCCGAGGCGGACGCGATCAGATCCTCGAGCCATCGGTCACCGACCTGCGACGGGTCGCCGCCTGCCTCGAGTTCGGCGATCCGTCTGGCAACGTCGGTTGCATCGAGGGCCAGGGCGAATCCGTCGCCGATCTCGAGGCTGGTGATCCCGATGACCGATCCGAAGGCGTCGACGAGTGCTCCACCACTCTGACCACCGCTGATCAGCGCATCGCTCTGGATGAACCGCAGGTCTCCTTCTTCCCAGGTGCGGGTGCGCGAGATGATCCCGGTTGTGATCGCAGGTTCGGGGGAGTCCGGGTCCTCGGCGGGAAAGCCGACCAGATAGACCCGGTCGCCCGATGCGTACGCAGTCGGCTCCAACGCGGCTGCCCGGGGCAGATCCTCGATTCCGGATACGTCGATGAGCGCCAGATCGGCTGCCCAATCGACCGCGACGACGGGCAGGTCTCTGCCCATGGCACCCTCGAGGAACGACACGTCCACCCGCTGGAAGGGCCAGACCACGTGCGCGTTCGTGACGGCGAACCGCTCCGAGATCAGGATGCCGGAACCCGTCGCGAGCGGCGTCTGCACGAAGCCGAGAGCCGGCGCGATCCGCTGATAGACCTCCGAAGCGGATGGGACAGACGTCGACGGCGAGACCGGGATCGTTTGGGTCGGAGGTCCGGCGGGAGGTGCAGGATCGACGTCGGTGCCGTTCGTGCAGGCCGAGAGCATCACGAGGACAGCGACGAGGACATGCAAGGACCGCACAACGGGAGCGTAGGTCCGATGTTGTTCGGTTCTCGGTTGTGGGTGGACGGCCCATCTCTATCCTCACCCCTTGAGTCCTGACTCGATCGGCCGACCCGGGAGGCACGAGGACATGCGCAGCGATGGAAGGGATGAGATGACGTCGGCAACGGCAGGGGATGTGGCGGAGTCGAATCGAGGTGCGTCGTCCGCGGGCGCTCAGATCCTCAGACGGTTCGGGCACTCGCTCCGTACGCCGCTCAACGAGATCGCCGGCACCGCCCGTCTCATGCTGACGGACGCGCTCGAATCCGAAGACCGTCGCAATCTGACCCGCATCGAAGACGCCGCCGATCAGATCCTCGACGTCCTCAACGATCTGCTCGACGTGGCAGAGCTCGAGGGAGGGCAGTTGTCGATCCAGAACGTCCCCTTCCGGCTTCCCGACGTCATTCGGGAGGCAATCCGGTCCCAGAGGCAGCTGGCCGCCGAACGTGACATCGAGCTGTCCGTGCACGGCCTGGGCGCGCTTCCCACCGATCTCGTCGGCGACGCCGGCCGGGTCCGCCAGGTTCTCGGGCACATCGTCGGTGATTCCATTCGGGCCGATTCGATCGGGAGAGTCCAGGTCGCG
Organism: uncultured bacterium; assembly: GCA_965364515.1. GTDB lineage: Bacteria > Actinomycetota > Acidimicrobiia > Spongiisociales > ZC4RG35 > JAHEDH01. The sequence continues at coordinate 3,425 of CBDTXZ010000031.1, forward strand.
GCGCAGATGGTCGAACAGTCGCCAGAGCGCGCGCGGATCAGATTCGGCGTGCGCCGACCGACGCCACTGACCCCCGAGCAGTTCGACGACATCCTGCGTCCCCTCGCCGTCGAAGACGTGTCGGGTTCTCGCACAGATGGACTGGGGCTCGTGATCGCGTCCAAGGTGATCGATGCCATGGGTGGCTCGCTGACCGTGAGCCCGGGGACCGGTGATCGGCTTCTGGAGTTCACGCTCGACTTCGATAGGGCGGAACTCGTCGAGGATCCGGCCGAGGTGGACGAGACCAGCGGATGGGTGCTCGTCATCTCCGACAATGCCGCACAGGGTGAGGACATCGTGCATGGCCTTCGGGTGGGTGGTCTGGAACCGACGCTGTACGAGTCGGTCGCACTGGCCTCGACCGCCATCGCGCTCTCGGACGACAGCTCGGTCGTTCCCTCGGTGATCGTGCTCGCACCTAGTGGAGACCCGTTCGAGACTGCCGCACGGGCGGTGGCGTCGCCGGTGCTGAGCCGGTCCCGCATCGTCCTGGTCGTGTCGCACGGGGAGCGAGGTGACAGCGATGAGTGCATCCGCCTGGGCGTCGAGGGCTACTTCCCTCAACCGGTCACGTCCGTCGACCTCATCGAGGGGGTCGGCCTCCTTGCAGCGAGAAAGGCAGACGGCCCGCTGGTGACCCGGCATACGTTACGCGAGCGGCGCAAGCAGCTCCACGTGCTCGTCGCGGACGACTCTCAGACCGGACGAGCCGTCGTGATGCGGTCACTCGAACAGCTCGGTCACACCACGGCCGGCGTATCCAATGGGCGGGCAGCACTCGATCTGGTTCGAACCCAGAACTTCGACGTGATCGTCATGGACATGGAGATGCCCGAGATGGGCGGTGTCGAAGCGACCAGGGCCATTCGCTCTCTGCCGACCGTTGCTGCAAGGACGCCGATCGTCGGCCTCTCGGCTCACGCGTTTTCTGCCGATCGCAAGGCCTGCCTCGACGCCGGGATGAACGAGCACTTCACGAAGCCGTTCAGGATCGAAGAGCTGCAGATCGCCATGGAGCGAATGACCCGAGCCTGAGCCGGCCGGGAGCGATCCTGACACGGTGTCGAAAACGCCCTCTATCCTGTCGACGATGGCGCCGACGGAAGCAGGCATGCGAGCATGGCGCGCCTTTCTGGAGGCGCATGCGGCCATCTCCAAGCAGATGGAGCGGGAGTTGCGCGAGGAGTGCGATTTGCCGCTGTCGTGGTATGACGCGCTGGTGCAACTCCACGAGGCGGGTGGATCACTTCGCATGCACGAACTGGCGGATCATCTTCTCCTGAGCCGCAGCGCCACGACACGCTTCGCCGACCGACTCGAAGGTGCAGGGTTCATCGAGCGACGGTCGGCCGAGTCAGACCGGCGAGGCACCGTTGTCACGCTCAGTGACGCCGGCCGGCAGGAATTGAAGCGGACTGCCCCCGTACACATGCGAGGGATCGTCGAGCACTTCGTCGGGCGATTCGACGAAGACGAGTTGAGACAGATCGAGGCGCTGTTCGGTCGTCTGGGTGCCGACCGGGGTTGATCAGTTCTCTTCGGCGGCGGCGTTGGCGGCCGCGAGCTCTTCCTTGGCTTTCCTGACGCGTTCGCCAAGACCGAAGCGGGACTTCGGGCGGAGGTCGACCACCACGTCCACTGATTCGGTGAACCCGGCGGGGTCGTCCGGTGCAAAGGTGTTCGTGACTCCGTCGAGCGTCACATTGAACCGGAACACGGTGAGCCGTTCGATCGTGACGTCGCTCATCGCCCAGGCACCCACCCGGCGGTTGCCTTCCATCAGTCGAAGCCACTGTCCATCGATCAGAATGGTCGCGGCATGTGAATCGCCCCCATCGTGCGGGGACATGCGGCCCGTGAATGTCTTCATCTCTCGCCCTTTGTTTGCCCAGTCAGCCGATGCCCTCGGCCAGCCCAGACCCATTGTGGCACCGTGACCCACGAATACAAGGGGTCAACCGGGTCTGGTGGAGCGGCTGTGAACTCGTAGGATCATGACATGGATGCGCTGAGATTCGTCACTGCCACCTCGCTGTTCGACGGCCACGACGCCTCTATCAACATCTTCCGCCGACTCCTCCAGGCGCGCGGTGTCGAGGTGATCCACCTTGGACACAATCGATCGGTCGACGAGATCGTGGACGCCGCCGTCTCAGAGGATGCCCACGCCGTTGCTGTCACCAGCTACCAGGGTGGTCACCTCGAGTTCTTCCGATATCTGCGAGAACGGCTCACCGAATCGGGAGCGACGGGCGTGGCTGTGTTCGGTGGTGGCGGCGGCACGATCTTGCCCGACGAGATCGCTGCGCTTCGGGACGAGGGGACCGCTCATCTCTACTCGCCGGACGACGGCCGGACGATGGGCCTCGAGGGCATGGTCGACGACATGATCACACGCTCCACCCGCCACGAGCGTGAGCTGACCGGTGCACAGGTCGCCGGCCTCGATCGGGATGATCATGCCGGCCTCGCCGCCGCCATCACTGCGGTCGAGAACCACTCCGAGAAGTACTCCGATGTCATCGATGGCATGGCCCGTCAGGCGGAGTCGCTCTCGATCCCCGTGATCGGGATCACGGGAACGGGCGGAGCAGGCAAATCCTCGTTGACCGACGAGCTGGTGAGGAGACTCGTGCTTGGCGACCCCGAGCGCACGATCGCCGTGCTGTCGGTCGATCCCACCAGGCGTCGGAGCGGCGGCGCACTGCTCGGCGACCGGATTCGGATGAATGTGCTGCCGAACCCTCGGGTCTACATGCGTTCCATGGCGACGAGGGCTTCCAACATCGCGGTGTCGGCGGCGATCGAGGCTTCCATCGACCTGTGCAAGCTCGCAGGGTTCGATCTGGTGATCGTCGAGACATCGGGGATCGGACAGTCCGGCTCGGAGATCGTCGACCTGGTCGACCGTTCGATCTACGTCATGACACCCGAGTACGGGGCGGCCACGCAATTGGAGAAGATCGACATGATCGATCTCGCCGATGCCGTCGTGATCAACAAGGCGGATCGGCAGGGTGCCGACGACGCCCTCAGGGACGTACGCAAGCAGTTCCGCCGAAACCACAACCGGTTTGGCACTGCCGACTCCGAGCTGCCGGTGTTCAAGACGGTCGCCGCCCAGTTCAACGACCCGGGCACGACCGATCTGTACCGCCACATCGTCTCCGAGTTCCTCGGCGCCGAAGACCAGCCCGATCTCACCGCCGCGGCGCCGACCACCGACGTCGTGCCGTCATCGCGGCGCCGCTATCTCTCGGAGGTCGTCAAAGAGCTCAACGACGAGCGAGCCCGGATCGCAGACCAGGCTGCGGTCGCGCGCCGCTGGCAGCGTCACGTCGAGGTCGCCGAGGAAGGCCTGGTCGATGATTCCGTGGCCGGGTCGGTGCGTGAGGCGGCCGCCGGTCTCGAGTCCCAGCTCCCCGAGGAGGTTCGTCGGTCGCTCGATGACTGGGACGAGCTGCTCGACCGGTATCGCGCCGACACGTTGGAGTTCGAGGTCAGAGGCAGAGAGCGGTCGCTTCCGCTCGTCACTCAGACGCTGTCCGGGTCGCGCATGCCCAAGATCGCGGTTCCGAACTTCTCCGACTGGGGAGACCGGTTGCGATGGCTCAGGAACGAGAACCTTCCGGGGCATTATCCGTTCACCTCCGGCATCTACCCGCTCAAGCGGCCCGACGAGGATCCGACCCGCATGTTCGCCGGCGAAGGCACACCGGAACAGACGAACCGACGGTTCCACTACCTCTCTTCTGAGATGCCGGCGAAGCGGCTGTCCACCGCGTTCGACTCGGTCACGCTGTACGGCGAGGATCCTGCCGAACGTCTCGACATCTACGGGAAGGTCGGCAACAGCGGCGTCTCGATCGCTTCCCTCGACGACATCAAACGGCTCTACTCCGGTTTCGACCTCCTCGACCCGTCGACCTCCGTGTCGATGACCATCAACGGCCCCGCCCCGATGATCCTGGCTTTCTTCATGCGGGCCGCGATCGATCAGCGTTGCGAGCGATACATCGTCGAGCACGGGCTCGAGGAACGGGTCGAGGAGGTCCTGTCGGAGCGATTCCCGGACAGGGACCGACCGGTCTATCGGGGCGATCTCCCCGACGGCCACGACGGGCTCGGGCTCATGCTTCTCGGCATCACGGGTGCGGACGTGCTCGACCCCGACACGTACGCCCGACTGGCGGCCGAGGCGGTGTCGACGGTGCGCGGCACCGTACAGGCAGACATCCTGAAGGAGGATCAGGCCCAGAACACGTGCATCTTCTCCACGGAGTTCGCCTTGGGGCTCATGGCCGACATCCAGGAGTGGTTCATCTCCCACGACGTCCGCAACTTCTACTCGGTCTCGATCTCGGGGTATCACATGGCGGAAGCCGGAGCGAACCCCATCACCCAGCTGGCGTTCACCCTTGCAAACGGGTTCACCTTCGTCGAGTCGTATCTCGCCGCCGGTATGGACATCGACGACTTCGCTCCGAACCTCTCCTTCTTCTTCTCCAACGGCCTCGACCCCGAGTACGCGGTCATCGGCAGGGTGGCCCGGCGAATCTGGGCGAGGGCGATGAGACTTCGATATGGCGCCAACGAGCGTTCCCAGAAGCTCAAGTACCACATCCAGACCTCCGGCCGGTCGTTGCATGCTCAGGAGATCTCGTTCAACGACATCAGAACGACACTGCAGGCGCTCTACGCCGTCTACGACAATTGCAACAGCCTTCACACGAACGCCTACGACGAGGCGGTCACCACCCCCACCGAGGAGTCGGTGCGTCGGGCGCTGGCCATCCAGCTCATCATCAATCGGGAGCTCGGGATGACCAAGAACGAGAACCCGCTCCAGGGATCCTTCATCATCGAGGAGCTCACCGACCTGGTGGAAGAGGCCGTCCTCACCGAGTTCATGCGCCTCGACGATCGAGGTGGCGTGCTCGGCGCGATGGAGCGGCAGTACCAGCGCTCCAAGATCCAGGAGGAGTCGATGCTCTACGAGCAGAGGAAGCAGTCCGGCGAGCTTCCCATCATCGGAGTCAACACATTCCTCTCTCCGGAAGGCTCTCCGTTCGTGGTCCCCGATTCGCTCGTGCGTTCGGCCGACGACGACAAGAATCGCATGATCGGTGAGATCGAGCGCTTCAAGCGCAGGCGTCCCGACGCCACTGCGGCGGCGTTGCGGCAACTGCAGGAGGCTGCGGTCGACGGTGCCAACGTGTTCGAGGCCCTCCTCGCGGCGGCCCCGGTCGCGTCGCTCGGGCAGATGTCGGAGGCCCTCTACGAGATCGGCGGCCGTTACCGGCGCAACATGTAGACGGCGGCCAGGCGGCCTCGACCACTTCACGAAGACGAAGCACGACTTCTCTCGGCGTCACGGGCTTGTCGACATAGAGGCTCGCCCCCGCCTCCAGGCCCCGTTCGACGTCGTCTGGTCTCGTCGGCGCGATCACAATGAGTATGGGCAGTCGGGGCTGCAGGGACCGTATGTGCCTGCACACGGCGAGGCCGTCCACCTCCGGCATCATCACGTCGAGTACGACGATGTCCAACTGGTCCGACTCGAACGCGCTGATCGCTTCGAGCCCGTTGTTCGCCGTCGTGACCTCGTAGCCCTCTCGCCCGAGCCAGGCCGTGTAGAGGAACTGGATGTCGTTTTCGTCTTCAGCGACGAGCACCTTGCTCATGTGAAGCCTCCTTGCGTACCGGCTCTTCGTCGGCTGCTGATGGAGCGAGTCGAGGGGTGGCGACGCAGTCGTCGAGAATTGCCGGGCGCGAGCCGCTGGACAGGCATATCGTGAAAGGCTCCGTCTGCCCAGTCTGTCATGCCCGCGCCCGATTACCGATCGACACTCGAGTACCTGCGACCCTTCCGAGGAAGGGTCCTGCTGCTCGCGGCCGTCCTGATCGCAGGTATCGGTTTCCAGCTCGGGGCACCCCTCATCCTCCGTCGTTTCATCGATGCGGCTCTCGGTGTGGTGGCGGTCGAGTCCCTCGCCACCCTCGGTGTCTTGTACCTCGCGCTTGCGATCGGCAACCAATTGCTCTCCGCCGTGGCCAGCTATCTCGGTGCAGACGTCGGATGGAGAGCCACCAACGAGTTGCGGGCCGACATGGCAGAACATCTGATCGGGCTCGACATGAGCTATCACACGTCGACCACGCCTGGCGAGTTGATCGAGCGAGTCGACGGTGACGTGACTGCGGTGTCGCAGTTCATCGCCAGGTTCATGGTGAAGCTGCTCGGTTCCGGTCTCTTGCTCGTAGGCGTCCTCGTCGTCTCGTGGATGACCGATGTGCGAATGGGGCTGGGCATCACCGCATACGTGATGGTCGTGCTCGTGCTTCTCTTGCGCATGCGGTCGATGGCCGTCTCGGCTGCCGAGGAGGAGCGCGAGACGTCGGCGCAGCTCTATGGCTTCATCGAGGAGCGGCTTGCCGGGATCGAGGACATTCGGGCGAACGGTGGCGGTGCGGCTTCGATGGCGTCGTTCGTGCCCGTGTCGACGGACTTCTTCAGTCGAACGAGGGCCGCATGGCGCAAACGAGCCCAGTTCTGGGTGGCGTCCAACACCGCCTTCTGGTCGGGTGACATCATCGCGCTCGCCCTCGGTGTGGCGCTGGTCACTGCAGACGCCGTCACCGTGGGCACTGCGTTTCTGCTGCTCCAGTACACCCAACTCGTTCGGGTCCCCATCGAGCAGGTCTCTCAGGAGTTCCAGGAGCTGCAGAAGGCGGCCGGTGGGATCCTTCGGATCGATGGCATCAGGCGACTGGCGTCTTCCATGCGTACCGGGTCGGCCAAATTGCCCGAAGGTGCGCTCTCGGTCCGCTTCGGCGACGTTGGGTTCTCCTACGACGACACACCGATCCTGTCCGGGCTCGACCTCGAGATCGAGGCGGGCACGACGGTCGGCGTGGTCGGGAGGACCGGCGGAGGCAAGACCACGATCACGCGATTGATCTCTCGGCTGTACCAGCCCGTTTCGGGGTTCGTCGAGCTCGGTGGCGTTCGCCTCGATCGGGTCTCCGAGACCGAGCTCCGTCGCCACGTCGGTGTGGTCACCCAGGACGTGCAGCTGTTTGCAGCATCGGTTCGGGACAATCTCACGTACTTCGACACGAGTCGGTCGGACAGCGAGATCCTCGAGATCCTGCACGGAGCCGGCCTCGGCGACTGGATCGACGCGCTGGGTTTGGACTCGGTCGTAGGCGCCGATGGGGCGGGGTTGAGTGCGGGTGAGAGCCAGTTGCTCGCCTTCGCCAGGGTGTTCCTGCAGTCACCGGGGCTGGTCCTGCTGGACGAGCCGTCGTCTCGGCTCGACCCGGCGACCGAGTCGTTGCTGGCAACGGCGACGGAACGTCTGTTCTCCGGTCGGACGGTGATCATCGTTGCGCACCGTCTCGACACGCTTCGGGTGGTCGACGAGATCATGGTGATCTCGGACGGAGCCGTCCTCGAACGCGGCGCCCGCGACGTGCTGCTCGGTGATCCGGAATCGGCGTTCAGTGCGATGGTGGCGGCCGGCGAGGCTTTGACATGAGCTCGTTCGCCATCGTCCTCGAGTTGATGCGCTACCGACCATGGCGCTTTGTGGCATCGGCCGCCCTCTGGTCGCTCATGCATGGATCGCCGGTGGTCTTCGGCTATCTCATCGGACGGATCTTCGACGAGCTCTCGGGCGGAGCCACCGTCGAGTCGAATCCTTGGGTTCTGGTCGTGGTGTTCGCCGCGATCGCACTCGGGCGCAACGTCGTGCTCTGGTTCGGCGAGATCATCTGGATCGACCACTGGCTCGAGCAGAGCCTCCAGCTGAGGCGGAACATGCTTCGGTGGTTGCTCGAGGCGCCTGGTTCGCGGGTGATCGAGATGTCGACCGGTGGCTCCATCTCGACGTTCCGTGACGATGTGGACGACGTGATGGAGTATCTCGAGAGCTATGTCGATGGTGGCGGCTTCATCATCTTCGGGCTCGGGGCACTGGGTGTCATGGCATCGATAGACGCAGGCCTGACACTCGTGCTGCTGGTGCCGCTCCTGCTGACGCTCGTGTTGACGCAGGCGCTCGTTCCCGAGATCCGCAGGAGGAGACGTGAGATGCGTTTCGCCACCGAGACGGTGACGGGCTTCGTCGGCGAGATGTTCGGTTCTGTTCAGGCTGTCAAACTCGCTGGTGCCCGATCTTCGATGCTGACGCACTTTCGGGCCTTGAACGAGCATCGACGGAAGAAGGCGCTCAGGGACACCTTCCTCACCGAGGCGCTCCGCTCCATCAACGTGAACATGGCGTCCATCGCAGTGGCGATCACACTGATCGCCGTTTCGGGCCGCGTCGGGTCTCCCGAGTTCACCATCGGCGATCTGACCGTGTTTCTCACCTATCTCCCGAGGCTGGCAGGGAACATGGCGTGGATCGGCAACATCTTCGCTCAACATCGTCGAGCAGGCATTGCGTTCGAGCGCATCCAGACGGTCACGGTGGACGCTCCTCCTCAGGCGATCCTCGATCGATCCGCCGTGCAGTTCTCGCAGAAGCCACCGGATGTGACGCCGCCCGACATCGCAGATCACTTCGAGACGCTGGAGCTGCTCGGCGTCGTGTACACGCATCCCGACGGAGCGGTCGGCCTCCGTGACATCGATCTCGTTGTGTCCCGAGGTGAGTTCGTCGTGATCACCGGCAAGATCGGCTCAGGCAAGTCCCTCGTTCTCCGAGGGATGCTCGGTCTGGTGCCGACCGTTGGCGAGATCCGCTGGAACGGCCGGCCGGTGGAGGATCCGGCGAGTTTCTTCATCCCGCCCAGGACCGCCTACACGCCCCAGGTGCCGAGGCTCTTCTCCGACACACTGGCCAACAACATCTCCTTCGGGCGGCCCGTGACGGGTCGGGAGCTGATGCGGGCGGCTCGGCTGGCAGTTCTCGAGGACGACGTCGATCGGCTCGAGCACGGCTACGAGACGATGGTCGGCGCTCGCGGCGTGAAGCTCTCGGGTGGCCAGATGCAACGCTCGGCGGCGGCCCGTATGTTTGCGACGCAGGCGGAGCTGCTGGTCTTCGACGATCTGTCGTCTGCCCTCGATGTCGAGACGGAAGCCAGGCTGTGGGAGGGTATCTTCGCCGGCCGCAGTGAGGTGACGTCTTTGGTCGTGTCGCACCGGCGACCGGCGCTGCGGCGCGCCGATCGCATCTATCTCATGGAAGGCGGCCGAGTGGCGGCGTCGGGAACGCTCGACGAACTCCTCGAGAGCTCCTCGCTGATGAGGGAACTCTGGACCGCCGGAGACGAGCGCGAGTCCCGATAGGATCGGTGCGTGCTCATCGACGGCCGCCCGCTCTGGTTCGCCCAGACCAATACCTGGGTCGTGGCCCGTGAGCGGGGCAGCGCGGCGATCGTCGTCGATGCCCCACCCGACCCCGACGGCGTGCTGGAACTGTTGGGAGCCCACGATCTGACACCGGTGGCGCTGCTCGTCACCCATGGACACGTCGACCACGTCGGCGGAGCGGGCGCACTCACGCGGCGTCTCGCCGTGAGCGCCTACGTGCATCCCGATGACGACTTCCTCACGCTCGACCCGTCGAGCCAGTTGAGAATGCTGTTCGGGATGACACCACCGGGAGACTTCGAGCCACCTGAGACCTTCGAGGCGATCGCAGGCGGCGATCGCCTCGATCTGGCCGGGCTGGAGATCGACGTGATGCACACCCCGGGTCACACTCCGGGCCATTGTTGCTTTCTGATCGAGGACGAAGGAGTGCTCTTCTCTGGTGATCAGTTGTTCGCCGGCTCGATCGGGCGCACCGATCTGCCGGGCGGCGACACCGGCCAACTGATGGAGTCGATGCGGTCGCGAGTGATGCCGCTCTCAGACGACGTGAGGGTGCTCCCGGGGCACGGCCCTGAGACCACGATCGGTACCGAGCGGCGCACCAATCCGTTCCGGTCGCATTGGCAGTGAGTCTCGTTCAGAGTGTCGACCGGTTCACGGGCGCGGCGCCGCGGTGGTCCAGGCGCTGCGCCCCGGCAGCTCCGACGGCAGACACGGAGCCCGAACGGAAGACGACCCCTCCGCATTCCGGCAGCCCCCATCGAGGGATGTCATCTGGCAGATCCAGGTCCCACCAGTTCGAGCCGTCGAAGTGTGGGATGGCGACCCCCTCCACCAGCCCCAGTCCTTCGGTCACGCCGCCACCCGGAATGGCTGTGTAGGTGCAGAGCACCATCGCCCCTGCGCTCGCCCCCGAGATCGTGCCACCGCCGGCCCAGGCACCGACGAGTGCTTCGTGGACATCTCCGACGAGGACGTCCAGGAGTCGCTTCGGTGAGCCGCCGGGGAGCACGATCAGTGCCGCCGACCGAGCTGCCTCGACGAACTCTCTGGACCCGCTTCGCGGATCTGCCGCGGCGACGACCCTGCGGTTCGTGAGTCGCGAGTAGTAGCGAACCGCATTGGCGCCGGCGATGTCGAACTCACGGCCGGGCGCGGCGGCCCCGGCCAGGACGACCACATCTCCGGCGGGAGCCCGATCGAGCAGCTCAGCATCCATGTCCACGCAGCGACTCCCGAATTCGGCGCCACCTTGCAGGCAGATCACGCCGTTCACGAGGTCGACCGCCGATAGAACCAGAGCTCGCCCTCGGGGAAGCTCGTCACCCGGTTGCGGGTCCGCAGGTGCTCGAGATGTGACACGGTCTCTCGGAGCGCCAGTCGTTGCTCGATGCTGTCGAGGTTTGGGCGATAGGACTCCAACATCACCTCCCATGCCGTGTGAGGGGCCTGCGACACCACATCCAACATCCCCGACAGGCGTCGATCGTGGTGGAGTGAGATCTGTTCGGCTCTCTTGGCGCCGTGTTCGACGACTCCGCCATGAGCCGGATAGGTGAGGCCGATTCCGAGGTCGATGAGTCTGCCGAGCGATTCGAGGTATTGGCCGAGAACGTCCGTCCTCTGGTCGTCGAACATGATCACCGGGGTGATCCGGGGAAGGACATGGTCACCCGAGAAGAGGATCCCGGTGAGCGAGTCCCGGAGGCAGATGTGGCTGGCCTCGTGACCCGGCGTGTGCAGGACCTCGAGGTGGCGATCGCTACCAATGGCGATGTGGTCCCCATCGGCGACGACAAAGTCCGGCTCGCGCATGAGCGGCATGAACGGAGCCCGGCTGGCGACGTCCACGAACCCCGATCTGGCCTGGTCGGGGACGCCGTGTCGCCTGGCGAGCGCCCGAATCGACTCGGCGAATCCGGCGGTGTCGTTGTATCTCGGGAGCCTGTCCACCGAGCGTTCGTGCATGACGATCCGACAATCCCACTCTTCCGAGATCCGCGGTGCCATCCCCACATGGTCGGGGTGGAGGTGGGTCACGACGAGGCGATCGATCGACAGGGGATCGATGCCGAGCTCACGAACGCCGGCTTCGAGCGCTTCGCGTCCCTCACGCCAATCCACGCCACAGTCGATCAACGTCGTCGAATCTCCCTCGATGAGGTAGCAGTTGACCCACGCCGGGCTCCGGAACGGCAACGGGACCGAGACTGCCGAGAAGCCGTGTCCGAGCGATCGGGGTCGGGGGAGACCCACGTCAGCCGTGCACCGATTCTTTGACGACGAAGGTGATGTCGATGACCACCTCGAACTCGGTGGGCACGCCCGACGAGTCGACGATTCCCCCCGTCCGGACGACATCGAACCGGACGATTTCGTCGATGGTCACGGCAGCACGGGCGAGCACGGTTCGAACCGCATCTTCGATCGAGTCCGGAGAGGAGCCCGAAAGCCTGACGATCTTCGTTATCTGAGACATCACCCAAGCGTAGAGCGACGTCGGTCACTCATGCCCCGGCCGCCACCTGGCGCTGGTCAGGCGACTCGACCTCGCCGGCCGGGAGTCGGATCTCGAATGCCGGTGAATCGCCGTGATTCACGTACCGAGCCAGCCTCCGTGGAGGGGCTTGTGCAGAGAGGGGCATACGTGCGTTCGAACTTGGACTGCTCGTACCGGTCGGCACGACTCCGTTCGAGTCAAGGGGACATCACGAACCCGAAGTCGCAATGTTGCTGCTTGTTCGCGTCGGGTCCGCTCATTCCGAGACCTTTCTGCGACGGGGAGCCTGGTTGATCCGTGTGGAAGGCCGGTGAGATCGCCTCCACGGCTGTCACGGCGTCGGGTGCCAGTGGGAATCTGGCGCCGGCCAGAGTCGATCGACCAGGTGCTCGGCGGCTCCGATGATGCCGGCGTCCGCAGCGAGTCGACTCGGTTGAACCACGAGGTTCCCACTCGCAAGCGTGAGGGATCGGGTCTGGATCTCTGATCTGACCGAAGCGACGAGGAGGGGTTCGATCCCGAGGTCGCCGCCGAGGACGATCACCTCGGGATCTGCGAAGCTGACTGCGCCGGCAAGTACCACGCCGATGTGAGTGCCGGCGCGTCGGAGCAGGGACTTCGCCTCCGAGTCGCCGCTCTGCACGAGTGAGACGAGCGCTCGTGCGTTCGCTGCCTTGCGGCCAAGCGCTGTGATCTGCGCAGCGAGCGCTCGGCCCCCTGCGACGGCCTCCAGGCAGCCGTTTCGACCACAACTGCACAATCGGTCGGCGTGATCCTCGAGCTGAATGTGCCCGATGTCGCCGGCGGCGCCGTTGGCTCCCCGATAGAGGTCACCACCGATGACGATCCCGGAGTCGATGTCGGTTCCGACCTTGACGAACACGAGGGAGGTGGCGTGCGACCAGTTTCGGCGTTGCTCTGCGAGCGCCATCAGATTGGCGTCCTTCTCCACGTAGGCCGGCATCGAGAGGGCCGATCCGATCTCTCGGCCGAGCGGGTACCTGTTCCATGCCGAGAGGAGGGGTGGATCGACCGGCAAGCTGGTACTCGCATCGATCGGGGCCGGCAGTCCGATGCCGACGCCGAGGGGAGCGTCGTCGGCTCGTTCCACGATCTCCTTCATCGTCTGCTGGATCACTCCGAGCGTGTCTGCGGGGCCGGCAGAGAGATCGATCTCGAGATCGATCGGTGGCTCGAGGGGGTTCCCGAGAAGGTCGACGAGGGCGAGCCGGGAGTGAGTGACGCCCAGGTCGGCAACGATCAGCGAACCAGCGTGCTGATTGAAGCGAAACTGCTCCGGAGGGCGACCGCCGGTCGAGCTGGCGTCGTCGCCCATCGCCAACAGGCCGGACTCGAGCAGGGCGTCGACCCGGCGTGTCACCGTCGAGCGAGCCCACCCGGTTGCCTCGCCCAGGCTCGCGCGTGTGTGGGTTCCGGCTTCCCGGACGAGCCGCAGGACGAGGCCATCCGCCGGGTCTCGCGAGAGTACGTCTTGCTTCATGAGTTTGACACCTGGTGTCGAGCTGCTTTTGACTAGAATAGATTCAAAGAACGCTCGATTGTAGCAAAAGTCGATCTGCGCTGTCGTGTCAGCCGGCGATTCGCGGAGGTGGAGTTCTCCGGCTGTCGAGCATGAGACTGTGAGGCAGATGTGTATCTCGGGATCGACTTGGGCACGGGCAGCCTGAAGGCGGCGATCTTCGACGAGGAGGGGGCGTTGGTGAATGCCGCCGAGGAGTCGTACGGCGCTCCGCTTGCGGCTGCGGGCAGTGCCGACTTCGATCCTGCCGTCTGGTGGGACGCATGTCAACGGGTCGTGCGACAGGTGACGGCTTCGCACGGGTCGGCTGTTTCAGCGGTCGGTCTGGCCGGCCAGATGCATGGAGCGGTGCTCGTCGACGAGGCGGGTCGACCCGTGCGCGACGCAGTGCTGTGGCCCGACAGTCGCGCAGTCGAGACGTTGATCGGCTTCGCTCGGTTCGACGACGACCACGGCGGTGTGCTCGGGAATCCGCTCGTTCCGGGTATGGCGGGCCCGATCCTTGCCTGGCTGGAGCGAAACGAACCAGAGTCGCTCCGCAGAGCGGTCTCCGTGGTCCAGCCCAAAGACTGGTTGCGAATGCAACTGTGTGGCTATGACGCCGTGACGGATCCGAGCGACGCCTCTGCGACCCTGCTGTACGACGTGCGCAATGACGGCTGGAGCGATGCCGTCTGTCAGGCCGTCGGAGTCGATCGTGGCCTGCTTCCTCGCATTCGGTCGTCTGACAGCGTCGTGGGCCACCTCGATCGTGCCGTGGCCGAAAGCCTGAATCTGAAGGTCGTTCCGGTGGTGACAGGGTGTGGGGACGCAGCCGCAGCTCTGCTCGGCGCCGGCATCGAGAGCCCTGGAACGGCGTTGGTCAACATCGGCACCGGCGGTCAGGTGATGACTCCGATGATGGAGGCGGCCGGGGGTCGAGGTGTTGGGCCAGGGATCCACCAGTATCGCTCTGCATCGCATGCTGCACCCTGGTATGCCATGGCTGCGGTGGCGAATGCGGGCCTCGCCCTCAAATGGGTGAAGGGCATCGTCGGCTACGACTGGGACCGGATGTACGACGCGGCGGGATCCGTGTTCGACGACCATTCCAATGATCCGGTCTTCCTCCCGTTCCTGGTCACCGAGCGCGAGCCCGGCCGCGATGTCCTCAAGGGCGCGGCGTGGAGTGGATTGACCCCGGAGCACGACCAGGAGGCGTTGGTTCGAAGTGCGTTGCGCGGCGTGGCCTTCTACCTGGGCCTTCGGGCCAGAGCACTGGTGCGTCTCACCGGTGTGTCGACCGCAGTCGTCTCGGGCGGCTCGGCGCGTCACCTCCAATGGGTGGAGTTGCTGGCCACGACCCTGGGGCTCGACGTGACGGTGTCGGCCGACATGCATCTCACGGTTCGTGGCGCTGCCCGGCTGGCAGCTCGGGGCGTCGAGTCCGATCTTCCCGACCTTCCTGGTGGTCGGAAGGTGCCTGCCCGCCGCGACATCGACGTTGCGCGGCAGCTTCGGTCTTTCGACGAGGCGGTGACCCGATACTTCGACTGAGCACCACTTCTGCTTGACACGATACAGAACTGGCAGCTATCGTCGCAGAAGTGGAACGCCCCCCGTCTACGTTTCAGCGTTCCCAATAGAGGAGGAAACGATGAAACGACGATGGTTCAGGCTGACAGTCCTCATTGCAGTGCTCGCTCTCGTAGCAGCTGCGTGCGGTGGGGACGACGATGCGGCGACGACGACCGCCGCAGACGATGGGGCGGCAACGACCGCCGCCGAGGGAGACACGATCGTCGGCCTCATCACAAAGAACGAGACGAACCCATTCTTCGTCAAGATGCGTGAAGGCGCCCAGGCCAAGGCAGCGGAGCTCGGAGTCGAGCTGCGTGCGTTCGCCGGAACCGGCGACGAAGACAACGCTTCGCAGGTTTCGGCGATCGAGGACCTGATCGCCATAGGTGCCAAGGGATTCATGATCACACCGGCCGATACGGTTGCCATCGTGCCCACGGTCGAGCGAGCCCGAGAGGCGGGTCTCGTGGTCATTGCCCTGGACACGCCACTCGATCCGATCGATGCCGCCGACGCGACGTTCGCAACCGACAACTTCCGTGCCGGGGAGCTGATCGGTGAATGGGCAGCAGCCACGATCGACGACCCCGCAAACGCCAAGATCGCGCTCTTGAACATCAACGAGAGCCAGCCGACCGTTGGTGTCCTGCGCAACCAGGGATTCCTCACGGGTTTCGGGATCGACATCGGCGACCCGAACCAGTGGGGTGACGAGACGGATGCACGCATCGTCGGGCAGGACGTCACGAACGGAAACGAGGAGGGCGGCCGCAGTGCGATGGAGCGGCTGATCTCCATCGACCCCGAGATCGACGTGGTCTACACCCTCAACGAGCCCGCTGCGGCGGGCGCCAAGCTGGCCCTCGATGCAGCCGGTCTCGAGGCGTTGATCGTCTCGGTCGACGGGTCGTGCACCGGCGTCCAGGACGTTGCCGACGGCAACATCGGCGCCACTTCGATGCAGTTCCCACTCCTCATGGCATCCCTCGGAGTCGAGGCGATCGCCGCAGGAGACATCCCGCCGAACTCGCCGGGTCTCGAGTTCTTCAACACCGGCGTCGAGTTGATCACCGACGGTCCGGTGGACGGAGTCGACTCCCAGACGAGCGAGTGGGGTCTGGACAACTGCTGGGGCTGATGCCGTAGCGACTTCACAAACGAACGAGGTTGGGTGCGGGTGGATGCACCCGCACCCAACCACGACCCACCCGCCGGGGAGCAGGGTCTCTCTGCGCCGAAGTCGGGTGAGATAGGAAACGAGAGCGCTCATGGCGGAGGATCGAGGAACCCAGGGCAATCAGAGGAGTACAGCCGACGACCTGGCGGCCGCGGAAGGGATCGCCGGCGGCGCGGCCGGCGAGGTCGCCGTCTTCGAACAGAGCCAGACTGCTTTGAAGCGGCTCCAGCGATTCCTTCACAGTCGGCCCCTGGCGAGCCCGACGGCCGTGCTGCTGCTGGCCTTCGTGTTCTTCAGCATCGTCGGTGAGCGGTTCCTCACCGCAACCAACGTCTCCACGATCCTCGCCCAGGTCATGATCATCGGGACGCTTGGGATCGCACAGACGCTCGTCATCCTCACTGCGGGTATCGATCTGTCGGTCGGGGCGATCACCCTGTTCAGTTCGGTGACCATGGGCAAGCTGGCGGTGACGTGGGGATGGAACCCCTGGTTGGGTCTTCTGCTCGGTATCGCTCTCGGCCTCGCATGCGGCGTCGGCAACGGCCTGTTGGTCACCCGACTCAAGCTGCCGCCGTTCATCGCAACACTCGGCACGTTGAGCGTCTTCGGTGCCCTGGCACAGTGGTTTTCCGACAATGCCACCATCCGAAACGCGGACGTGATCTCCGAGGCCAACAACCTCCTGTGGTTCGGCAATGTCTGGCAACCTGTGACCGGGTTTCGGATCACGTACGGAGCGTTCTTCATGTTGGTGCTCTATCTGATCTTCATGTATGCGCTCCAGCAGACGGCCTGGGGTGAGCACGTCTACGCCACGGGCGACGCCCCAGAATCCGCCCGTCTGGTCGGCATCCGCACCGACCGAGTGCTGCTGAGCGTGTATGCCGTCGCCGGCGTCGTCTGCGGAATCGCAGGGTGGCTGTGGATCGGTCGAATCGGCGCCGTGAGTCCGATCCCGATCGTCAATGCAAACCTCGAGAGCATCACGGCCGTCGTGATCGGCGGTACCAGCCTGTTCGGTGGACGGGGGCGCGTCGTCGGCACGCTCATCGGTGCGCTCATCGTCGGTGTCTTCGACAGTGGACTGTCTCAACTCGGTTTCGAGCCGCTGTGGCGGGTGTTCGCAGTCGGAGTCCTCGTCCTCGTCGCCGTTGCGCTCGACCAATGGATCAGGAGGGTGGCCGGATGACGACAACGACTCAAACACCTGTGCTCGAGGGGCGTGGTCTCACGAAGCGGTTCGGCAACGTCACTGCGATCGAGAACGCCGACTTCGAGTTGCTTCCGGGCGAGATCCTCGCCGTGATCGGCGACAACGGCGCTGGAAAATCCTCGCTCATCAAGTGTCTCTGCGGCGCCTACACCCCGGACGAGGGGCAGATCTTCCTCGACGGGGAGCCCGTCAACTTCAAGAGCCCGCTCGAGGCTCGCGCGCAGGGCATCGAGACCGTGTATCAGAATCTCGCAGTGTCTCCAGGGCTCGACATCGCCCAGAACCTCTATCTCGGCCGTGAGATACGCAAGCCCGGGATGGTGGGGTCGGTGTTCAGGCTCCGCGACCGGTCGGCGATGGAGCAACATGCCCGTGAACAGCTGAACGAACTGGGGCTGTTGACGATCCAGAACATCGGACAAGCCGTCGAGACGCTCTCCGGCGGTCAACGTCAGGGCGTTGCTGTTGCCAGGGCGGCTGCATTCGCCACCAAGGTCGTGATCATGGACGAGCCGACCGCCGCGTTGGGTGTGAAGGAGTCGCGGCGTGTTCTCGAGTTGATCAAGGACGTGCGCGAACGTGGTCTCCCGATCATCCTGATCAGCCACAACATGCCGCACGTCTTCGAGGTGGCCGATCGCATTCACATCCACAGGCTTGGTCGCCGAGTGGCCGTCGTGTCACCCGAGACGCATTCGATGTCCGATGCGGTTGCAATCATGACCGGTGCGAGAGAGCCGACCCCCGAGGAGGCGGGGATCCGTTGAGTCTCTCACCCGTCCCCGGGTGGTGTGTGAGAGTGGCGAGACCGTGAAGGGTTCATCATCTGATGGTGAACCCCCTTCGTCTCCGGTCGGCGTCTGGCGTGAGGCCGCTCCCGGTGTCGCTGCACGTGGGGCCTGAGGGGGTGAGTCCGAGAATCACATCCTGAGGCGCATCGTCGGGTGCCCGATGCAGGTTGCGTCGTTTCGTCGACGTGGCTCAGATCAAATCGAACACATGTTCGATTACACTGATTGCATGGCGGGTGCGGTCAGGTATGCGGAGCTCCACTGTCACACCAATTCGTCCTTTCTCGATGGGGCGTCACATCCTCACGAACTGGTCGAGCGCGCACGCGAGCTGGGATATCGGGCGCTCGCCGTGACCGATCACGACGGCTTCCACGGAGCCGTCAAGGTGATGGAGGCGGCACGGTCGGTAGGGATGCCGGTGGTGTACGGCACCGAGGTCGGACTGATGGCAGGTGGAGATTCGGGCGATCCGATCGCTGTCGCCGAGCAGTGGGATCGAGAACGAAAACAGCGATCCGACCTCACCGGCGAGCGGATCAGGCGAGGGCGCACGACCCGATCACACGGAACCAAGCCGACCGACCGGAAACAGACCGATCACCTGGTCCTCCTGGCCGGCTCGCCGGCTGCATACGCCTCGCTGTCGGAGTTCGTCACGCGCAGCCAGTTCGCCGGGGAGAAAGATCGTGCCGTCTACCGCTGGAGCGATCTCGTCGAGCTGTCCGGGCATCCCGACATCGTCGCCCTCACGGGGTGCTGGCAGGGGGCCGTGCCCCGGGCGGCGGCCGATGGCGACCTCGCAGGCGCCATCCGGAGCCTCGCCCGGCTCAAAGAGCTGTTCGGGCGTCGTCTCTACGTCGAGATGTGGCATCACGGGCTCCCCGAGGACGATCCGCGCAACGAGATGTTGTTCGAGGCCGGTCGCCGACTCGGGGTTGCTGCGATCGCTACGAATCAGGTGCACCACGCCGTTCGGTCGGACCACGATCTCGCCGACGTGTTGGCGGCGATCGCCGGACGCCGGGATCTCATTGGTGGCGACGGTTATCGCCCGGCCACAGACGAGCGGTATCTCAAGAGCCCGCTCGAGATGGCGGAGCGGTTCTCCCGATATCCCGGGGTCGTCGATCGGGCGGCCGAGGTGGGGGAGAGGCTGGCGTTCGACCTGAGGCTCGTGGCTCCGCAATTGCCCGACTTCCCCATGCCCGGTCACTTCACCTCCGAGATGGAGTATCTCCGGTATCTCACCTTCGAGGGTGCTCGTGAGGTGTATCCGGGAATCGGTGAGGGGGGTGTCGACCCGAGAGCACGCGACCGGCTCGAGCACGAGCTCACCATCATCGACCGGCTCGGGTTTCCCGGCTACTTCCTGGTCGTGAAGGACCTGGTCGACTTCGCCCGCTCCCAGGACATCTACTGCCAGATCCGCGGTTCCGGTGCCGACTCGGCGGTGTGCCGGTGTCTCGGCCTCACGCGAGTCGATCCGATCCGGTTGCATCTGCCGTTCGAGCGGTTCCTCTCCGAAGAGCGGGGCCGGCCGCCCGACATCGATCTCGATCTGGAGGCGGATCGGCGCGAGGAGGTCATCCAGTATTGCTACCGCAGATACGGCCGAGAGCGGGCGGCGATGGTGGCGAACGTCGTGACCTATCGGGCCAGGTCGGTTCTCCGGGACGTCGGGAAGGTGTTCGGGATGACCCAGGCGCAGGTCGACGGCCTGTCGAAGTACGTGGACAGCCGCAACACCGTCAGCCTTCGACTCGAGGCGCCGCTACCCGAAGGCCTCACGGCC
>CBDTXZ010000032.1:0-22496 GCA_965364515.1 uncultured bacterium
GAGCCGGGTTGTTCCGGCGCCGACCGGCCGCCTCGAGCGTGGTCCCAGTGGCACGGTCGGTTTCGCCGACAACGGAGCGGTCTTCCGGTTCGAGCTCGACGACACCGATCCCACCCAGGTCGTGAGCTTCTCGATGATGGCTCAAGGCGACGATCCGAATACGGACGCCTATGTGCCATTCGTCAGCCCCGACAACATGGACACCTCGAAGAAGAGCCTCATGGTCCAGGAGGATGCCGACGATGCCCGCATCTGGATGCATGACTTCTCCAAGGGCGAGTGGACGGTGGTGGCGTCCGTCGCCCACACCGACAGCGAGTCGAGTGGCATCGTCGATGCCTCACGATGGTTCGGTCAGGGCGCGTGGCTGCTCACCGTGCAAGGCCATGGCACGTTCGTCGAACAGGAGGTCATCGAGGGCGTGACGTACAAACTGGAGTCCGGCCAATTGCTGCTGATGAAGATCCCCAGCAGCTGACAGCTTCCGCGCTCCGGTGCAGGATGCGACGTCGAGGGGCGGTCCCGGTCGGGACCGCCCCTCTCCTCGTGCGCCGGTCAGCGGCATCCAGGTGGAGGGGTTCGCTCGGTCACCATGCCAG
Organism: uncultured bacterium; assembly: GCA_965364515.1. Taxonomy (GTDB): domain Bacteria; phylum Actinomycetota; class Acidimicrobiia; order Spongiisociales; family ZC4RG35; genus JAHEDH01. The sequence continues at coordinate 600 of CBDTXZ010000032.1, forward strand.
CGGTGATGCGGCACGGGGGGCGGCTCTCACATCCGGCCACCTTGGCTCGCGAGTACGGGCTGCCCGCGGTTCTCGCAGTGAATGGGCGCCACATCGATCCTCGAGGACGGCCAAAGGGCGCAGGTCGATGGTGGCGCAGGTCTCATCAGCCGATGTGAGCCGGCACCGGCTGCCGTTCTTCGACGCCATGCCACGCGTGTGACTCAGCCTCCTGTCGGCATGGACATGATCTCGGCGATGGGCCGGAGTGACATCCAGGACTGCTCACGTGGACGGTGCGCATCCGGCTCGATCAACCGTCCGAAATCGGCGAGATCGGTGAAGCGCACCTTTCCCTTCTGCAACCCGATGAAGGCGCTGCCCGGGGTGTCGGTGTGCGCCTGTTCTATCAGGTACTCGACGCATCTCGATGCCAGCCGGGTGGCTTGGATGCGGTCGAACGGTGACGGGTCGCCTCCCTGTTGGATGTGACCGAGGATCGACTGACGCACGTCGTACAGGTCTCCGCCCTCTCGTTCGAACAGGGCCCGGATGAAACTGGTGGTGTAGACGGGATCGACGTACTCGCTGCGGATCATCAGACCGAGACGTTTCCCGCGCCGGAAGCCTGCTCTGAGTGCCTCGAGATCGGCTTCGAGGTCAGCGAGCGAGACGCCTTCCTCGGGCAGGTAGACGCGCTCGGCGCCCGTCGCCAGTCCGCTCATCAAAGCGAGATACCCGCAGTGCCGTCCCATCACCTCGACCACGAAACACCGGCCGGAGGCAACCGCAGACTGCTTGATCTTGTCGACGTTCGACACGATGTTGTTCAGGGCCGTGTCGGCACCGATGCTGAGCTCGGAGCCGGGGAGATCGTTGTTGATGGACGCCGGCATACAGACGATCGGGAGCGTCAGCTCCGGGTGATGCTCACGGTTCTCGTGGAGCAGGTGCGCCGCCTGATATCCCGCCCACCCGCCGATCATCAGGAGTCCGTCGATTCGGTGGGCGCCGATCTGCTCAGCGATCTGACCGAGGTCCGCCTCTGTCAGGGGTTGGCGGCTGGTGCCCAACTCCGCACCACCGCGGGACACCCAGCCGGAGACGTCCATCCACTCCATCTCCTCGACTCGGCCGTGTGCGAGGCCCCGGAAACCGTTGGTGACGGCGAGCATCGTGTGACCGAGGTCGAGCCCAACTCGGGTGGCGACGCGGACGGCCGTGTTCATGCCGGGCGCAGGACCCCCTCCGTGGAGCACCGCCAGGCGGAGCTGCTGTGATTCTGACGCAGTCGCCCGAGGCTGGGCACGCACCATCGTCCGCATGATGTCGAAGGAGTTCCTGAAGCTCCCGCCCCGCATCTCCATCGCGGACTCGTAGTCGCCGTCACGGATCACATCGGCGACCGCTCGGGTCTTCTCCACACAATCCATCATCGGGCTGCTGATGATCTGGTGCTCGCGAATGCCGATGATCTGGGGTTCTCCCCCTGGTGACGTCAGCACCTGCTGGACCGCGGCGTAGCCGAGCACCGTGCTGAGGTATCGATCGAAGGCGCTCGGGGACCCCCCGCGTTGGACGTGCCCCAGGATGGTCACGCGTGTGTCCTCCCCGAGCCGCTCCTCGAGAACCGACTTGACGTGCTCGGCGGTGATCGGGTTGCCATGTCGATCTCGGGCGCCCTCGGCCACGATGACCATGTTCTGGCGCCGGCCGATGCCGCGGCCGGCGGTGAGCGCCCGCCCCATCGACTCTTCCCAATCGTCGGTGTCGGGTGGGTTCTCCGGGATCAGCACCCAGTTCGCCCCCGCGGCCAGCCCGCTCATCAGTGCCAGGTAGCCACAATGCCGCCCCATCACTTCGATGACGAACGACCGCTGGTGGCTCGAGGCGGTGCTGTGGATGGCGTCGATAGCCTCGGTGATCCGGTGCAGCGCCGAATCGGCGCCGATCGTCATGTCGGTCCCGAACATGTCGTTGTCGATGGACCCGACCAGGCCGACGAGTGTCAGATGGCTATGGGCGTCTGCCTGTGAGCGATCGACCGCACCCTCCTCGACGAGCTCGGCGAGCAGCTCGGGCCATTCGCTTCGGAACAGATTGGCCCCTGTCAGGCTGCCGTCGCCGCCGACGACGACGAGCGCATCGATTCCGCGCTCCACGAGGTGTAGGGCGGCTCTTCGTCTCCCGCTGCGATCTCGGAACTCGGCGCAACGGGCAGTGCCGAGCACGGTGCCGCCCTGATGCAGAATGCCTCCGACGTCATCGGAGGTCAGCTGCCGAATCGAGTCGCCGCCATCGACCAGGCCCTGAAGACCTTCCTCGACTCCGAAGACATCCAGTCCTTCATGAAGCCCGGCACGCACGACGGCGCGCACTGCAGCGTTCATACCTGCGGCGTCACCCCCGCTGGTGAGCACCGCGAGTCTGGCGGGTCGGCGTGGTGTAGTCAGCACCTACAACTCCTCGACTGGCCTGGCGAACGAGGGTGGGAACCTCTTCGTGTGAGCCAGATCACGACAGCAGGTCGTACGCGATCATCTGCTGGTCGAAGGTCCGGAACGTTCATGCTTGCGCTCTCGGCGGCTCGATCACGAGGGGTGCATCGGCTGTGAGCACATGCTGCACGCCCCGGACGCTGACTTCCAACGGTTCTCCCTCCTCCAGGGAGATTCGCTCCTCGTCGTGGGTGAGCGCGATCGAGATCTGTCGGTCCTGGAACCGGACGGGAACCTCGAGACGCCTCCATGATTCGGGGAGGTGGGGATCGACGCTCAACTCGCCGTCGAAGTCGCGGACGCCGGCGAATCCGAAGACGAGCGTCATCCACACGCCTCCGGTGGATGCAATGTGGACTCCATCCGATACGTTCCCGGCGACGTCACCCAGATCCATCATCAGTGCCGACGTGAAATACTCGAGCGCCTTCGCATCGTTGTGGATCTCGGCGGCGACGATGCTCTGCACGGCTGCCGACAGCGACGAATCGCCTGTTGTGAGCGGGTCGTAGTAGTCGAAGTTGCGTTGCTTCTGTTCGGTCGTGAACTCGTTGCCGAGCAGGAACATGGCAAGCACGATGTCCGCCTGCTTGATGACTTGGAACCGGTAGATCACGAGCGGGTGGTAGTTGAGCAGCAGTGGGAACCGGTCGGGCGGGGTGGCCTCGATGTCCCACACTTCACGGTCGAGGAAGCTCTCGTCCTGAGGATTGATGCCTCGCTCTGAGTCGAACGGGATGTACATCTTCGACGCGGCGCGTTCCCACGTCTCCTCCTCGCCGTCCTGCAATCCCATCTCGGCCACCAGGGCGGCATGGGCAGCGGGGTCTTCGGTGCGCAGACGTCGCACGGCGGTGGCCGCGTAGTTGAGGTTTAGGCGTGCCATGAGATTCGTGTAGGCGTTGTCGTTCACGACGGTGGTGTATTCGTCGGGGCCCGTCACTCCGTGAATGTGGAATCGGCCGTCTTCGCCGTGGAATCCCAGGTCGAGCCACAACCGCGCCGTCTCGACGAGGATCTCACCTCCGACCTTGCCGAGAAATGCGACGTCACCGCGCACATCAACGTACTTCCGTATGGCGTAGGCGATGTCGGCGTTGATGTGATACTGAGCGGTGCCGGCCTGGTAGTAGGCGGAAGCCTCTTCGCCGTTGATCGTTCGCCATGGGAAGAGAGCGCCTCGTTCGCTGACCGTGCGGGCGCGGTCGCGTGCCGCATCGAGCATCGAGTGACGGAACCGAAGCAGGTTCCTGGCGATTCGTGGCTGGGTGTACGCGAGGAAGGGGAGGACGTAGACCTCGGAGTCCCAGAAGTAGTGCCCTTCGTACGCCTGTCCCGTGAGCCCCTTGGCCGGGATGCCCGACCCTTCCGCCCGCCACGTTGCTTGCGCCAACTGGAAGAGATTCCATCTGACCGCCTGTTGGATCTGTGTTCCGTCCTCATTCGTCTCGACCTGGATGTCGGCCCGTTCCCAGAATCGGTCGAGATTCCTGCGCTGATCCGAGACCAACGAGTCGAAACCGTTGCGCACTACCCGGTCGAGGGATCTGGAGGCCCGGTCGGTCAGTTCCGTCACGGGCACCGATCGGGACGTGTGGTAACTGGCGTATTTGGTGATCCTGATCGGCACGCCCGGCTGAGCATCCACGGTCACGACCAGCTTGCTGAGATCTTCCCCTGCCGTGACGGCGGTCTCGTGATCGTTGTCGGTCTCGATCACGTGATCGACGCCGAGCCCGAGTGTCATGGCGCTGTGGGTCGTTCGGTAGCCGAGGATCAATCGGTTCGCATCATGCTCGATCACCTCGGCGTTGAGCACACGGTCCGTGAACACCTTGGCGAGCCGAGGATCGGACGAGTCGGATGCTCCCTTGTTCGCTTCCGAGTCCTGGTGATTGACGATCTGAGAAGAGATCACGACCGGGGCAGCGTGATCGATGAGCGTGACCTCGTAGGTGATGGCCAGCACATGGCGGGACTCGAGAGAGACCAGTCTCTTCGAGACGACCCGGACGTGTTTGCCCGATGGTGTCGACCAGAGCAGGTTCCGAGTCAGGGTCCCGTTGCGCATGTCGAGTGAACGCTCGTACTCCGGCATGCGAGCGACCGGGAGGAAGAGCGGTTCGTCGTCCACGTAGAGCTTGAGGATCGTGGCATCCGGCACGTTCACGATCGTCTGCCCGGTGCGGGCCAGTCCGTAGGCATCCTCGGCATGGATGATCGGCCAGGTCTCGTGGAAACCGTTCACGAAGGTTCCCGCCGACCAGCCGGGCCGGCTCTCCTCGAAGCTTCCCCGAATGCCGAGATAGCCGTTCGCGAGAGAGAAGAAGGTCTCGGCTCTGTCGACGTGGTCGGGCGAGAACCGGCACTCGGTGATCCGCCAGGGCTCGGGTGGATAGATGTGTGCAGGCGGGGGAGCGATCGTGCGGGCCGGCATGATTCCGACACTACAGGCGAGCCCGGAAGCAGTCTCCGGGGTCTCCCCGGGCCCACTCGGGCCGTCGGTCTGACTCCTGCGGATGCAGGAGCAGAAGACACCCAGGATCCGGACCTTCGTTGTTCACTCGACTCTGCGCCTGCGATGCCACGTCGTGTGCCGGACGTTCCGGCCTGCGGACAGACAGCGAGGATCCGCAGACCGCAGAAGTCGAACGGACGCAGGGGGTCGTGAAGGGCGACACCGGTCCGTACGCTGCGGGGAGCGGAGCAGCCCCGTCGCGTCGCGGCTCATGGCGAGGTCCCACCCGAGGAGGGTCGATGAGCGGAACATCTGAGCGTGTCCTGAAGGTCGGCGTGTTGGGCTGCGGTCGTATCGCTCAGGCCGCCCACCTTCCGGCGATCGCCAAGGCCGATTCCGTCGAACTCGTCGCAGTGTGCGACCCGAGTCCGACGCTGGCTCACGGTGTGGCGGGCCGATACGGTGTGAGCGCGTTTCTCGAAGCCGGGGACCTTCTCGCGACCGGTGTCGAGGCGGTCGTGATCGCAGCCCCCGATCGCTTTCACGAGTCGCTGGGGATCGCCGCCCTCGAGGCGGGCAAGCACGTCCTGATGGAGAAGCCGCTTGCGGCAGATCCGTCGGCGGGTCGCCGACTGGCCGACCTCGCCAGAAGCAGGGACCTGAGACTGCAGACCGGGGCGATGAAACGATATGACCCCGGGTTCTCCCGCCGATACGTCGAGGAGATCGGCGATCTGATCTCGTACAACGCGGTGTACCGCGTTCCGGCGATGCGACCGGCGATCGAAGCGACGCTGTTTCCTCACGACATGGTGGTGGACGAGGAAGTGCGTGCCACCGAGACGGCCCTCAAGCAACAGGGCAGCCGGGCCGCATACCTGTTGGCCACGCATGGCGCCCACGTCTTCGACTTGGTGTGCCACTTCACCGGCATCCCCAAGTGGATTCGGGTATCGAGCGCACGGGTTGGAGATGACTACACCTGGCACAGCACGGTGGGACTCGCCGGTGGTGGTCTCGGGTCACTGGAGATGACCGTTGACGCCCACAGTGACTGGAGTGAGGGGTTCGAGCTCTTCGGGAGCAGGGGCCACATCAAGGTCGACATCCATCAGCCGTTTTGGAAGCGGGCCAGCAACGTCGACGTCTACCTGGAGGAGTCGGAAACGTCGCTCCGACCCCACCTCGGTGACACCGATTCCTTCAAGCTCCAGATCGAGGCGTTCGCTCGCGCCGTTCGGAGCGGTGGTGGCGAATCCCCGTCGCCGGAGGAGGGTGTGCTGGTCACGAGGCTCATCGAGGCTGCGGGCGAGAGCGCCGCACGTGGCGGTGAGATGGTGGAGGTGTGAACAGCAAGGAACTCGAGCTCGGCATCTTCGCTCGAGTGTTTCCACCGGGCGATGCGCGAGCTCTTGCCGGGACGATCCGACGCCACGGATTGAGACTGGTACACCTGAATCTGGTTGCAGTCGGGCTCCCGACGATCCCGGACGTCGACGAGATGAGTGCGATCGACCTCGGTCGGATCGCAACGGCGTTCCAGGCTGCGGGTCTCGTCGTGTGGGGAGTGTCCGCGACGTACAACATGGCCCATCCCGACGACGCTCGACGGCGGGCGGAGACGCATCGAGCTGCGGCATTCGTCCCCCGTATTCGAGATCTGGGCACTTCCAACATGACCGTGTGCTCCGGAACCCGGGATCCTCGGGACAAGTGGCGTGCTCACCCCGACAACGGGACGCCGGATGCGTGGGACGACATGATCGAGTCTTTCTCCGTGTTGGCGGATGCTTGCCATCTCGAGCGGCGTGAAGCTTGTCGTGGAGCCGGAACCCGGCAATGTGATCACCGGCACGGACCTTGCGCTTCGCCTCGTGTCCGACCTCGGAAGCCGCGGCGAGGTCGTCCGGTTCGTCCTCGACCCCGCCAACCTGGTGGCTCGGAAGCCGGTTTCAGAACGCTCCGGAATCCTGGAGGACGCGCGGCTGGGCGACCGCACGGTCTGTCTCCATGCGAAGGACGTGATCGAATGGGACGAACGTCTCGGCGGCGAAGAGGGCCTCGACTTCGTGCACGTGATGCGTCTTCGGATGGACTTCCGGGTCCGGTCCCAGTGATCATCCAGGACACCACTCCCGAACAGGTGGTCCCGGTGATCGAGATGCTCCGGGCTGCTCACCGAGCTGCACGTCGATGATGGCAGCCGCAGGGACCCTCGGTGCCAGCCGTGGATAGACCGCAGCTCGCCCCTCGAGATCGGCGTGCGCTCGTCGCCACGGCCGGGCAGTTCTTCGTCAACGGTGCCATGATCGCCTCGTTCCTCGCCCGTGCCCCTCAGATCCGAGATCGCATCGGGGTCACGGTCGACACGTTCGGTCTGCTGCTCACGCTCGGTGCCGTGTTCGGCCTGCTCGGCAGCTTCGTGGCAGGGAGGGTCGTGCACGCTGCGTCGACCCGTCGCGTGCTCCAGGCGGGAGCGGTCGTCATGGTCGCCACGCTGCCTGTGATCGGTGTTGCCCGCACTCCCGAAGTGCTGCTCGTCGGCCTGTTCGTCTATTCGTTCAACGACACCCTGGTCGACATCTCGATGAACCTCCAGGGCTCTTGGATCAGCGCCCGACGACACACACCGGTCATGAACCGGCTTCACGGTCTGTGGAGCCTCGGGTTCTTCACAGGCGGTCTCGGTGCGGTTGCAGCCAACGTCGCCGGCCTCTCGACGTTTGCTCATCTAGCCATCGTTGCCGGCGTGATGTCGGTGGTCCTGGTGTTCGTGGCCCGCAACCTGCTCGTCAGTGACGAGGAGGGTCACGCCGACTCGGTCCCGCCTGCGGTTCAGTCGAACGCCTCGCGCTCATCCCGGCTGACGCCGGTCGTGCTCCTGGTTCTGGCAGGCATGTTCGCCGTGGCCACCGAGGTCACCGGAGGCGACTGGTCGACCTTCCGGCTGACCGACGATTTCAACGGCTCCGCTGCGCTCGGGAGTCTGGCGTTCGTGGCGTACACCGTCGGGATGACATCGATGCGGTTCGGTGGCGACTGGCTCGTCGTGCGTCTCGGAAGGATCGGCCTGCATCGACTCAGCGTCGCACTCGCCACCGGCGGTCTCCTGACCGCATCCCTCGTGCCGAACCAAACGGTCGCGATCGTGGGATTCCTGTTGCTTGGCATCGGCGTCGCGACCTTCATGCCGAAGCTCTACGACGACGCCGCTCGTCTCCCCGGACGGCGGGGTGCCGGGCTGGGCGCCATGACCGGTGGCATGCGGCTCGCGTACGTGGTGGCGCCGGTAGCGGTCGGTGGGCTCGCAGGCACGAGTCTGTCGGTCGGCGAATCGATCGCCATCTTCACGCTCCCAGCTGCGATCGGCCTCGTGATCGTCACGGAATGGAACGAGCGCCTCCTGCGTCGCAGGGACCGGCCCGAAACGTGACCGGGGTGGAGGCGTCGGATCCGTACGGGTGGCCTCGGGCCTCACCCAAGCACCATGGAGGAGCTGGGTGATCTCGCGGCGGTCGTTGTGTCCTGACGGTCGATGCGGTCCCGGTGACCTACCTCGAAGCCTCGTTCAGCAGAACTGCCTCCTGGATCAGCGCCGTCAGGGCCTCGGTATCGATGTCGCCGTCGGCATGGATGTCGATGGCACGTCTGGACTTGCCTGCCAGGCTGAAACTGAAGAGGGAGATGGATCGCCGAGGACGGCTCCCTCGGCGGACGTCAGCGCGACCTTGTCCTTGTACACCTCTCGCGTGCAGAGCATTCCGGCGTGTGCGACCGCGCCAGGACCCCGGCGGGCTGGACGGCTTTCGCCACTCGATCTCCTCGATCACGTCCGGGACAGCCTCTCTGATCACATCTCTGAGACCGCCGCCCGCGCTCGGGGACGCATCTAGGAAGTCTCTGCGACGTAGCCGGAGAGGTGTCGACCCGTGACGGTCGAGCCGTCGGCGACGAGTTGTGCAGGCGTGCCTTCGAACACCACCCGGCCCCCGTCGTGACCGGCTCCCGGACCGAGATCGATGATCCAGTCGGCGTGAGCCATCACCGCCTGGTTGTGTTCGATCACGATCACCGACGTGCCCGAGTCCACGAGCCGGTCGAGCAGGCCGAGCAGGTGGTCGACGTCGGCGAGATGGAGTCCGCTGGTCGGTTCGTCGAGGACGTAGATGTCGCCCTTCTCACCCATCTGGATGGCGAGCTTGAGTCGTTGGCGCTCACCACCCGAGAGCGTGGTCAACGGTTGGCCGAGCGTGAGGTAGCCCAGCCCGACGTCCGACATTCGTTGGAGGATCTTCTGTGCCGCCGGGATGGTCGTCTTCCCTCGACCGAAGAGCTCCATCGCATCGGTGACCGGCATCGCCATCACCTCTGCGATGTTGAGTCCGCCGAACGTGTATTCCAGCACCGATGGTGCGAACCCCCGGCCCTCGCAGTCTTCGCAGGGCGTGGAGACCGTGTCCATGAACCCGAGTTCGACGTCGATGACTCCGGCGCCATTGCACGCCGCGCAGGCACCCTCGGAGTTGGCGCTGAACAGTGAAGGCTTCACGTCGTTGACCTTTGCGAACGCCGTTCGGATCGAGTCCAGCATCCCCGTGTAGGTCGCGGGGTTGCTCCGGCGCGAACCGCGGATCGGCGCTTGATCGACTGCCACCACCCCTTGGCGGGGCGAGACCGAGCCGTGAATGAGCGAGCTCTTGCCCGACCCTGCGACACCGGTCACCACGACGAGAACCCCCAGAGGGATGTCCACGTCGACGTCTCGGAGGTTGTGGGTGTCCGCAGCCCGAACTTCGAGGACCGATGACGGTGCCCGCACCGCAGGCTTGACAGACGCCCGGTGGTCCATGTGTCTGCCCGTCAGCGTGTCGCTGGCCCGGAGCCCGGCGACGGTGCCGGCGAAGACGACCTCGCCGCCGTGGCTGCCTGCGGCCGGCCCGAGGTCCACGACGTGGTCGGCGATGTCGATCACCTCGGGGTCGTGTTCCACGACCAGCACGGTGTTTCCCTTGTCTCTGAGCCGTACGAGAAGCTCGTTCATCCGCTGGACGTCGTGAGGGTGGAGTCCCACCGTCGGCTCGTCGAACACATACGTGATGTCGGTGAGCGCAGACCCGAGGTGGCGGATCATCTTCGTGCGCTGCGCCTCGCCACCCGAGAGCGTTCCCGATGCCCTGTCCAGGGACAGGTAGCCGAGCCCGATGTCGGTGAACGAATCGAGGGTGTGTTGAAGTGCCGCGAGGAGTGGCGCCACCGAAGACCGGTCGAGTCCGCGGACCCACTCGGCCAGGTCGCTGATCTGCATCGCACAGGCGTCGGCGATGTTCACGCCGTCGATCATCGACGTCCGCGCCGCTTGACTGAGCCGGGTTCCGTCACATTCCGGACAGTCGACGAAGGTCGCCGCCCGGTCGACGAAGGTGCGGACGTGTGGTTGCAGCGAATCGGGATCCTTCGAGAAGAACGACTTCTTGACGCGAGCGATCAGGCCTTCGTACGTCCTGTTGATCCCGGAGAACTCGATCTTGGTCGGCTCTTTGTAGAGGAAGTCGTGTCGCTCGGTCTCGGTGTAGTCACGAATGGGCTTGTCGGGGTCGAGGAATCCCGACTCCATGAACTCCCGAACGGACCAGCCGCCCGGTTTGTACCCGGGAATGGTGATGGCTCCCTCGGCGAGTGATTTCGAGTCGTCGAACAGCGCAGTCAGGTCGATGTCGGAGACGGTGCCCCGACCCTCGCACCGGGGGCACATCCCGCCGGCCCGGCTGAACACGACCTTTTCGGCCTTCGCCTTTCCCGGTCCCTTCTCGACGGTGATCGAACCGCTCGCCCGCACAGACGGCACGTTGAACGAGAAGGCATTGGGCGGACCGATGTGCGGCCTGCCGAGCCGGCTGAACAGGATCCGCAGCATTGCGTTGGCGTCGGTGGCCGTTCCGACGGTCGAGCGGACATCGCCGCCCATCCGTTCCTGATCGACGATGATCGCGGTCGTCAGCCCCTCGAGAACGTCCACGTCGGGTCGCGCCAGGCTGGGCATGAAGCCCTGGACGAACGCGCTGTACGTCTCGTTGATCATCCGCTGCGACTCAGCGGCGATGGTGTCGAACACGAGGGAGCTCTTCCCGGATCCGGAGACGCCTGTGAACACGGTCAGGCGACGCTTCGGGATCTCGACGCTCACGTCTTTGAGGTTGTTCTGTCTGGCTCCGATCACCCGGATCAGGTCGTGGCTGTCGGCGACGTGCATTTCGCTCACGCTAACGACCAGGGTCGTCTTCATGGGAGCTCGAGCGGCTCCGATTCGCGCCGTGGAAACCACCTCTCTCGCGCCGGCGGGTCGGCCCGGTTTCCCCGGGTCGAGACGTCCGGGTCCGCATTCGGGGCCGGATTCGATTGCCGGGGCTGCGGCGAAGTGCCAGGATTGAGTTGCCTCCTCAGAAAGGATTTCTGTGCCTGATCTCGATGAGCAATTTGCGACGGCTGCGGAGCAAGTCAAACAGCTGTCTGAACGCCCCGACAATGCTGCACTTCTGAAGCTCTATGCGCTCTACAAGCAGGGCACGGAAGGAGATGTCACTGGAAACCGTCCCGGAAGGATGGCCTTTGCGGATCGCGCCAAGTACGACGCATGGTCCGAGCTGGAAGGCATGTCTTCGGAGGACGCCAAGCGGGAGTACGTGGAGTTCGCCGAGGAGCTCGGCGCGGGCTGAGTCGGCGGACCGAGGTGGCGATCGCGATCAGGTCCGTGGCTGGGGTGCGTCATAGGGCCCTTCCTCCGAGGGCCAGAGCCGTTCGATCTCGGCGTTGAGCTCGGCTCCGAGCAGGACGGCGATGGCGCTCAGATACACCCACAGCAACAGGACGATCGGAGCTGCCAGCCCACGGAACGTGTCGTCGGCGGTGAATCCTGCCAACTCTGCGGTGTACATGCGCAGTGCCCAACTGGCACCGATCCACACCACCAGGGCCAGGATGGCTCCTGGCAGATCCCTTCTCCACGGTGTGTACCACCCGGGGGCGACGTGATACAACCAGGTGAGCGCAACCACTCCGACGACCACCACGCCACTCCAATAGAACGTCGACCAGAATCGGAGCAGGCCGTCCCCGAAGCCGGTCGCGGCGATGACCGACTCCAGCAGACCCGGTCCGAGTACGAGCAGCGGCAATACGACGACTGCCACGGCGACGCCCGAAACGGTGATGCCGACCGCGAGCAGGCGGCGTTTCCAGCCCGGTCTCGTGTCTTCCAGGTCGTAGGCCGCCGTGACGGTCCGAAGCAGCACATTGGTCGCCCGCGAAGCCGACCAGAGAGTGAGGACCAGCCCGATGGAGAGGATGTCGCTCCGACCCTCCCGCAAGATGCTCTCAACCGGGGTCCGGAGCACCTCATCGACGGTCGACTGTGACAGGATCGTGCTGAGAAAGTCGAGGATCTCCGTCAGGAGCTCCTCCAGTTGGGCTGCGGGCAGATCCCCGACCAGGAAACCCACCGAGCCGAGAACCGCGAGGAGCAACGGGGGGAGCGAGAGCACCACGAAGAAGGCCATCTCGGCTGCGAGCCCGGGGACGTGATCGTCGAACGTGTCGACGACGGTTCTGACGACGAGTCGCTGGACCCCGGCCACCCTGCCGGTGGCGTGGCTGTCCGGCATGGCCAGTCGTTCGAAGCGGTCTATCAGGCTCATTCGCGCACGGGGCGGGGCACGATCGGCAGGGTAGGGCTGGTCAGCAGCAAGCTCCGACGGGCCGGACCAGACCCGCCGCTACCGTCGGCACGGTCTAGGGAGCTGACATGCCGATGCCGTCATTCGTTCGAAAGCTGAATCGACGCTTCGTCAACCCCGGGGCGCTCCGAGGTGGGAAGTGGCCGGTGCTCATTCATCGAGGGCGGAGCAGCGGGAAGAACTACGAGACGCCGATCGGACTCGAACGGACCACAACCGGCTACGCGATCTTCCTGGTCTACGGCTTGGATCAGACCGACTGGGCGAAGAACGTCATGCATGCCGGCTCGGCATCGATCCGCATCGACGGCGACACCGTCGGGGTCGCAAATCCGAGAGTGGTCCCACTGGAGGAGGCTCGAGCCGCACTGGTGCCAGCCACCAAGTTCCCGCCCGGATTCGCAAGGATCCGCGAGGTGCTGCTTCTCGACCCGACGTGATTCGGTCTTGGCCCGCAGGGGCTTCAGCTCGCAGGCCGCTCCAGCGCTTGACGGGTGCGCTCCCGTCCGATCGCGATCAGCTCCCCAGCCCGGTGGAATTCCAGCATGCCGCTCGTGCTGCGCGGGATGGTGATCAGCACATCCGGGGGATACCCGGCGAGCCGATATCGGGCCATCACACTGCGCATCGTGTCCAGCGACAGGTCCAAGACGTCTCGGGTTCGGAGGCCTGCCGGTGGACGCTCGAGCGATTGGTCCTGGCTCCCCTCTTCGTCGGCCGAATCCTCCGGGGTCTCGCCACGGATGTTGTCGAGCCAGCTGCGCAGGCTTCGTGCGAGCTCGGACTCGGATTTGGTGGTATCGCTCGCCTCGATCCGGGCCGGCTCTGTCGAAGTCGGCCAGCCACCGGGAGTCATCAGATCCTCCGACAGGGACACCGCAATCGTGACGTCGGCTGCCATCGAGGCGGTGGCCACGACCGGAACCGGGTTCATCAATCCTCCGTCTGCAAGCAACCGGCCGCCGACCACCACCGGCCACATCACTCCGGGTATGGCGATGGACGCTCGAATAGAGGTGTCGAGCCTGCCCCGCTGGAACCAGACCTCCTTTCGCTCGGTGAGATCGGTGGCGACGGCTGTGAAGGGGACGGGGAGGTCCTCGATGAGGGTGTTGCCCACCAGTTCGGTCACCTTTGCGATCACCTTCTCGGCTCGCACCATGCCCGGACCCGAGATCGTGGGGTCGAGGAGGCGGAGCACGTCGCGCTGGGTCAGCGAGCGCGCCCACTCGGTGTACGCCGGGAGTCCACCGGCGGCGTGAAGCCCTCCGACGAGGGCGCCCATCGACGTGCCTGCGATGCCGACGATTTCGAAGCCCTGCTCGGTGAGCTCCTCGATGACGCCGATGTGGGCATAGCCCCGGGCGCCGCCACCTCCGAGCGCAAGGGCGACACGGGTCTTCATGGCGACTTCGATTCCGGTTCCATCGGGTCGGCGGTCGGTGCTCGCATGTGCCCGCCGGGAAGAGCGGTGCTCGTTGGCCGTTTCGGCGGCGATGCTCGTCTCTGGTCCATGTTCCGAACCCTAGGGTCGAGCGGTCGCGGATCGTGCGCTGCCCGGCTCGTCCGACGGTGTCACCAACGCCTCGGTACCGTCTTGGGTCCAATGTCGAAGACGCTCATCATCGGGGCCGGGCCTGCAGGCCTCGCCGTCGCCGGTCGACTGCGTATGGCGGACTCGCCGTTCGAGGTCTTCGAGGCCAGTCACCGGGTCGCCAATGCCTGGCACGACCACTACGACCGGCTGCACCTGCATACCGTCAAACAGCTCTCCCATCTTCCGGGAGCTCCCTTTCCCGACCACTTCCCGACCTACGTTCCGAGAGCGGACCTGGTCTCCTACTACGAGGCATATGCCGAGAGGTTCGACATCTGGCCCCGGTTCGGAACCGAAGTCACCCGCGTGGAAGCGGCCGGATCGGGGTGGGCGACCGTCACGGCCGACGGCCGTCGGTTCGACGCCCGCAACGTGGTCATCGCAACGGGTGTGAATCGGATTCCGAACAGGCCGGACTTCGACGGCGAGGAGACCTACACCGGTGACATCATCCACTCGAGGGAGTACCGGAATCCTCACCCCTTCATCGGCCGCCGGATCCTCGTGGTGGGCATGGGGAACACGGGAGCGGAGATCGCTCTCGATCTCAGCGAGCACCGGGTCGAAGTGGCGATCTCGGTGCGATCGCCTGTCAACATCGTGCCCCGTGACGTGCTCGGGAGGCCGACCCAGTTCACCGCTCGGACCCTTTCGAAACTCCCCGATGCCGTTGCTGACCGCATCGGGCTTGTGGTGCGCCGGCTCACCGTCGGTGATCTCACCGCATTCGGCATCGAGGCACCGGAGTTGTCGCCGGCCGCCCAGCTCCGTGAACGTGGGAGGACTCCGGTCATCGACGTGGGCACGGTGGCCGCCATCAGATCGAGGCAGATCACCGTTCGGCCGGGCATCTCCCGGTTCGATTCCGGCTCCGTGCGCTTCACCGATGGCACGTGCGGGGAATACGACGCCATCGTCCTGGCCACCGGGTACCGGCCGGCTCTCGAACCCGTCCTCGACGAGCCAGGCGAGTTGCTCGATGAGAGCGGGATCCCGCGCCACGTCGTGTGCTCGGGAAGGCACGCAGGTCTGTTCTTCGTGGGCTTCGACAACCATCGTCCAGGCGGAATTCTCGGCACGGTCCTCGACGAATCCGAACAAGTCGTCTCGACGATCGCCGGCTGATCTCGCTTCCTGTGGGTCCACGACCCAAGACCCCGGCGGATTCCGCCAAGCGGCGCAACCGACCCGGACGACTCCTCTGCTGAGGAAACACCTCCGGTCCGAATAGTCTCGGTGCGAGCATTTCGTCGTTTCGGGATCGAGGCAAGGGTGAAGAAACTCACCATCATGCTCGTCGTGATCGCCGGGCTCGTGATCGGAGCATGTGAGGGACGGGCCGGTGACACGTCGGAGCGCCGTCGGGAGATCCTCGTGTCAGCTGCGGCCTCCTTGACCGACGCGTTCACGGCGATCGAGATCTCCTTCGAGCAGTCCAACCCGAGCGTCGACGTCGACTTGAACTTCGCAGGGAGCTCGGCGCTTCGGGAACAGATTCTCGAGGGGGCACCGGTCGACGTGTTCGCGTCGGCTAGTCGCACGATCATGGATCAGGTGATCGCTGGTGGGGGCGTCACCGGCGAGGCTCGAGTGTTCGCGACCAACTCCCTGGCGATCGCGGTTCCGACCGGCAACCCCGCAGGCGTCGGAGGCCTCGAAGACTTCGCGAACGGCGACCTCTTGATCGGGCTCTGCGCCGAGCAGGTCCCGTGCGGCGAGTCCGCTCGACGAGCACTCGCCGATACAGGCATCACACCGGAGGTCGACACCAACGAGCCCGACGTGCGCGCCCTGCTCACCAAGATCGGAGCAGGCGAGCTCGACGCCGGGATAACGTACGCCACCGACCTGCCGTCGGCCGCTGACACCGTCGACGGCGTGGCGATTCCCGTCGCCCAGAACGTCACGACCGACTATCCGATCGCGGTACTGGACGACGCTCCGAACCCCGCCGATGCCGAGGCGTTCGTGGCTTTCGTCCTCTCCGACGGCGGTCAGGCGATTCTCGCGCAGTACGGTTTCGATTCACCTTGACCTCCCCGAACCGCCGCCGCCCCGCATCGCGACCCCCGGCACTCCTCATCGTCCTGGGGTGCCTGGGCATCGGATTGTTCGCCGTGCCCTTCTTGGGGCTGCTCGGTCGGGTTCCGTGGTCGGAGCTGCCAGATCTGCTCACCCGTGACATCGTCACCGACGCACTCCGGCTCTCGGTCGTCTCGTCGCTGTCGGCCACCGGAATCGCCGTCGTGCTCGGAGTGCCGCTGGCGTGGCTGCTCGCACGCGTCGAGTTCCCGGGAAGGGCGCTGGTTCGCGGCCTGGTGCTGCTTCCGCTCGTGCTGCCACCGGTCGTTGGTGGAGCCCTCCTCCTGTTTGCGCTCGGCCGGCGTGGTCTGGTCGGTGGTCCACTCGGCGACGCCACGGGATTGGTGCTCCCGTTCTCCACGTGGGGTGTGGTCCTCGCCACGACCTTCGTGGCGATGCCCTTCCTCGTGATCACCGTCGAGGGAGCACTGAGGAACCTCGATCGCAGGTACGAAGGCGCAGCCGCCACGCTCGGGGCGCGGCCATGGACGGTGATGTGGCGTGTCACGCTTCCGATGGTCGGACCGTCGCTGATGGCTGGAGTGGTGCTCACCTGGGCGCGGGCGTTCGGCGAGTTCGGAGCGACGATCACCTTCGCCGGCAACCTGGCGGGCCGGACCCAGACCCTTCCTCTCGCCGTCTTCGTCGCTCTGACGAACGATCGCGATGCAGCGGTGGCGATCAGCCTGCTGATGGTCGTGGTATCGCTCGTGGTTCTCGTCTCGCTGAGGGACCGCTGGTGGAGACCGGTGTGAGTGCCGACGGTCTCGACGCCCACGTCGTCGTACACAGGTCTGCGGGGTTCAGTCTCGACCTCTCGATCCAGATCGCGCCTGGCACGACCGCTGCGCTGCTCGGCCCCAACGGCGCCGGCAAATCCACCGCGGTTGCCGCCATCTCCGGTCTGCTGCCGATCGACCGAGGCCGTATCGTGCTCGGCGGGGCCACGCTCGACGACCCATCGGCGAAGGTGTTCACCGCCGCCGATCGGAGACTGATCGGTGTGGTGTTCCAGGACCACCTGCTGTTTCCGCACCTCACTGTGATCGAGAACGTGGCGTTCGGGCTTCGAAGCCGCGGTGTCGCACGAGATCAAGCGCTCGAGAGGGCCCGTGAGTGGATCGATCGCCTGGAGCTGACCGGGCTGGAGCGCCACCGGCCGCGCAGCCTCTCCGGTGGCCAGGCCCAGCGTGTCGCACTGGCTCGCGCCCTCGTGACCGAACCCGACCTGCTGCTACTCGATGAGCCGCTCTCGTCGTTGGACGTCACCACGAGGACGACGATGCGTCACGTTCTCGCCGAGCATCTGTCGACGTTTGCGGGCCCGCGGCTCCTGATCACCCACGATCCGGCCGAGGCGTTCCTGCTCGCCGACATGATCCACATTCTCGAAGCGGGTGCCGTCACGCAGAGCGGGACCGCAGACGACATCCGCCTCCATCCCTACTCGCCGTATGCCGCCGACCTGGCTGGGTCGAACCTGCTCACCGGTACGGCGGGACATCTCTCGGTCGATGTCGGCGGCCATCGCCTCAGTACCGCAGTCGAACACGTCGTCGGTCCGGCGCTCGTGTCAATTCATCCGAGCGCGGTCTCGGTGCACTCGAGCCGGCCGGGCGGAAGTCCTCGGAACAGCTGGCGGACAACGGTCGAGCGACTCGAGCATCTCGGAGCCACGGTCAGGCTGCGGACCGGGGATCCTCTTCCCGTCACGGCGGAGATCACCGAGTCCGCCGCGTCTGAGCTCGGGCTCGAGGTCGGAGCAGACGTGTGGATCGCCATCAAGGCGACCGAGCTCGGGATCCGGTCCGATCGGGGCGAACCGAACCACAACGACTGAAGGAACGGACCGGACCGGCGCGATCGGGTTCCGGCTGCCAGACTGGGGCTGCCCCGACCGGGATCGCAGGTTCGACTCCTGCCGGGGGCACCGTATGTGGGCCACCGTGCGAACTCATCGCGACATCGCAGCCGTCACGGTGCTCTACGTGGTGGTGCTCACTTCGTACGGTCTTCTGACCGGCTCGCCGCTCGCCCTTCCGTACTTCATACAGATGGTCGCGCTGTCCTGGCTCGTTCTCCGCCTCGACGCTCGACACGCGTTCAGCCGGCGGACGCTCAGCGGTCTGTCGCTGTGGGGGTTGCTCCACATGCTCGGCGGCATCGTCGCGTTCGGCGACGTGACGCTCTACGAAACCTGGCTGCTTCCGGTGCTTCGATGGGACCACGTCGTCCACACCGTCGGGTTCGGATTCGGCGGCATCGCCGCATTCGAAGCGTTCAGGCCATGGATGGCCGAGCCGGTCTCGCCGGCAGCTGCGGCCTGGGTCGCATTCCTCGGATCGGCGTCGATCGGGGCGATCAACGAGACGGTCGAGTTCCTGGCGTCGCAGCTGCTGCCGTTTGCGAACATCGGCGACGAGGTGAACACGGGTCTCGACCTGATCGCAAACGCGGTCGGCGGTGTCGTGGCGGCCGTGTACATCCGCCGACTGGTGGCTCGGAAGGCGAAGGAGGGCGTCCGGCGGGCCGGGGCAGACTCGTGATCGGTGCCGTCAGGACGTTGCGCGCTCGCTCACCGGAACGGCCACCCGTGCCGTCCGCTTCGAGAAGTAGTAGATCCGCTTGAGGTTGTTGATGACGTCGATCTCGAATCGGTAGGCCTCGACCCGGTTCGGCTCCGGGGCGACGAGTCGCTCCGCTTCGTGGAGGGCGGCGGCGCGTTCGAGGCTGTTGATCTCGTCCTTCATCGCCGAAACGCGGGCAGCCTCCTGTTCGTTCCGCTGGGTCACGGCGATCATCGCCCCTTCGAAGGCCCGTTGGACGGCTCGGTGGAAGTCAGAGATGACGGCGCGCGTCGCCTCGCTCACCCTGAATCCCGCGTCGACTCTGGCGAAGCCCAGTGCGACGAGGTTGGTCTCGATGAGATCTCCGATCGCCTCGAGGTTGTTCGTGGCGTCCATGAGGCCGACCAACTCCTCGGAGTTGGTGGCGCTGAGCGACTGCTTCCCGATGAGGCCGAGATAGGTGATGATATGAGCATGGAGGTCGTCGATCTCGTCGTCCATCGCCTCGAGCTCGGACAGTTCCTGGCGTGAGCCATCGAGCACGAGCGGGATGGAACGAGCCAGCATGGTTCGGACTCGATCGGCCATGCGGTTCATCTCGAGTCGTGCGCGGTCGAGCGCCAGCGGCGGCGTTCGCAACAGCTCGGTGTCGAGGTACTTCGCTCTGATTCGTTCCTCGACCGCCGCCGGTCGGTCCTTCACCAGCCGCTGGATGCTGCGAACGAACGGATCCAGCAACACGACGAAGATGGCCGTGACGACGACGTTGAAGATGGTGTGGGCGTTTGCGATCTCACGGGCGAGCCCGCCACCGATGGACTCGACGACGCCCGCCAGGAGCCCGACGAACGGAAGGAAGATCAGCACCCCACCCACGTTGAATCCCGTGTGGATCGTGGCCGCCCGCAACGCATCCCTTGGCTTGCCGATCGCCGCGAGGAGCGCGGTCACGGACGTGCCGATGTTGGCCCCGAGGATCAGGGCGATACCGGCTTCGAGCGGGATGAGCCCCTGTCCTGCCAGGACGATCACCAATGCGGTCGTCGCCGACGAGGACTGAACGATCGCCGTGAAAACTGCGCCGACCAGGATGCCGAGCCAAGCCGACTCGAGCGAGATCATCGCATCGGTGAAGGCCGGCTCAGATCTCAGGGGTTCCATGGCGTCACCCATGACCCCCATTCCGAAGAAGATCAGCCCGAGACCCATCACCACCGTGCCCCGGGCACGCGCCTGCTCGCGCTTGCCGAAGAACGAGACGGCGAAGCCGGCAGCGACGAGGGCGAGGGCGTACTGGGTCACGTCGAGCGCGATGATCTGAGCAGTGACCGTGGTGCCGATGTTCGCCCCCATGATCACACCGGCAGCTTGAGCGAGTGTCATGAGCCCGGATGTCACGAACCCCACGACGAGGACCGTCGTCACCGAGGACGATTGGATCACCGCAGTGATCCCTGCGCCGGTGCCGACCGCAAAGAAGCGATTCGATGTCAGCCGGGCCAAGATCGATCGCATCCTGTCGCCGGCGACCGACTTGAGCGCTTCGGTCATTCGGTCCATGCCGTGGAGGAACAAGGCGAGGCCGCCGAAGAGTGTCATCAACAGAACGACGACGTCGATGTCGCCGTTCTCCTGGAGTCCGGATGCTGCGGCCAAAAGGTGTGTCACGGATCTGACACGCTAGTGAACCGTTCCAGGCGCCCCTGCCGCACGTGTCACAGGAGTTGCTCGGTCGGAGCGATCGGGATCGACGGCGCGAGGCTTCGGTGGCGGTGGCGGGTGCCGGACTCGGGCCGGCAGCGAAATCGTCGGAGGAGACACACCCCTGGCCGGGTTGTCGCGTGGGTGGTCGCCACGATGCAGTCGACGCTCGAATGGCGGCTCGAGAACGACCGGCCGATTCCCCCCGGAGAGGCCCTCCACCGAGCATTCGAGGCGCTGCCCGAGGGCATGTCCTCTCGACGAGGGAGCGGCGACTCGCGACGCTCCGGCGGATCGCCCCGGCTCGGGAGACCGGCGATTCCCTCAGATGGTGGCGATGAAGCTGGCGACCACATCGAAGAAGCGGTCGGGTTGCTCGAGATAGATGAGATGCCCGCCAGGCAGGAGTGAGAGCGTGGCGTGCGGGATCGATTCCGACAGTTCCCGTGAGGCGTACGGGGGTGTGCAGATGTCCTCGTCGCCGACGATGACGAGAGTCGGCACCGAGATGCGGGCCAGGCGATCCCGCTCATCGTGGGCCATGATCATGTCGATTCGCTGGGACATGATCTCCACATCGCCCGGTTTCGACAGCGCCATGTCGAGCCACGAATCCACCACCTCCGGATGTTCCGCGCCGAAGCTCGGTGCGAACAGGAAGAGCGAGGAGGCCCGGGCGTAGGCGGAGGTTCCCTGCTCGAGGAGGATCGCTTTGCGCAGCTCGAACTGTCTCAGGAAGTACGGATCGGGGCCCGCCCAGGACGAGACCAGAGAGAGGGACTTCACCGTGTCGGGGTGGTCGATCGCCATGACCTGTCCGATGGCCCCACCGGTGGACGAACCGACCACGTGGACGGAGCCCAGTTCGAGATGTCGGACCAGGCCTGCCATGTCGGCGGCCAGCGCGTCGATCGTGTAGCCAGATCGTGGCTTCGACGACGAGCCGGTGCCTCGATGGTCCGGGACGATGGTGGTGTGCTCGTGTGCGAAGCGCTCGATGAGCCCACCCCAGGAGCGACCGACCCCACCGAGACCGGTGAGGAGCAGCACGGGAGGGCCCGCCCCCAGCTTCTCGAAGGCGATCTCGATGCCATCGATGTCGATGGTGTCCATGGCCCGAAGGTCCTTCCCGTGAGGCGTGTCCGTGTCGGTGATCAGACCGTATCGCCTCTCGCGGTGCCCCGTCGATGTCGGTGCTGCGTGCGGTCTCGGGCGCCGCGATCGCGAGCGGGCTGAGGCCAATCTCGAACTCAGCGTGGCGGTGGCGCGAGCCTGACCGATCGGC
>CBDTXZ010000033.1:0-22376 GCA_965364515.1 uncultured bacterium
GCCGCCCGGGTTCCGGTGGAGACTCCTGTGGCGCCGGCACGATCGATCGCCTCGGTCACGATGCCGCGAGCTTCCTCGACGATTCCCGACATGAGAAGCCAGTTGACGAGTCCAGCAGCGGTGATGGCCTCGTTCTCCGAGTCCCCGACCGTGGCGAACAACCGGTGTGCGTCCTGCCAGGCATTCATCGCCCGGTCTCCGAGCCCGGCCTGTTGAGCGGCCAGAGCGAGGTGACGGGTGACCGCAGCGGCCGTCAGGTCGTCGGGTGCCAGTGGGAGCGCCCGCTCGAGAAACGACACCTCCTGGTCGTGGGAGCCCAGGGCGCCCGCACGTTCCGCGGCGCGCCGCAGCATGTCGAACGCTCGTGCTGCCAGGGCCGCGGACTCGTCGTCGGACCCCAAGCGCATCGCCTCGGTCAGATGGTGGACCACGATCGGGAGCAACTCGACGTCACCGGCCGACTCGAAATGGTCGGCGATGCGCACGTGCAGCTCGCGTCGCTCCGACCGCGAGATCATGCCGAGTGCGACCTCACGGATCACGCTCTGGACGAACTGGTGGAAGCCCCGCTCGACCGAACGGGGATCCTCGTCGACTCGGAGGAGCTGTCTCACGACCAACCGGTCGAGTCTCGGGCCGAGATCCCCGGCGGGGATCCCCGTGACCTCAGCGAGCGTCTTTTGTTCGAAGCTCTGTCCCAGCACGGCAGCGTGTTGGATCAGGCGACGATCGTCGACGCCGAGTGAATCGAGTCGAGCCGCCACCAGGGCATGCAGCGACTCGGGCACGGCCAGGTCGACGGGCGCATTCACCGCGAAGCCGCCGTCGACGCTTTCGACCGAGCCTGAGTCTGCGAGCATGCGGACCGTCTCGACGACATACAGGGGGATGCCCTCGGACCGCCCGCGGACGGCGCTCCGTATTTCAGGTGGCAGCCCAGGAGCGAACCCGTCGAGCAGCTCGTCGACCTCGTGATCCTCCAGCGGCTCGAGCGCGAGCCCGGTGAATCCCGAGAGACCGGCGCCCCAGGTTGGCCGGCGCTCCAGCAACTCGGGCCGGGCGAGCGTCACGATGAAGATCGGGTGCCGACGTGACCACCCGAGCATCGACTCGACGAACTCGATCATCCCGGTGTCCGCCCAGTGGATGTCCTCGAAGACCATCACCGTCGGAGCATGGCTCGCGATCGCCTCGAAGAAGCGTCGCCACGCAGACTCCGCCTCACCCGACTGGAGGCTGCCGGGGGTTCGCAGTCCGAGTAGCACCTCCAAGGCGGCCTGGACCCATGGGCGGTCTTCCGAATCGACGAACTCGTCGACGACCTTCGCCAGTTTGGAGCGTTGGGTGTCGTCGTCGTCAGCATCGGCGATCTGAGCCCGGGTGCGCACCATCTCTCCGAGTGCCCAGAAGGTGACCCCCTCCCCATACGACGGTGACCTGCCCCGATGCCAGTACGTGGTGTCGACGAGACCGTCGAGGTACTTCTCCAACTCGTCCACCAGCCGGCTCTTGCCGATTCCGGCGACGCCGA
This sequence comes from uncultured bacterium, assembly GCA_965364515.1. Classification (GTDB taxonomy): domain Bacteria; phylum Actinomycetota; class Acidimicrobiia; order Spongiisociales; family ZC4RG35; genus JAHEDH01. Next base: position 1,532 of record CBDTXZ010000033.1, read on the forward strand.
TCACCGAGACGAGATGAGCCCGCCCCTCGACGGCGGTGCGCTTGAAGAGGTCTCGCAGTGTCTGCAGCTCACGGGTTCGTCCGACGAACGGCGGCTCGGGCAGCGTCGACCCTCCGGTGCCGCCCACCTTTCCCGTCACCTGGAGCGGCCGCCAGGCATGCACCGGCACCGACTTCCCCTTGAGCATGAGGTCGCCAACGTCCTCGAACGAGATCGCCCGGCTGGCCGCCCGATAGGTGCCGTCGTTGACGAGCACCGTGCCCGGGCGGGCCGCTCCCTCCAGTCGGGAGGCGGTGTTGACGAGGTCGCCGGCCATGCCCTCACCGGCGGGGGCGTTCAAGAACACGGCCGCCTCGCCGGTGGCCACTCCGACTCGAACGGCGATGTCGGGGATGCCTGCCTGGACTCCAAGAGCGCCTACCTCCGCCGTCAGATCGAGGGCGGCGCGTACCGCCCGTTCGGCATCGTCCTCGTGAGCGACGGGGGTGCCCCAGACACCCATGACGGCGTCGCCGATGAACTTGTCGACCGTTCCGCCGTACCGCCCGACGACATCGCGGGCGACCGTGAAATAGGTGGAGAGGAAGTCTCTGACCTCTTCGGGATCCCGAGACTCCGACATCGTCGAGTAGCCCACCATGTCGGCGAACAGCACGGTCACGAGCCGTCGCTCCGGGATCGGCTCGGCCGTGGCCGGCGGCTGGGGCTCGGACGACGGGCTGTCGAGTGCCGTACCGCATTCCCCGCAGAATCGTGCGCCGGCGACCATCGGACTGTCGCAGGAGGGGCAGCGGACCTCGAGGCGGTGTCCGCACTCCATGCAGAACTTCTGTCCAGCTGTGACCGGTGTGGCGCAGGCGGGACAGTTCGACATCAAGCGATCGTACCCGGCGAGTCGCTTGCGGCGTCGGGCTGTGACTCCGTGGTGACGTAGGCTCGGCTGGTATGCCGACGACGAGGTATGTGACCAACGACGGGCTCTCCATCGCCTACCAGGTGTTCGGCGACGGGCCCCGCGACCTGGTCTACGTTCCGGGGTGGATCTCAAACATCGAGCTCATGTGGGACGACCCCGTCCTGGCATCGATCCTTCGCCGTCTCGGGACGTTCTCCCGCCTGATCACCTTCGACAAACGCGGCACAGGGATGTCTGATCGCCTGCCCCTCGATGAGCTTCCGTCCCTCGAACAGCGCATGGACGACGTCCGCGCGGTGATGGATGCCGTCGGGTGCGAACGGGCGACGATCTTCGGCCATTCCGAAGGCGGCAACATGGCGACCCTGTTCGCCGCCACGTACCCCGAACGGACCGAAGGGCTCATCCTCGCCTCGACATACGGAAAACGGATCCCCTCACCCGACTATCCGTGGGCTCCGAGTCCCGAGCAGCGCGAGGTCGAGATCATCGAGACCGAGCGGACCTTCGGCGATCCCGACCACATCCCCCACTACATGCTCGGTGACCGAGGCGACGACGTCGGCTTCCGCGACTGGGTCGCCCGATACTTCCGCATGTCGGCCTCGCCGGGTGTGGCCGCCCAACTCCTTCGCATGAACACGCTCATGGACACGCGTGCGGCGCTTCCACTCGTGCAAGCGCCGACCCTGCTTCTCTACCGGGTCGACGATGCCGACGTCAAGATCGAGGAGGGTCGCTGGATCGCGTCGCAGATCCCGCGAGCAACCCTGATCGAGCTGCCCGGCGACGCCCATCTGTTCTGGGCCGTGGACCCGAAGGACTTCGTCGACGAGATCGAGGAGTTCATGACCGGACATCGGGAGTCGGCCCAGCCGGAACGGATTCTCTCGACGGTGTTGTTCACCGACATCGTCGATTCGACCAACCGTGCATCCGAGCTGGGCGATCAGGCGTGGAGATCCGTGCTCGAACAACACAACCGCGTGACACGTCAAGAGCTCCAGCGGTGGAGGGGCGTCGAACGGGCACACACGGGCGACGGCATCTTGGCGACCTTCGATGGCCCGGCCCGGGCAGTCAGGGCGGCGCAGGCCATCGGCCAGGAGGTCCGGCGCCTCGGGATCGAAGTTCGGGCGGGTGTCCATACCGGCGAAGTCGAAGTCGTCGGCGACAACATCGCCGGCATGGCAGTCCACCTCGGTGCCCGGGTGGCGTCGCTGGCCGGCGCCGGCGAAGTGCTCGTCTCGAGAACCGTCAAGGACCTCGTCGTCGGGTCACGGTTCGAGTTCGAGTCTCGAGGGGTCCACGAGCTCAAGGGCGTCCCTGGCGAATGGGAGGTGTTCGCCGTCGTCGCTCAGTGACGATCGACGGCCCGGGTCGAGTTGCCCGACTTGGCATGGAGCTCCCCAGGGGGCGCTTGCCGACCGTCGGTCACTCAGCATCCGGACCTGCTTCGCTCGACACGAGGTCGACGGCTCGAGCCAACGCGACGAGTGCGTCCACATCGAGCGCCTCGGCTTGCTCCGACATCTGCGCAGTCCGTTCGGCACCGAGCAGTCGGGTTGCTTCCTCCCAGGTCGACGTGAGACCGACCGTCTCCGGGGTGTGGCCACCTCCCGTCGTCGCTCGCAGCGCGCGGGCCCCGCCGGCGATTCGAACGGCCGTCTCGGGGTTGGTCGCGACGATCACCCTGGCGAAGAACTCGAGTGCCATCAGAGTGCCGGTCACGTCACCGAACGCCACCATCGCTTCGATGCAGCCTCGCACCCGATTCGGGATACCGCTCCGTCCCAGCTGATAGTCGACGATGGCCCTGGCGACGCAGGTCTGGAGCTCTTCGGCGATGTCGCCCGCCTCGTGGAACATCTTCGCCGCCCGCTCCCACTGCTCGGCGGCGACCTCGAGATGGCCTGCCATCCACGTTGCAAACGCCACCGCCGGCACCACCCGCCGCACGCCGTCGTCCTGTCCACATGCTGCGTAGGCAGCTTCCGCCCGGCCGGCGTAGTCGAGGGCGACGTCGATGTCGCCGATCAAGCTCGCCGCCGTGCTCATTCCGTAGAAGCAGAACGCCACCCGTTCGGTCTCCCCGAGCTTCTCGAAGAGCTCGACCGCTTCGCGGTAGAGGTCGAAGGAGCGCTCGAACTCTCCGATCCAATAGACGATGCTGGCGAGACCGCTGAGTGCAATCGCTCTCGGCCGGTGCGATCCCCCTGGGAACGCCAACAGCGCCTCCAGATTGCGACGAGCCTCCGGCAGGTGGCCCCGTCTGTGATGGAACCTCCAGATCGATCCGGCGAGTTCGAGCCCGAGATCGAGATCACCACCCGTTCGTGCCCAATCGATGACCGACCGGATGTTGTCGTGTTCGGTCGTCAGTCGATCCAGCCACTCCGACTGCCCCTCCGATTCGAGACGAGGTGCGGCCTCCCTGCCCAACTCGACCAACGAACGCGCAAGGCGCCGAGTGGCGTCGTCTGTGAGCCCGCTCGCAGTCGCCTGCCGGTGTGCGAACTCACGGATCGAACGCAGCATCGAGAAGCGAACGGACCCGCCGTTCAACGAACGGCGCAGCAGACTCTTGTGGAGCAGTGACTCGACCAGGTCGATGGCCTCGGACGACAGGTCGGGGTCGAGGATCGCTTCGGCCATCTCGACCGTGAATCCTCCGATCGCCACCGACAGCTCCGCAAAGGCATGCCGTTCGGCTTCGTCGAGCAGATCGTGGCTCCAGCTGATCGCCGCCTGCAGCGTCCGGTGCCGATCGGGAGCTTCACGAGAGCCGCCTCGCACCGTCCCAAACCGTTCGCCGATCCGCGCAAGCAGTCCCTCGAACCCGAACACTCCGATCCGCGCCGCAGCCAACTCCAACGCCAACGGAAGCCCGTCGAGCTCGGTGACGATTCGTGCGACCGCGTCGACGTCTTTCAGCGAGAGCTCGGTCGCCATGCCGGTCGCACGAACACGTTCCAGAAAGAGGGCTGCGGCGTCGGACTTCAGGAGCTCGTCCAGGTCGATGTCTCCGGTTGCCGGCAGATCGAGCGGCTGGACCGGAAACACCGTCTCGCCGGCCACTCGGAGCACCTGCTGGCTGGTGACGAGAACGGTCAGGCGAGGTGCACCGGATCTCATCCGAGCGACGATCTCGGCCGCGTCGATGATCTGTTCGAAGTTGTCGAGGACCACCAGGAGCTCCAGGCCTGACAGATGGGCTGTCAACGCCTCGACCGGATCATCCCCGGCCTCGAGGCCGATCCCGATGTGCTCGGCGATCGACCCCGCCACCAGATCCGGGTCGGTCAGGGTCTCGAGCGGTACGAAGAAGACGCCGTCAGGAAATCGGTGGAGCGCTCGATCCGCCACGTCGAGCGCCAATCGGGTCTTGCCGACCCCGCCCGGGCCGGTGAGCGTCACGAGTCCGGATGACTCGAGCAGGCCCAGCAGCCGGCCGATCTCGCCCGATCGGCCGACGAATCCGGACGTCGGGCTCGGGAGGTTGTTGGGCGGCGTGCCGATCGACCTGATCCGTGGGAAGTCCGTTGGGAGCCCGTCGGCGATGACCTGATGGACCTCCATCGGCTCGTCGAGGTCCTTGAACCAATGGCTGCCGAGCGACCGAACCGACGGCCCATCGGTGAGTGCCGCGGCCTCCCGGGTCGCTTCGGACACGAGGATCTGATCGCCGTGTCCGGCCGCCGACAACCGTGCAGCCCGATGCACGTCGATCCCCACGTAGTCGGCGCCTCCGAGCACACCCTCCCCGGTGTGTAGGCCCATCCGGACCCTCGGTCTCACTCCGCCGGGCCATCGGTGGAGGGTCAACGCTCGCTGCCCGGCGACTGCGGCATCCACCGCGTCCCGAGCCGAAGCGAACGCCACGAAGAACGCGTCACCCTCCATGCGCACCTCGACGCCGGCCTCGAACGCCGACCGGAGCAGCCGGTTGTGGTCCTCGAGGACTTCACGAAACCGGTCGCCGAGCCCCTGGACCATGCTGGTAGAGCCCTCGATGTCGGTGAAGAGGAACGTGACGGTGCCCGATGGGAGTCGATCCACGATTCAGGTTCCGGGAAGCGCCCGGTACTCGTGGGTCACGGAGTCGCCCGTGACCTCGACGACGCGATACCCGGACGGGTCGTCCCCGAGCGGGTAGCCGACGGGCCCGGAGGTGACCTGAGTGAAATTGCCGGCGCGCGCAATCGCATTGCGATGCCAGTGGCCGGCGAAGCCGATCTCGACGCCGGCGCCGTGCAACAGGCTGAGGATCACCTCTCGACGCTCCAACGGGAGGTTCCAGTAGGTGTCCGGCTCATCGGGGCTCGCGACGAAGAGGGGATGATGACCGACGAGGATCACATGATCGAGATCCGATCTGGTCGCATGGGCCAACTCGTCGGTGAGGAACGCCAGTTGAGTCGCCCACGCCTCCGGCACGTGCTCGGGATGGTCGATGACCGGGGTGTTGAGTGCGACGAACAGGGTGTCACCCATTCGAAAGGCGTAGTGATCGGGGCCGAACACCTCGCGGTACGCCTGGATCGATTCCGGCGTCGGTGCGATGTAGTCGTCGGCGATGTCGTGGTTGCCGGGGACCCAACGGACCTCGATGGCGTCGTCGATCGCAGCGGTGATCGCCAGGAACTCGTCGATCTGGTCCTCGGCGTTCGGGTCGTCGATCAGGTCTCCGCCGATCATCACCAGTTCAGGGCGATTGGCATTGATGACTTCCACCGCATCGCGATAACGGTTGGCGTCCCACTCGAACCCCGTCACGGCCGGCACCGGTTCGACCTTCATCCCCATCCGGGCATACCGCTCGACGTCCTCCGCATCGAACCCCGAGAACGTGGCGTAGCAGCCGAGTTGGGTGTCGGCGAGGAAGATGAAACGGAAGTCCTTGCTGTGCGCCGTCACGGCGGCTCAGGCTTCCTCGACCATGTCGAGAACCGACTGGCCGAAGGCCGCCCGGAAGTCGTCGTCGCCGATCCGAGAGAGAATCTCCCTCGCCACTGCTTCGAAATCGGCTCTGGCCGACTGGGCGCTCTCGGAGTCACCCAGCGCCCGAAGCTCTCGCACCCTGACGGCGTGCACGTCGAGTTCCGTTCGCTTGAAACCCTTCCCAGCCAGTTCGACCAGACACTCGTCCAGGAACCCGACCGCTCCCGCGTGGTCGCCGGTCGCTCCGGCGACCTTGGCTTCGGTCATCAACAGGATCGGCAACGCGTTGGTCATGCCGTGGTCCTGGACGTATTCGCGCAGCGTATCCAAGTGATCTCGCGCCTCGTCCAAGTGTCCGCGTGCGACTGCAACGTCCACCAACCCCTGGAGCGCCTCATGACGGCTCATGTACATGGCAACCGTCCTGCGATCGAGCGCCCGATGGAACAGCTCTTCGGCGGTGTCGACATCTCCGGATTCCAGGGCGCAATGGCCGATCTCGGACCACACCCAAGCACCCATCTGGTCGCCCATCGGCATGTCCGAGACCTCGAGTGTCTCGGTGTGGATCTCGGTCGCCTTCTGGTGATAGGGACCACCTATCGAGGAATAGCACGTCCCCGTGACACACTTGCCGAGAGCGATGTAGGGCGGCATGCCGGTGGCTTGAGCGGCGGCCTCCGCTCGACGGAACAACGCCAACGCATCCGCGTAGTACCCCTGGCCCATCGCCACCTTGCCCTGCACGATGGCTGCGAACACCTCGGACATGTGATGGCCGATCTGAGTGGCGATCTCGAGGCCCCGCTCGACGTACGACAGGGCTGTCTCCACCTCCCCGCGCTGCAGATGGGCGAACGGGAGACCCATGGTCAGGATCTCGGCCTGATACCTGAGATTGCCGTACTCCTCGGCCTTTGCCAACGCCTTCTCGCCCTTCTCGATGGCGAGGTCTGCCTTGGTGGCCAGCATGAGCGTGTTGGCCAGATGCACCATCCCGAAGAGCATCGTCTCGGAGTCCTGGAGCCGCTCGCCGAGCGCGGTGAGCTCGCTCATGTAGAACTCGACCTGATCGAACTCCCCACGCGCAGTCCGCAGGAAGCATTGATACATGCACGCTTCGGCCAGGCTCGACTCCTCGGAACCTGCACGGGCTGCCTGCTCGGTCGCTGCCAACTCGTCGAGCGCGTTCTCGGTATCGGCGAACATCATCCCCGAGATCAGTGCCGACTTGTTCCTGCCCGAGAGCCCCATTGCCAGGTCGCCGCGCTCCTGGCCCTCCTGTCGGAGCCGGGCGTACGCCTGGGCGGCGCCGCCGAAGTCGAAACGCATCTCCTTGGCGCGACCGATCCCCTCGAGAACGACCCGGAGGCTGTTGCCGTCGGCATGGTCCTGCCCATCGAGGATCTCGAGTGCCTGTTCGAAACGATGGATCGCCTCGGGGAGCGCATAGGTGGCGAGTGCGCGTGAGCCGGCCTCAACGAGGTGCGGGAGTGCACGCTCTTTCTGGCGGGCGGAGAGATGATGGTCGGCGATGTCTTCGACCCTCTCGGGGTGGAGGCGCTCGAGGAAGTCCGCCATCACCGCGTGGATCTCGGTACGCCGGCGGAGCAGCACCGTGTCGTACACGGCCTGTTGCATGAGGGCGTGGCGGAACCGGTACTGCCGTTTTGGGATGCGGGCGGTCTCGCGCAGGATCTCCCGGCGCTGAAGATCGACCAGACCCTGATCGATCCCGGAGAGATCGTCGAGCACGGCTGCGAGCTCGTCGTACTTGAACTCCCGGCCCAGCACGCTGGCAGCCTGGGCGACACGGCGCGAGCGGTCGTCGAGACGGTCGAGCCGGGTCGTGATGACGGCCGAGAGGGTGTCGGGCACCGAGATCGAGACGATCTCGGACGTCGCAACCCACCGACCTCCCGAATGGATCAGCACCCCACGATCGATGAGCGACTTGATCACCTCTTCGATGAAGTAGGGGTTGCCTTCGGACTTCGACAGGATGAGCTCGCGGACCCGATCGGGAAGGCCGTCGATGTCGAGAAGGGCCGAGACCAGCGACCGGGCGTCGTCACGCGCCAGCGGGCTGAGCTGGATCGCTTCGTAGGCGTAGCCATGCTCACGGCCCGCCGCCTCGTGGATCTCCCACGACGGCTCGTCCCGACGAGGGCGGAACACCAGGACGAGACCGATGGGCGCGAACTCGATGAGGCCAAGCAGATCCATCACGAGATCGATGGATGCAGAGTCCGCCCAGTGGAGATCCTCGAAGACCGCGATCAGCGGGCTGCGGCCGGCGAGCGCGGCGAGGAGCTCGCCGATCGCCCGGAACGCCTCCGAGCGCAACCTGCCCGGTTCGAGATACTCGACTCGCGCCCGGATGTCGGCAGGGACGTCCGCCCCGAGCAGAGCGCCGATGTATGGAGCGATATCCGAGGCGCGCCCGGGTAGAACGTCGCGCGTCGTTGCGTCGATCGCCTGCCAGAGGGTCATCGGGTCGGCGTCCGCCGGCGCACCCACCACCTGTCGCATCAACCGCTGCACCGGCGCAAGCGGAACGGTGGTCTCGTACGAGAGCGCCCGGCCCGTCACCCAGGTGTACCCGTCGCGGTCCGCTCCGAGAGCGGCTCTTGCCTCTGCCACGAGCCGCGACTTGCCGAGGCCGGCTTCACCCTGCACGGACACGATCCTGCCCTGGCCGCCCGCAACGGCCTGCAGGGATCCCGAGATCCGCGCCAGCTCCTCGTCACGACCAACCATCGCAGCGTCGAGACCCTCGATCCCTCGAATCTTCTCCGGTCGGGGGAGCGCCTTGACCACCCGATGTGCTTCGACCGGCTCCGACCGCCCCTTGACGTCGATGGCGCCCAGCGAGTCGAACTCGAAGAGCTTGTCGACGAGCGCGCGGGTGGACTCGGAGATCTGCACGGTCCCGGGCGCAGCGGTCTGTTCCATCCGGGCGGCGACGTTGACCGCATCGCCCATCGCGGTGTACTCGACCCGGAGGTCGGACCCGACCGCTCCGACGACCACCAGGCCGGTGTTGATCCCCACCCTGACGTCGAAGCTCACGTTCCAGGCGCGAGACACTTGGCTGCAATACGGACCGATGGCGTCGAGGATCTCGAGACCGGCCCTCACGGCCCGTTCGGGGTCGTCTTCGTGACCGATCGGCGCACCGAAGAACGCCAGGATGGCGTCGCCCATCAGTCGGGCGAGGGTCCCCTCGTAGCGATAGACGGGTGCGATGAGATGTTCGAACGCTCCGTTCATGATCTCGGCCCACTCCTCGGGGTCGAGCTGTTCGGCGGCGGTCGTCGAGCCCTGGACGTCACAGAACAGCATCGTGACCGTACGGCGCTCACCCTGCATCGCTCCCACGCTGGCGGCGGACTCGAGCTTCGACAGCAGTTCGCGGGGAATGAGTTTGCGCAGGCCCGCGTCCGGATCCTCGACCGGGGCCTCGTCTGCGGCGACCCGGTGACCGCACTTCATGCAGAAGGCTGCCTCCGCCGGCAGATCGGCTCCACACTTGGCGCACGAGGCGCTCAGGGCGGTGCCGCATTTCATGCAGAATGCGGCGTCAGTCGGATTTGACGTTGAGCACGCCGGGCAGTCCACCATTGTTGGCCTCCGGTCTCGGCTGAAGACACTACCCCTTCCTCCCGCTCACGGGTCGGCGAAAGCAGCCTCTCGAACCGGGCCGCGTTCGTTTCCATCGGATCCGGTCGACGCGGCCGTGACCTCCGTGCCAGACTCGCTGCGCATGGGAAAGATCGCAATACTCGCCGTCGATGATGATCCCCAGGTGCTGGCCGCCGTCGCCCGCGACCTGCGGTCCCGATATGGCAAGGACTACCGAATCGTGCGGGCGCCTTCCGGCGCCGAAGCGCTGGGAGCGCTTCGAGACCTGTTGGCCAGAGGTGACACGGTGGCCGTGCTCGTCGCCGACCAGCGGATGCCGGAGATGACCGGGACGGAGTTCCTCGTCCAGGCCAAGGAGATCTTCCCCGACACCAAGACGGTGCTGCTCACCGCCTACGCGGACACCGAGGCCGCCATCACCGCCATCAACGAGATCGAACTGGATCATTACCTGCTCAAACCGTGGGATCCCCCCGAGGATCGGCTCTTCCCCATCCTCGACGAACTCCTCGACGAATGGAATGCCGCACATCCGCCCCCCTACAGCGGCATCCGCGTCATCGATGTGCGATGGTCGCCGGCCGCCCACACGGTCAAAGACTTTCTCGCTCGCAATCGCATCCCCTATCGCTTCTCCGACCTCGAACGGGATCCGGATGCGGAGGCGATCGTCGAGGCGGCAGGCGCAGAACTCCCTCTGGTGATCCTCCCTGACGGAACCACACTGGGAAAGCCCGCAACGACCGACCTCGCGGCAGCCGTCGGACTCCAGACGGAAGCCAAGAACCCCTTCTACGACCTCATTGTCATCGGAGCGGGTCCTGCGGGTCTCGGCGCCGGCGTCTACGGAGCCTCGGAGGGCCTGCGGACGGCACTCGTCGAGCGGGCCGCCACCGGCGGCCAGGCAGGAACCAGCTCGCGGATCGAGAACTACCTGGGGTTCCCCGCCGGGATCAGCGGCGGCGATCTGGCCACCCGTGCAACCTCACAGGCGCTCAAGTTCGGGGCGGAGATCCTCACCGGGCCGGAGGTGACCGGCGTCGAGGTGACCGATCCGGTCAAGACCGTCACACTCTCGGACGGGCAGCGGCTGGGATGCAACGCTCTCATCGTGGCATCGGGCATGACGATTCGCCGGCTCGGTGTGGATGCGGTCGAGGCCTTGGTCGGCGCCGGCGTCTACTACGGCGCCGCCCCTTCGGAAGCCGTCACGTATCGCGGTGAGCATGTCTACGTGGTCGGGGGAGCCAACTCTGCAGGCCAGGCGGCGATGATGCTCTCGAAATACGCCGGCCGTGTAACGATCATCGTGCGCGGAGATTCGCTCGAAGCTCGCATGTCGCAGTATCTCGTCGATCAGATCCGCGCCACCGCGAACATCGACGTTCGCCTCGGGAGCCAGATCGCAGATGCCCGCGGGAGCGGCAGACTGGAAGAGCTCGTCATCCGGGACCGCGGCTCGGGGAGCGAAGAGGTGGTCGAGGCCGCCGGACTCTTCATCTTCGTCGGTGCCGTACCGCACTCCGACTTCCTCGAAGGTGTGGTGCTCCGCAGCAAACGGGGCTTCGTGCTGACCGGCCCAGACCTCAAGGTGGAAGGCGAATGGGCCCCGGAATGGCCGCTCGAGCGAGATCCCTACCCGATGGAGACCAGCGTGCCAGGGATCTTCGCCGCCGGCGACGTTCGGGAAGGCGTCGTTCGACGGGTGGCGTCTGCGGTGGGCCAGGGTGCGGTTGCCGTGAGCCTCGTTCACCAGTACCTCGAAACGGTCTGACGTGGCCGCTTCGCTGCGAGCGGTTCCACTCTTCGCCGAACTCTCCGACGCCGACCTCGAACAGTTGCAGAACCGCTCGGAGGTCGTCTCGCTGGTCGCAGGTGAACAGCTGTTCGCCGAGGGGGCCGCCGGGGAGCGAGCCTTCATCATCTCCGAAGGGGAGATCGAGATCGTCAAGCGGACCGGCGACCGTGAGGTGCTCCTGGCGGTCCGCAAGCCAGGAGAGGTCATCGGCGAGATGGCGCTCCTCCAAGACGCCCCTCGATCGGCTACGGCCAAGGCCCGGACCGACGTCGAGCTCCTCGCCATTCCCAAGGCCGAGATCGAGGCGCTGATGGATGCCAGCATCTCCGCGGTCCGAGCGATGTTCAAAGTACTGCTCGAGCGCTGGCAGGCGACCCAGTCGCTCCTGACCCAGAGCGAGCGGATGGCGCAGCTCGGCACGCTGACTGCCGGGCTCGCACACGAGCTGAACAACCCTGCGGCGGCGGTCAATCGGGCGGCGGGACAGCTCGGCGACTCGGTCGCCGAACTGGCAGCTGCCGAGCGGTTGCTGGCGTCAAGGGTCAGTGATGCCGAACGAGAGGCCATCGAATCGCTGCGATCCCGGCTCGACGAGGTCGAACGCCCCTCCGGGCCGATGGATGCGTTGGATCGTTCCGATCGTGAGGACGAGGTCGAGGATGTGCTCACCGATGCCGGCGTCGACGATGCCTGGCGGCTGGCGCCTGCCCTCGTGGATGCCGGTCTGGCCGACCTGGTCGACGAGGTCGTCGCAACTGCGGGAGAACGGTCGGGCGAGGTACTCGAAGTCCTCAGAGCGAGCCACGATGTCGCTTCACTGCTGCACGAAGTCGAGGAGGGGACCCGCAGGCTGTCTTCCATCGTCAAGGCGCTCAAGTCGTACTCCTACCTCGACCAGGGACCCGTGCAGGAGGTCGATCTGGCGACCGGCCTCGACGACACACTGCTCATCCTGAAGACCAAGCTCTCCGACATCGAGGTCGTTCGCGAGTACGCCGCCGACCTCCCGCGGATCCAGGGCTACGGCGGCGAGCTCAACCAGGTGTGGACCAATCTGCTGGACAACGCCGCCGACGCCATCCACGAATCCGAAGCCGCCGCCGGTCGAATCGTGATCCGAGCCTTCCCGGAGGGAGAGATGGTCGTCGTCGAGGTGGAGGACAACGGTGCCGGCATCAGCCCCGAGGCGATCCATCGGGTGTTCGACTCGTTCTTCACGACCAAGCCTCCCGGATCGGGGACCGGTCTCGGTCTCAACATCAGCTACTCGATCGTGGTCAACAAGCATCGCGGTGACATCACCGTCGAATCCCAGCCCGGTCGGACCGTGTTCCGGGTCGAGCTTCCCCGCACAGTTCCCGTATGAGAGGAGGGCCGCATGGCCCAGCCATGTGAACATCTCACCGACCTCGAGCTCGAACCGATCGAGCCCGGCGGTTGCATCGAATGCATCGCGATCGGAGGCACCTGGGTGCATCTCCGATATTGCACGACGTGCAAGATGATCCGATGTTGTGACGACTCGCCGAACCAACACGCCTCCAAGCATGCTGCCGCCAACCCCGACCACGCGGTGATCCGGTCGGCCGAACCCGGCGAGCATTGGGCGTGGTGCTATGTCCACGAGGCGGGCATCCGAACCGACGCCTGACTCGTCTGCCGGGTTGCTCTCCCATCGCAGTACGGTGATTCGGTGCCACGTGTACTCGTCATAGGAGCGAGCAGGGGAATCGGTCTTGGGCTCGTCGAGCGCCACCTCGCCGATGGCTGGGAGGTGCATGCCACGACGAGGGACGGTGGCGCACCAGGAGGTCACAACGATGTGACGGTCCACCGATTGGACGTCACCGACGAGCGAGAGCTGACGGAGATGATCGTGTCGCTCGACGAACCATTCGATCGCGTCATCCACAACGCCGGCATCAATCGCGGGTTGCAAGCCGAGATCATGACGGTGAACGCCGAAGCTCCGATCTCCGTTCTCCAGGCGCTCCTTGATGCCGGCCTGCTCGTCACCGATGGCGTGATCGCGATCATGAGCTCGCAGGTCGGTGCGCGCCGGGGACGCTCCGGGAGCCTCGGGGACTACGGAGACTCCAAGGCGGCACTCAACGACGAGTTCCGACGCCGGGCCGACCGGTGGCGCACCGTAGGAGCCATTGCCGTCGTCATGCACCCCGGCTGGGTGAGAACCGACATGGGAGGCTCGGGAGCGTCGATCGGCGTGACCGAGAGCGCCGATGGGATCACCCGTGTCCTCGACGGGCTCTCAGCCTCACAGCACGGCCAGTTCCTCACCTGGGACGGCAGGGAGCATCCGTGGTGAGAAGCCGATCGGCCCTGTCACCCAACGGGACCTCCGATTCGTCCGTCTGAATGAGGGGGCCGATGCGCCCCGAGACGGAGGAGTCGAAATGGAAACGCGATTCTCGAACGACACAGCCCGACTTGTGGCGCTCATCGGTGCTGCTGCGTGGCTGCTTCTTGCCACCGCATGGCAGGCATCCAACACACTCGAACAAGCCCGGGACTGGGAGGGTCTGCCGCAAGCGTTGTTCTTCGTCGGGTTGATCGGCCTGCTGGTCGGGGGCATGGCCCTCGGCGTCATGGCGTTGGATCCGGCGGGGTCGGTCCGACGACCAAGGGGCAGAGTGGCCGGCCTGGTGCTGCTCGCGGCCGGCCTGACCCTGTCGTTCATCGCAGGCTGGGCGGTCCCCGTCTGGGCGGCGGCCTACGGGTTGGCGATGTTGATGCTTGCGTTCAGCGGCTCGCTCCGGCGCGGCGGATGGATCGCCGGGTCGGCGCTGACGGCGGCCTCCGCATCGTGGTTCGTGCTGTCGGCTCTCGAGGTCGGGACCGCCGACTCCTACGGTGACTATCCGATCGCCTGGATCACCGCCACGTGGCTTGCTGCAGTCGGCTCGGCGATCGGGCTGTTCTCGCACTTCAGGTCGTTGAGACCTGACCGTGACGCCGTGGTGGCATCGCTGAACTGAGGGAGACCGTTCTCGCCGACCTCCCGATGGAAGCCGTGTTACGTTCCGCTTCCGGATGGAAGAGCGACTTTGGCCAGATTCGACAAGGACGAGCTCGTAGCAGCCTGTCTGAATGCGGTGCGATCCGATCCTGATCCGAGAATTTCGGTCAAGGAGATCGTCGAGCGGACGGTCTCCGATCCTGGCTCGATCGAGTCCGAGGTGCGTCCCTGGATGGAGAGCCCGATGATGACGGTCTGGTACCGGTCGGAGGAACTGACCGTGCTCCACATCGTCTGGCCCCCAGACGTGGACCTGTTCGCCCACGATCACAACATGTGGGCGAACATCGGGATCTACGGCGGCCGGGAGGACAACACCTTCTATCGCCGGCTGTCCGACGGACGCATCGAGCCGAACACGGAGAAGACGATGCTCGTGAAGGACGTGGTGTCACTCGGCCGCGACGTGGTCCACTCGGTCGCCAACCCGACACGGGACTGGACCGCCGCCATCCACATCTACGGCGGCGAGTTCTTCACGACTCCCCGCACGATGTGGAGCAAGGACACCTTCGAGCCGATGAGGCTCGACACCGACGTCCTGCGTGAGCGGCTCGAGGCCGCTGCCGCAGCCGCCCGTGTCGCCGACACCCCCGGCGAAGCGCCCTGACGTCGGTCAGGCTCGCCAGATCCCGCGGGGAGCCCGCTGGAGTTGCTCGACCCCGTCTTCGGTGATCAGGACGAGCCCTCCGGTCTGGACACCGGCCCGCTCGTCCGTCGTGATCACATTCGGCTGCACGACGACGGTCATGCCGGCCTCGAACGCCATGTCCGGGAGCGGCTCGTTCATCCGGCTCTGCGTCCCCAGGATCGGGGGGAAGTAGCCGCCGCCGTAGCCGTGGACGAGGTCGTCGTAGATCGTGAAACCGGTCTCCTCGATCACAGACGCAGCGGCGATCACCTCGTCGGGGCGGGTGCCGTGACGAAGCACGGAGCAGATCGCATCGAAGGCGGTGTCGGCGGTCTCGTGGAGCTCGCGATAGAGGGGAGTGGGATCGGCCCCGATCGTCATCGAGCGGAGGACCTGACCCGAGTGGCCCCACCACGACGCCGAGATCTCACAGGTGAGCACGTCGCCTGGTGCGACCCGGCGGTTGGATGGCCATTGTGACGGAACACATTGGGAAGGATCGGTCATCGATGTCACGCCGAAGTAGTGGATCTGGTTCGTGGCGCCGGTGTGGAGGTATGCGGCTTCGCAGATCGCGCCGAGCTCGGTCTCGGCCATGCCCGGGCGGACTCCGTCCCTCACCGCTTCGATTCCTCGGTCGGACAGCTCGGCCCCTCGTCGCATCCACTCGAGTTCTTCGTCCGACTTGATGAGGCGGAGGCGGGTGTACTCGGCGTCGAGGCCGACGATGTCGAACCGTTCCGACAGCGCAGCGTGTGCCCTCCACGAGACCGGGCCGATCAGCCCGATTCGCTTCGCTCCCCGGCGGAGGAGCTCGGCTGCCGCCGCCGCGCTGGTGGCGGGACCGTCCCAGGCGACGTCGCAGCGTCTGGCCAGCCGGCGGGCGTTCGGAAGGTGGTTGTAGAACTGCACCCACATGGCGTCACGTTCGCCCGGGGTGATCACGAGCGACGCTTCTCTGGTCACAGGCCATTCGCTCAGCCACTGGATCGCCGAGCCTGATCGATTGGCCCCGAAGACGAGTACGCCGTCGACTTCGTGTCGAGCTGTGACTTCGAGCAGGGCCGCCCGCCGTCGGTCCAACTCCGGCTCGCTGAACCTCGGATAGTCGTCGCTCACATCTCGCTCCATCGCTGCTTCGATCGTCGGGGGATCGTACCGATCGGGCCGGTCATGGTGTCGGGGCCCCAGACTCGGAGACTCTCCTCCGGAGCTCGCCGGAAACGGCAGTGAGGTGTTCGGTCAGCCATGCTTCGGCAGCCTGTGAATCGCCTTGCCGGATCGCATCCACGATGACTCTATGACCCCCCGATCCGTGATCGAACAGTCGCAGCGTCAGCCAGTACCGGCCGACATCGCCTCGCAGCTTCCCGATCAGCTCTGCGGTCAAGGGACGTTTGGCGACCGCATAGAGCCGGTTGTAGAACCGCTCCCGAAGCTCCAGCCATTCGTCGCCATCGTCGAGGCTGTCCAGTCGGTCGGCGATCTGTTCCAACTCTTCGATCTGTTCAGGTGTGATCAGATCAACGGCCGAGCGAATCGCAAACGTCTCGAGCAAGATCCTGAGCTGATAGATCTCCTCGATGTCGGATGGTTCGAGGGCCCTGACCGTTGCGCCTCGATGAGCAGCGAACACCACCAGTCCTTCGGCTTCGAGCTGTCTGAGCGCTGCTCTGACCGGAATGCGCGAGACGTCCAGTGCTTGCGCAAGCCGCTCCTGGGGAAGCTTCTCTCCCGGTGCGTAGACGCCAGACAGCACGGCCTCCCGGATCGCCGCAACGACCATCTCCTCGACGGTTCGATAGTTCGAGCGAGCCTCGTCGGCGATCTGTTCCATCGATCTGGTCACAGGAGATCGATGTTGGTTCATCTCGTCACCACCTTGGTTGTCGCCGAGATCTCGTCGCGGTAGATTAGCGATTGTATTCAATATACAAAGGAAGGCCATGCAGGAAACGAGAGTCGGATTCTTTTCCGAGGGAACCAGGATCGCCGGGATCCTGCGGACGCCCGACGGCGATGGGCCATATGCGGGCATCGTCCAGGGGCCCGGATGGCTGGGGCTCAAGGACGCCAAGCTCTATCTGCCGTATCACGAGGCGCTCACCGCCGCCGGATTCGCAGTCCTCATCTTCGACTACCGGGGCTTCGGTGACTCCGAAGGCGACCGCGGCACCCTGTCGCCGGGGATGCAACTCGAAGACCTCGTGAACGCCGTCACCTACCTCCAGACCCTCGACGAGATCGACGAGAATCGGATCGGTGTGTTCGGCTCAGGTGGGACCGGAGGAGGGAATGCCGTTCTGCTGTCCGCACACGACGACCGGATCCGCTGTGCCGTCTCCCAGGTCCCCGTCGCCGACGGGACCGACTGGCTCAAGCGGATGCGCCGTGAATACGAGTGGTACGAGTATCTCGAGCGACTCGACCAGGACCGGAGACGGCGAGTCACGACCGG
The DNA here is from genome assembly GCA_965364515.1 of uncultured bacterium. Lineage (GTDB taxonomy): Bacteria > Actinomycetota > Acidimicrobiia > Spongiisociales > ZC4RG35 > JAHEDH01. The sequence goes on from CBDTXZ010000033.1 coordinate 18,958, forward strand.
GGAGGGCGAGCTGATCCATCCCCGCGAGGACATCATGGTCCCGACCCCCGAACGGCGGAAGACATCGATCAAATCGGATGTCGACAGCAAGATCCCGAGCGAGATCCCACTGTCCGCCGCCTACGCCGTGATGGCCTACAAACCCATCGACGTAGCGCACCGGGCGAAGAACCTCATGATCATCGCCGTCGAAGACGACGCCACCACTCCGACCGACCATGCCGTCGCCCTCTACGAAGCGGCGCCCGAGCCGAAGCAGCTCGTCCTGCAGCGTCAGACGACCCACTACGCCGCATACGCGCAGCACGGCGAAGTGGTCATCCCCCAGATCGTCGACTGGTTCTCGACGCACCTCGGGCCACGCTCGGTCGAGATGCACACCGCATCCGGAATCACCACCCTCAAGGAGCAACCATGACCCGTCTGATCACCGGAGCCGACGTGTTCGTCGAAGGACGCCTTCGACCGCTCGACATCGTCATCGACGGAGAGCAGATCGCCGGCCTCGTCAATCGAGGAGCCGGCCCCTCCGACTCCGAGGTCATCGACGGGTCCGGAAGGATCGCCATCCCCGGCGGTGTCGATGTCCATGTCCACACCCGCGAGCCCGGATACACGCACAAGGAGGATCTGATCACCTGCACGCGCCAGGCCGCCGCCGGTGGGTACACGACGATCTTCGGCATGCCCAACCTCGATCCACCCACGATGACCACCGATGACCTGGACGCGGTGCTCGACCTGTACGCCGCCAAGAGCATCGTCGACTACAACCACAACCCGGCGGCGAAGGTGCTCGACCAGATCCCTCCGATGGCCGACCGTGGAATCGCCGCCTACAAGATCTACATGGTGGTGGACACGGGGCGGTCCTATCCGCACCCGTCGGCGATCGGTGTGCACGATCACGGCGACCTGTACCAGGCCATGAAGGCCGTCGCCGAAACCGGCCTCAGGCTCATGGTTCATCCCCACGATCAATCCATCATGGACGTCGTCGAGCAGGCCTATTGGGCGGCCGGTGATCGCTCGCCACAGGCGTACGGCAAGACCCTCGCCGTCGACGACGGGATCATCTGGGACACGGCCACCGCCCTCCTCATCCGCCTCGCCGAGGCGACCGGCTGCAAGCTCCACATCGTGCATGTTCAGACGACGAGACAGGTCGAGATGCTCCGCCAGGCAAGAGCCAAGGGCATCGACGTCACCGGTGAGGTCAACCACTGGGCACTGTTCCTCGGTCGGATGTCCGACATCGACGAGCAGGGCTCATACGTCCTCTCCTATCACGTGCCCGATCATCACCGGGAAGCGGTCTGGGCAGCCATGGAGGAGGGCATCGTGGACATGCTTTCCTCCGACCACGCCCCGCACACCAGAGAAGAGAAAGAGGTCGGCTGGACCGACGCCTGGGCGGCCCACACCGGCACTCCCGGCATCCAATACCAACTCCCGCTGATGATCGACGCCATGCACGACGGGAAGATCTCACTGCCGAGACTCGTCGACCTGGTCGCGACCGCGCCTGCCCGGGTGTTCGGTCTCGACAAGAAGGGAACACTCGCACCCGGCTCCGACGCAGACATCGTGCTCCTCGACACCGAGCGCGAGTGGACGATCACCAACGATTCGGTGCTCTCGAAGATCGGCTGGACCCCCTATGACGGTCGGACGATTCGAGGCGCGGTCGACCGAACACTGGTCAGGGGTACCGATGTCTGGGTCGACGGCGAGGTCGTAGGCGAGCCGGGACACGGAAAGCACGCAACACCCACAACGGAGCGATAGACATGGCCATGAAGTTCGGACTCCTGCTGCCCCACTTCGGTGAGTACGCCAGCAGCGATCTCATCCTCGAAGGCTCGAAGCTCGCCGAGAAGCTCGACTTCGACTCGGTGTGGGTGCGCGACCACCTGCTGTTCGAACCACACGGTGAGTTCGAATCCGCCCATCGCGACTTCTACGAGCCGCTGACCGTGCTGACCGCCGTCGGAGCCGTCACCGAGCGGATCACGCTCGGGACCGCCACACTCATCCCGTATCGCCACCCGCTCATCACCGCCTTCACGCTGGCGTCACTCACGCACATGGTGGGTCCCAGGGTCATCGGCGGTTGGGGCGCGGGCACGTTCGATCACGAGTTCGAGGCGATCGGCATGGGAGGCATCTTCCGTCCGGAACTGGTCGAGTCCAACGCCCGGATCTTCGAGAGAGTCTTCGCCGAGGACAACGTCGACTACAAGGACGATCACTACGAGTTCTCCAACGTGTCGGTGTATCCGAAGCCGGCCGGGCCGATCCCGTTCTGGTACGGCGGGGCAACTCCCGCCTCCGCCCGACGAGCAGCCGAATACTGCGACGGTTGGATCCCGGGCCGGATCACCTTGAAGACCATCGAGAAGCGTGTCGCAAAGATGACCGAGTTGGTGGCGGAGAACGGCAGGCCGATGCCGACGGTCGGAGTCGTGCCTCCGACGACGATCGCCAGGACCGAGAAGGAGGCCTGGGCCGGTACGAGTGTCGAAGGTCTGCTCGCCTGGGCGAACGAGCGCGGGAAGTGGTGGGTCAAGCCCCCCTCAGGCAAGTTCGAGACGGCCGAGGACATCGAAGGCTCGCTGATCGCCGGTACCCCCGAGCAGGTCATCGAGCAGACCAAGAAGTTCGAAGACGTCGGTGTCGACCACCTGGTCTTCGATCTGCGACTGAGCTACGAGCGATGGATCGACTCGATCCATCTGCTGGGCGAAGAGGTCATCCCGCACCTTCGCTGAGATCGAGGCCGTCCCTGAGCATCACAGAGCCGGTCGGGTGATCACCCGACCGGCTCTGCATCGTGCGCTACATGGGCACGATCTCGCCGACCTCGACCCAGCCACCGTCGTCGCGGATCGGACACCCCATGGCCAGCGCGGTGGCTGCATCGAGATCCGCCGCCGTCACGATGCTGTAGCCCGTGACCGTGTCAGGCCCGTGAAACGGTGCCGTCGTGCCATCGGTGGCAACCGAGGCGCTCGGCCCGACCGGGTTGCCCTGATCCACGAGAGCCTCTCCGAGCTCACCCATCCAGGCGCCCCAGGCCGCCATCACCTTCTCGCCCTCCTCCTCGGTCTCGGGCACGCCGCCGCCGTGATAGGTGAACAGATAGTTCGCCATTCTGCTGCTCCTCTCGGGTCGTCTCTCGACCCTGTCACCTCACGACGATCAAACCACATCGATTTCGACATCGCAGCCGGAATCCGAAGGTTCGTTGCCGACCCAGCCCGATCATCGGTCTGCACCGGGGCGAATGCTCACTGCCCGCTTGGGCACTGCTGCGGGCGGCACTGAACGCCGCTTCGACGTCTCTCGGGCGGCCACGGTCGAAGCAGACGCAATGGCCTCCCTCCCGGCATGACTCAGCCGACAAGCCGCAGTGCTCA
>CBDTXZ010000034.1:0-22249 GCA_965364515.1 uncultured bacterium
GTGGAAGCCCCGCAGAACCCCACGGTGGACGGTCTCGAGCTGGTCGGCAAGCGGCCGTGGACCGCCGGATGGATCAATCGGTGGTTGTCCACCCCACCGCGAGGAGATGCACGGTGGCGCCGAGCAGCGTTTCTTCCTGTTCAAGCCTCTCGAGCAGCTCGAGCAAGTCCTGGCGCTTTTCTGGGTCGGCAAGTCGTTCGTCGAGGTCGGGAGCGGCCCATGCGATGCCTTCCACTGCGAAGAGTTCGACGCCGGTGAGCCCGGCATCGGACAGTTCTCTCTCGAGTTCGGCGGGGCGGTGAAAGAACGCTGTTGTGAAGAAGCGCGGATCGTCTGTGGTGTTGACGTGCACGCCGTCGATCATGTCCCGCCGTGCGATGGCTCGAAACTCGGCGTTGTCGATGATCCCGCCGTGGAGAAGGTCGATCGTCGAGGCGAACCGGTTGATCGCCGTCACGACGACTGGCTTCCCGGCCCTCGTGACCCGATGTGCCTCACGTATGGCTTGGAGACGGTCGTCACGTTCGATCAGGTGATAGAGAGGACCAGCCAGGAGCGCCATGTCGAATGAGTCGTCGGGATACTCGAGTGATCGTGCGTCGCCGACCTCGCACGCAGTGATGCCGGGGACTCGCTCACGTGCTTGTTCCACATGTTTGGCTACCGGGTCGATCAGGTGAACCTCGTATCCGAGGTCAGAGAGCCACTCGGCGTACACGCCTGGGCCGCCTCCGATGTCGATGATGCTCGCTGGTGCCTCGGGGAGGAATCGGCCGATCAGTTCCTTGGTCCTGAGCAGTTCGATCTGGCCCCAGCCGCCTGCGAAGAGGCGCTCGGCCTCGTCGAAGTCCTCTTGGTAGTGCTTGATGATCTCACGAGGGATGTCGTGTCTTGCGCTCACGATCCGAACGCTACCGCTCCGCTTCGAGCCGGCGACGCCGATACTTCGGCGACCACTCGCCATTGGGCGGCAGCTGAGGTCGGCCACGGCTGCCGTGCAACGCCGAGGAGGGCGCTGCTCAGAGTCCGCCCGCCGTCGTCGACTGCGCAAGTGCCACGATCAGGTCGACTGCTTCAGCGATCGCACGCTCCGTGTCGGGTGAGAACGTGAATCCCATCTGCAGATTCGTCGCCGGGATCGAGACGACGAGAGCCTCGCCCGGGAGTCTGCCGACACTTGTCGTGAGCGACAGCAGCGTGGCCGGGTCGCCGTGGTGGGTCATCGCCCCATCGCCCGGGGAGCTCGCCGTCACCGGGCGGATCATCACTTCGGTGGCGTCGACGTCGGCATCGACGAACACGACCCGGGAGCGGCCGGTGATTTCGAGTGACAGCTCGGGTGTGAGTTGGGACATCGTCCGGACCTCGACGCCGGGCAGACCCAGTTCGGCGATGGCCTCTGCCACGGCTCGACCGGCCCCGTCGTCGGAGCGCAGGTCGTTGCCGTATCCGATGACCAGCAGTTCAGTCACGGCGGGTCTGGCAGAGAACCTCTCCTTCCGGGCCCACCAGTTCGACCACCATCGGCATCTGGCCGATGGCATGGGTCGAGCAGCTCAGGCACGGATCGAACGCCCGGATTCCGGCCTCGACCCGGTTGAGGATGGGCTCGGGGATCTCCGGTCCGTCGATCCACTCCCGGGCGATCTGAAGGACGGTGGCGTTCATTGCCAGGTTGTTCTGCCCGGTGGCGATGATCATGTTCATGTTCGTGAGCAGTCCGTCGTCGTCGACGGTGTAGTCGTGGAAGAGCGTTCCTCTCGGCGCTTCGGACGCCCCCACAGCGTGCAGCTGGTTGATTCCGGCCGTCGCTCGCACCTTGGTGTCGGTGATGGCGGGGTCGGAGAGGAGGAGCGCCATGTGCTCGGTGGCGGCCAGGATCTCGATCAGTCTGGCGTAGTGGTAGAAGAACGACGAGTTGGCGACTCCGCCGGCCCGCTCTCGATACTCGACCAGCGCCTCGTCTGCTGCGGGAGCTCCCATCGTCTCGCAGACGTTCAGCCTGGCGAGCGGGCCGACCCTGTAGAGGCCTTCGGTCGGGTCGGCGTCGGCGCCGACCCTGGGCTTGAAGTACGGGGACTTCAGATACGAGTCGTGCCGGCCGGCCTCGCCGATGATCGTCCGATAGTCGGCTGGAGCGACACCTTCGACCACGACGGTGCCGTCGGAGTCGACGAGCTTGAGATCACCGTCGTAGTGCTCCCACGTCCCCTCCTCGTTGGCGAGGCCCATGTGCAGGCTGGGGAACGAGCCGAAAGCGCGCACTTCTCGGTCGAACCGATCGAGCATCGCGGTGAAGAGTGCAACGGCGTCCGTCGCCGTCTCCCTGGCCTCCGCCAAACGCTCGATCAGGTCGTCGCGGGTCGCCTCGGTCATCGGCCGAGCGACTCCTCCCGGAACGATTCCCGGGGAGTGCACTTTGCGTCCGGCGATCGCCTCGATCACCGACTGGCCGAAACTGCGGAGCCTGATTCCTCTCCGGGCGAGCTCCGGCTCAGAGGCCATGAGGCCGAAGACGTTCCGGATGGCCGGGTCGGCATCCATCCCCAGGAGAAGGTCGGGTGCGCTCAGATGGAAGAAGCTCAGCGCATGGGACTGGATGATCTGACCCAGGTTGACGACCCGTCGCAGCTTCACTGCGGTGGGCGGGATCGTGACGCCCATCACGGCGTCGCCGGTCTTGGCCGAGGCGAGCAGGTGGCTGACCGGGCAGATGCCGCAGGTCCGGGCGGTGAGGCTCGGCATCTCCCAGACGGGTCTGCCTTTGCAGAACTCCTCGAATCCGCGGAACTCGGTGACGTGGAAGCGGGCGTCGGCGACGCTGCCGCCGTCGTCGAGGGCGATGGTGATCTTGGCGTGCCCCTCGATCCGGGTCACGGGGTCGATGACGACGAGATCGTGCATGGTGTCTCCTATCCGCGCCGGATGTCTTCGGGGACCCCATGTCTGAGGTCGTCGGACAACAGTGTCTCGAGCGCTCGTCGGATCTCCGGCGCCGCCGGTGGGCAGCCGGGCATGAAGAAGTCGACCGGGATCACCTTGTGGAGTGGCAGCACTCTCGGCAGCAGTGGCGGCACGATGCCGTCGGCTTCGGGAATCACCGCGTCCCGATCGGGGCTGTCGAGATACACCCGCTCCAAGATCGCCCGGGGATCGCCCAGCGGATTCCGCATACCAGTCACGTTCGTTGAGACGGCGCAGTCACCGAACGATGCCACCACCCTCGAGTTGGCCCTGACGGTACGAGCCACCTCGACGTTGTCCTCGTTGGCGACAGCCCCCTCGACGAGAGTGATGTCGACGTCGGTTGGGAAGTCCTTGATGTCGACGATGGGCGAGTAGACGACATCGACGAGCTCGGCGAGCTCGAAGAGCCATTCGTCCATGTCGAGGAACGACATGTGGCATCCGGAGCACCCTCCGAGCCACACACTGGCGAATCTCGGCTTGCTCATGCCGGCACCTCCGGGTCGACCCACTCATGGCGCCGGCGGGCCGACGCCAGGATTCGAATCATGTCTGCCGAGTGATGCATCTCACCGATTGCACTTCCCTGATAGAACAGCGAGCCCGTGGGGCACACTGCGACACACTTCCCGCACCAGGTACACGACAGGGCTTCTCCCCACGGCTTGTTGAGCTCGGTCACGAGCTCGGCAGACGTGCCACGCTCGGAGATGTCCCACACGTGGGCGCCTTCGATCTCGTCACAGACCCGGACACAGCGAGTGCAGAGGATGCAACGATTCGGGTCGAACACGTACTTGGAATGGCTTGCGTCGACCGCTCGCCGAGGATCCTTCTCGTCGTAACGGACGTGGTCCATTCCGCACGCGACGGCCATGTCCTGAAGCTCGCAGTTGCCGTTGGACACGCACACCGCACACACGTGGTTGCCCTCGGCGAACAACAGCTCGAGGATCGAGCGGCGGTAGGAGCGCAGGCGCGGGGTGTCGACCAGGATCTCCATGTCGACTGCGACCGGGGTGGCGCAGGCCGGGCGGAGTCGGTGGTCTTCGGCGACCTCGACGACGCAGATCCGGCAGCCGCCCCACACGGACAGTCCTTCGAGGAAGCACAGTGACGGGATGAACACGTCGTTGCGGCGGGCGGCCTGAAGGACGGACTCGTCGGCGTAGGCCTCGACCTCGACGCCGTCGAAGGTCATCTCCACGGTTTGGCGTCTGTCACGCATCGACGACCTCCCGATCTCCGACCAGTTCTTCGTACTCTTCGCGGAAGTAGTGGAGGGTGCTCACCACGGGGTTCGGGGCGCTCTGACCGAGCCCGCACAGGGATGTGTCACGCACCACCCGGCACAGGTGCTCGAGGTCGCGGAGGTCTCTCGCCGTTCCGGACCCCGAGGTGATGCGGTCGAGTATCCCGTGCATCTGCACGGTGCCCGCGCGGCAGGGCGTGCACTTCCCGCAGCTCTCGTCCATGCAGAACTCCATGAAGAACTTGGCGACGTCGGGCATCTGCACGTCCTCGTCCATGACGATGAGCCCGCCGGATCCCATGATCGAGCCGAGCTGGCGCAGGCTGTCGTAGTCGACGGGAGTGTCGAGGTGGTCGGCAGGGATGCACCCACCGGACGGCCCACCGGTCTGTGCGGCCTTGAAGGCTTTGCCGTTCGGTATGCCACCTCCGATGTCTTCGACGATGTGGCGGAGGGTGGTGCCCATCGGGACCTCGATGAGGCCGATGTTGACGAGGTCGCCGGCCAGCGCGAACACCTTGGTACCGGTGCTGTTCGGTGTTCCGATCGATGCGAACCACTCTCCGCCGCGAGTGACGATCGCCGGGATGTTGGCGAGTGTCTCGACGTTGTTGATCATCGTCGGCGCACCCCAGAGGCCGTGTTCGGTCGGGTACGGCGGGCGTAGTCGCGGTGTCCCGCGCCGCCCTTCGATCGACGCCATCAATGCGGTCTCCTCGCCACAGACGAACGCCCCGGCGCCGATCCGCACCGCGATCTCGAGATCGAAGTCCGTGTCGAGGATCCGACGTCCCAGCAGCCGATTGCGTCGGGCAACCCGGATCGCCCGATCGAGTCGCTCGACCGCCCGGGGGTACTCCGCCCGAACGTAGATGTATGCCTGACTCGCGCCGACGGCGTAGGCAGCGATGGCCATTCCCTCGAGGAGGCGGTGAGGATCGTCCTCCATCACGGTCCGGTCCATGTAGGCGCCGGGATCCCCCTCGTCCCCGTTCGCAACCAGATACTTGGTGTCGTCGGGGGCGGCGGCGAGCAGCGACCACTTGTTGCCGGTGGGATAGCCGGCCCCACCCCGGCCTCGGATTCCCGAGGCACGGACCTGTTCGAGGACCTCTTCGGGCGTCATGGCAGTCAGCGCCTTGTGGAGCGCCGAGTATCCGCCGTGGGCGACGTACGACTCGATCCGGTCGGGATTGATGATGCCGCCGTTGGCGAGCACGATCCGCTGCTGGCTTTCGAAGAACGGGATGTGCTCGTCGAGGACGCTGTCGACCACGATCTGACTGTCCCGAACGTGTCGGCGAACGATGTCGGCGCCGACTTCCGGGGTCACGTTCTGATACATCGTCTCGTCGCCGCCACGGCGGAGCAGACGCACGAGCGGGCCCCTGCTGCACAGGCCCATGCAGCCCGTCGGGATCAGCTGGACGTCAAGGGCGAGATCGCCTGCCTCCACGGCCCGCTCCATCGCGGTCATCGACGCCCCGGCTCCGGCCGAGAGGCACGCCGTCGAGGCGCACGCCTTGAGCCTCCACGGGTACCGGCTTCGCGCCTCGAGCTCTCGCTCGGCGACTTCGTGGAGGTCGATCGGGGTGGCCATCAGTCATCGACCTCCTGTTCGAGTGCCGCGCGCACCAATGCGAGTGTCTCCGCCGCATCGAGATGGCCGTGCACCGATCCATCGAGCACGACGACTGGCGCCAGACCGCAGGACCCGAGGCAGCGGGCGGTCTTGAGCGTGAGCCGACCGTCCTCCGATGTCGCCCCGGTGGGGACCTCGAACTCCGTGGCCACGGATTGGACGATCGCGTCCGCCCCCTTCACGTAGCAGGCGGTGCCGGTGCAGACGGTGCAGGCGTGATCTCCGGGAGCCTCGAAGGTGAAGAGTTGATAGAAGGTGGCGACGCCGTACACCATGCTCGGGGGGAGCATCAACGCTCTGGCGACGTACATGAGGACGTCCTCGGAGAGATACCCGAACACGTCCTGTGCGACGTGCAGGGTCTCGATCAGTTGGTCCTGTTCGTATCGAATGCGCTTGAGATGTTTGTCGACCAGCTGGAACCGGTCGTCGCCGGAAGGGTGAGCCTCCTCCACGGAGGAGGCTTCGTCTCGCGTGGTCGTCATGCGCTGAACTCCTGGAGCTGACGTCTCATCAAACCTGGCGTATCCCGGACTGTGCCGACAGAGACCAACGGCCCCAGATGAAGCTCGAACGACACGACCCTCCAGCTGTCCGGCGGCTCAGTCGAGGAGGGCATCGATCGAGACTGCGTATCGGTGGCGTCGGGACCGGCAGCGATGGACGCGTCGATGCCACCCGGCGGGATCCCGGGCCATCCAACCGAACCCACCCGTTTCCAGCGGGCGGTCATGAAAAGTCCTCGCGGCGATTCCGAGCGGCGAGGCCTCGACCTACTCGGAGGTGGCGGAGAAGGCGGGTCATCCAGGCTCAGGTCAGGCCGTCTCGAACGGGGCTGCGGCGGGCTCCCGACCTCCTGTGGTGTGGGGGTCCCATCGACTGGTCGGCTGTAGCGCAGGCGTCGGCTCTCCAGCCGAACTCCTCCGAGCAGAGGGGGGCGAGGTGGACGACAGCGGGCGGGTCTCGTTGGGCGGATTCGCCCTTGACGCCTTACCCCTTGACGTTTAATCCTTAGTTTCTTACTATGGAACTCATGGATTTGAGATTCTCTCGGCGTACCCATCTGGCACTCAAGGCTCTGCAGGAACTGCACCGCGACGAGGGCAAGCTGTCGGGGAGTGGCCTGGCCGAGCGGATCGATACGACCACTCCGTTTCTGCCACAGGTGCTCGGCCCGCTCGTCAAGGCAGGTTGGGTCGTGTCCCAAACGGGACCCGGTGGCGGCTATTGGCTGGCGGTGTCACTAGCCGACGTCTCGCTCCTCGAAGTCATCGAGACGGTCGAGGGCCCCACCGAAACCGGCGTGTGCGTCTTGAGAAACGGTCCGTGTCCCGGCACCGAGAGCTGCCCTGTCCACGAGGCCTGGCTGAGCGCCAGGACCGAGTTGCAGGAACGGCTCGCGTCCATGTCGGCTGAGGGGATATTCGAGAGGCAGGCATCATGACCCAGCTGAGAGAACGAGCGGAAGAGACTGTGACGAAGTCGGGTCTCGGGTCGCTCCTTCCGAGCCACTATCACCCGATCGTCGCGACGGCCGGCCTCGTCGCGCTGATTCTGGGTGTCACATCGATAGCGATCGCCGTCGGCGCAGTCATGCTGATTCCGGAGGACGACGGGCCGGCAGGGGGCGTTGCCACCGTGGCGACGGCGCCGGCGGAGTCGTCCGGCACGATCGACGCGCAGCCCGGCGCTGTGCCGCCGGTCGAGATCCAACGCGCTGCGTCGCTGCCCGAGCTCACTCCCAAAGCCGAGCTGCCGCCGGTCCCGGCCGGCGAGGTCAACGTCTCGTATGCGCCTGACGTGCCGGCTCCGTCCGGTCGCACCACGCAGGCCATCATCGACGTTCATTTCGAAGTGGTGGAGAACGTCGTCGAGATCGACCCCGCCACCGGTGTGGAGTACGACACCTGGGGATATCGTCTCGTCGGTGACGGCGAGGACGTCAGCATCGGTGCTCCCGGCCCGATGATTCGCGGGCGCGTGGGCGACGTGCTGCGCTTCACCGTCACCAACCCCGAGACCAACACGCATCCCCACAACGTGGACTTTCACGCCGTGACCGGTCAGGGCGGAGGCGCCGCCAACACCGTGGTCGCCCCAGGAGAGACGAGGACCATCGAGGCACGGCTGCTCTATCCAGGGGTGTTCATGTACCACTGCGCATACGGCGACGTTCCGCTCCACATCAGCCACGGCATGTACGGCGGCATTCTGGTCGACCCGGCCGAACCGCTCCCCGAGGTCGACCATGAGTGGTACATCGTCCAGTCCGAGTACTACACCGACGCGGACGAGCCCGGCCTGGTCGGTACGGATCGGCAGGCGATCACCAACGAAGAGCCAACGTTCGTCGTCTTCAACGGCTCCCGAGGCTCGTTGACCGGCGACAACGCCCTGAGTATGAACGTCGGGGAGCGAGCCCGCATCTACTTCGTGAATGCCGGTCTGAATCTCGACTCCAACTTCCATCCGATCGGCTCTCACTGGGACGTCGTCTACCAAGAGGCAGCCCTGCTCAGCCCGCCCATCCTGGGGTCGCAGACCACGCTGGTACCTGCGGGCGGCGGCGTCGTCGCCGAGCTGGTGGGCCAGGTCCCGAGCACGATCATCCTCGTCGATCACGCCCTGAGCAGGACGTTCGACAAGGGAGCGATCGGTCAGATCGTCGTCGACGGCCCCGAGAATCCGGAGATCTTCGAAGAGGTCATTGCGGGCGGTGCGACAGACGCAGCCGAGTCGACCGAATCGAGTGGAGAGACGTCGGCCGATGCCGAACAGGTGTCGATCGTGGCCGGGGCGGGGACGGCCCAGGACATCGCTGCCCCAGATGAGTTCGCCGAGTCCGAGAATCCTGCCGACTACTCGGTGAACGTCTTGACCGTGGAGGTCGGAACGACTGTCACCTGGACGAATGACGACGCCATCCTCCACACGGTCACGGCGACCGATGGCGCGTTTGACTCCGGGTTCTTCGGTGAAGGCGAGCGTTGGTCGTACACCTTCGACGAGCCGGGAGAATACGAGTACTACTGCGTGCCCCACCCCTGGATGCGGGCGAAGGTGGTCGTCGAGGGTTGACGTCTCGTCGGCGGGGACGCTTCGGTTCGAGACGGCGGCCGCTGGTTGAGGAGGGTCGAGGTCCGCTGGCGCATGACTCCGAAGAAGCTGGCTTCGACATGGGAGTTGCTGGGTGTTTCGGTGCTCGAGTCCCTGGAGCCGAGCCGAATCGACGAACTTCCGAGTTCCGGTGGGCTCGAGCTGCGATCACGCGGCCCCGGATGAGCAGGCAGTGCGGCGCATGCGGAGAGCGCTCTGAGGATCGAGGCCCCCGTTCGCCATGGCTGGCCGGGATGATCGGATGGCGTCGCAGGGGCGACGATCAGTCCCCGGTTGCCCCGTCGATCGACTCTCGGATGAGGTCTGCGTGGCCGGCATGGCGTGCGTATTCCTCGATGAGGTGAACGAGGATCCAGCGCAGGTTGATGTCGCCCCCGCTCCGCGTCTTCTCGGCTGCGAGCGCGTCGAGCGACTCCGTGGCGTCGACCACTGCACGGCTGCGGGCGATCGCACCCGCGTATTGGGCGACGATCTGATCGGCGGTGTATTCGTGGGCGTGATGGAACTCCCAGTCCGGGTCCGACTCCCAATCGAAGCCGCTCCACGGCTCACCGAGCTCGCCACCCAGGAAGGTCGATTGGAACCAGCCGTCCTCGACGAGGGCGAGGTGCATGAGAAGGCTCCCGATGCTGAGATCCGAAGGGGCGAGTCGAACGGCGAGCTGCTCATCGGTGAGACCCTCCGCCTTTCGAAGCATCACTGCCCGGTAGTAGTCGAGCATTTCGATCAGGGCGGTCCGCTCGTCGGGAGCTCGGGAGACGTCGGGCAGGTCGGTCATCGCGGCGACTCTATCGCCCGCCTCGGGACCAGAAAGCCCCCGCTCGGCACTGGACACGTGACCCGGCCGTGTCGCCGATCCGCGGCCCGATACCAGAGTATCTCCTCGGATCACGTAGGGTTTGAGTGAACTCGGTCGAACAAGTACGTCGACTGGGCAGATAGAAAGACATGAAAATGGCAGTAGGTACCGTGAAGTTCTTCAACAATGACAAGGGCTTCGGATTCATCTCCCGCGACGAAGGGGACGACTTGTTCGTTCACTTCTCGAATATTCAGGGCGAGGGTCACAAAACACTCAACGATGGCCAGAAGGTCGAATTCGATGTCGGCCAGGGCCGTAAGGGCGAAGAGGCTCAGAACGTTCGTCCGATCTGACAGCTTTCCGATCACGAGAAGAAGAGCCGCCGGTCTGACCGGCGGCTCTTTTGTCTTGTCAGGCGTCGATGTGGCGACCATCGACGGCTCGTGGAGGATCCTTCAAGAGCCGGTCTCCGCGGTCCACTCGTTCAGGTGAGCCTCGATGAACGAGCGGCACGCTGCGGTGGTGTTCGCCGAACCGACCGGGCACAGGGACTCGTATGCGTCGCCACTACCGAGATGCTCCGGTCAGGTCGGTGGACGCGGCTGTGAGCCAGGCCATGATCTGGGCGATCACCCGCCGGTCGCGGGGCAGATTGCCGTGTACCACCCCGCCCCGCCTCATCACTTCGGCCGGATTGCTCCACATTGGTCCGCTGCTGCTGTTCGGTCTCACCACCAGATCGCCGACCAGTCTTCCGAGAGGGTTCGTGGTGCTCGACGTGATCAGTCCCGCCACGAAGTGATGGCGGACACCGGGATGCGGCGGTCCGGTGACCACGGTGTTCGTGACCAGCGCATCGGGATCGTGATCCCGCCAATCGTGTTCCAGCACGGAACCGAACCGCAGGTCCTTGATCCCAGAGCTCCTGGAGTCGATGAAGTCGGCGATGGGGGCGGTGACCGGGGCGACCCGAAGCCCCCACGCAGCCACGTTTGCGAGCTTCTCGAGCGGGGATCCTCGGTGGGGAGTCCCGATGGTGACGAGATCGCTGGCGGCTCCCACCCATTCGTGCCCCGCACCGGACCCGGTTGCAATGGCACTTCTGGCGACCAGCCCGCCCATGGAGTGCCCGACAAGGCAGATCGATTCGATCGGGACCGGCCACAACGCCGCGAGCTTCTCCAAGAGTTCGGCGAGCATCGAACCGTTGGTTGACACATGAAGGCCGGTGTTGTAGCGGATCGCGATCGCGGTGAGGTGGGGGTCGGCGTCGATGGCGTCGATGAGCCCGGGTGCGTCCTCGGTGCGGTGCCAGCGCCGCTCGGTGTCGCCGAGACCATGGACCAGCACGACGATCCTGGAGGTCGCACCGGGAAAGGGCTCTCCTCCAGAGGTGAACGCGATGACGGTCCCGGAACGATCGCGTACGCTCATGGAGCCGACCTCGGGGGTGCCGGAGGTTTCGGGGTCGTCGCCCCAGACACCGCGCACCAATGCTTCGCCGGCGTCATCCCGAGCGGCATCAGGTTCGAGCGTTGCATCCACGATCCTTCCCGCGAGCTTCGCTCCTTGTCGCACCGCCGAGTACACGGTGCTCGAGATGGCGTCGTGAGCCAGACGCACGGGTCGTGCCGCAGGTTCGAGAACGGAGAACCAGCCGCCTGCGATCGAGCGATGCACGCCCTCGACCGGCCTTGTGAGCCGTTCCACGGTGATTGCGAGCGACCGTCCGATGCTCACGCGGGTCGCTCGACTGGCAGCTCGAGCATGGTGGATGTGGTGGCCGGGTCTACCGGCGTGCGACGCTTCGACCGCTCGAAACGCACCGCGCCGGTGCTGGGGCTCGCCTCGGTCGATGACATGATCCGACGCTAGCGCCGTGCTCGACACATCCGGCCGCCGACGTCGGAGCACGGTCGTCCGAGCATCATCGTCTGAGTACCTTGCCGGCAGGCGGCTTCCTAGACTCGTGTCGTGAGCCTGGCATGTCCATCTTGTGGTGTCGACGCCCCCGATGGGGCCAGGTTCTGCCTTCAGTGTGGCACCTCGCTCTCACTCGCCTGCCCGTCGTGCGCCACCGAGTTGCCGGCCGGTTCCCGGTTCTGCTCGTCGTGTGGGCAGCGGATCGACGACACGCCCGCGCAGGTCGGGCCGGCGCCCGGACCCACCGAAGAACGTCGTCTCATCACCGTCCTGTTCGCCGATCTGGTCGGTTTCACCTCTCACACCGAGCGCACCGATCCCGAGGACGTGCGTGAACGGTTGTGGACCTACCACCAACGCGTCCGAGAAGATGTCGAGCGCTTCGGGGGCCGCGTGGAAAAGCTCATGGGCGATGGGGTCTTCGCCGTGTTCGGTGTGCCAACGGCCCACGAGGACGACCGCGAGCGGGCTGTGCGTGCCGCACTGCGAATCCAGGAGTCGGTCGGTCTGCTGAACGAGGAGGATCCCGAGCTCGAGCTGTCGGTGCGGATCGGGATCACGACCGGCGAAGCGATCGTCCAGCTGGACCCGTCGACCCCGGATCGGGAAGGGATCATCGGCGATGTCGTGAACACCGCTTCCCGTTTGGAGGGGTTGGCCAAGCCGGGAACCGTCGTGGTGGACGAGCGCACGCACCGGGGCGCCGTCGAGACGATCTCGTTCGACGACGGTGAGGTTGTCACGGTCAAGGGCAAGGAGGAGCCGATCCGGGTTTTTCGCGCCCTCGCTCCACGTAGCCGCCTGGGGTCGATGATCGAGGACGAGCACGACACTCCCTTCCTCGGCCGGGACGTCGAACTCGAACTCCTCAGCTCGACGTTCGATCGCACCGTTCGAGAGCGAGCAGTCCAGTTGGTCACCATCATCGGCGAGCCCGGTGTGGGCAAGAGTCGTCTGCTCCACGAGTTCAGGAGGGTGATCGACGACAGCCCCGAACTCGTCTGGTGGAGGCAGGGACGGTGCCTGTCCTACGGCGACGGGATCACCTTCTGGGCGCTCGGCGAGATCATCAAGGCTCACGCCGGTATCCACGATTCAGACGACCCGACCGTTGCGGGCGAGAAACTGGGACGTGCGGTCGACACCCTGTTCGACGACGACACGACCGCCAAGTGGGTGCGGACGAGACTCGAGCCGATTGCAGGGGTGGTGGGCAGCGACGAGGCCACGATGCAGGAGCTCTTCGCAGCGCTCACGCGCTTCTTCGAGGCGCTCGCCATCCGCAATCCGTTGATCCTCGTGATCGAAGACCTCCAGTGGGCGGACCCGAGCCTGCTCGAGTTTCTCGACCACCTGACCGGGTGGGCCACTGAATCCCCGATCCTGGTCACCGCCACTGCCCGGCCGGAGTTCCTCACCACCAGCCCCGGATGGGGCGGCGGCAAACGCAACGCCACCAGCATCGGTCTCTCCAGACTGAGCGACGAGGACACCGCCCGCATCATCGGCTCGCTGCTCGACCGGAATCTGCTCGACGCCACGCTGCAGCGAGCGCTGTTGGATCGATGCGGCGGCAACCCGCTCTACGCGACCGAGTTCGTCCGCTACATCACCGACCGTGGCCTGCTGTCGCAGTCCGCTCCGCTCGACGACCTCGCGGTGCCGGACACCCTCCACGGAGTGATCGCTGCCCGGCTCGATCTTCTCGACACCGACGAAAAAGCGGTGCTGCAGGCTGCGTCGGTGGTGGGTCGCGTGTTCTGGTCGGCTGCGCTCGCCGAGGCGACTGGCATGACCGATGAGACGCTTCGCAGCCACTTGCGCGACCTCGCCAATCGCGAGCTGATCCGACCTGTGCGCGAGCCGTCGATGATCGGCCAGGAGGAGTGGACGTTCACCCATGCGTTGGTCAACGACGTCGCCTACGGACAGATCCCGCGTGGCGATCGCGGTCGGAATCATCTCTCGGTGATCGGATGGATCGAACAGGTCTCGGGTGAGCGGATGGGGGAAGTCGCCGAGCTGCTGGCCCATCACTACGGGCGGGTCTTCGATCTGACACCGTCAGCAGTCGACGATTCGGTCAGGTCGAGGGCGTTCGACGTGCTCATGGCCGCAGGTGAGCGAGTCATCGGTCTCCACTACACGCGCGGTGCCGACTACTACCGGCGAGCCGCAGAGGTGGCGCCTACTCCGGCCCAACGAGGGAGAGCCCGTATCGAGCGGGCAACGCGGTTCGCCGCGTACGACTCGATCGACGACGCAGAGCGCGACGCCGAACTCGCCGTCGAAGACGCGGTGGCCGCCGGAGACGTCGAACTTCAGGCGGAGGCCCATCTGGCGTGGTCGAACAACCGGTGGTATCGAGGTGACACCGAAGGCCGCAAGCAGCACCTCGAAGAGGCCGAGCGATTGTTGGAGGGGCGACCGCCGTCGCACGTCTCTGCCGATGTGATCAACACCTCGGCCTTCGATGCCATGGTGGGTGGCGAGACGGCGCTGGCACTCGACATCATCGAGCGCGGGCGTGAGACGGTGCTCGCCTTCGGGAAGCCCGCAATGTATGCCAAGTTGATCTCGACAGAGGGGAGCGCACTGGTCGCCGAGGGTGACGAGTCGGGCCTGGACCTGCTGCGCCAATCACTCGACATGCACCTCGACTCCAACAACACCGACAGAGCCAACGGAGCCTTCAACAACCTGGCGACCTCGGCCGTGTTCCACTGGCCGGCCGGTGAGGTCCTCGAGTTGATCAACGAGGCCATCGACATGTGCGACGAGCGGGGATACGTCGCCCACGGCGAGTTCAGCCGAATGACCCGTCTCGAGTCGCTGTTCCCGTTGGGCCGGTGGGAGGAGCTTCGCCGCGATGCCGAGGCGATCCTCCGGGCCGATACCGCCCGGGGAGGATCACGAGTGTCGGCGGTCTGCAACGTTTGGCTCGCGTGCCTGGCCGCCTACACCGGTGACCTGCAGGCAGCCGGCGCGCACCTCGAGGCCGGGGCCGAGGCCGTGCTCTCGAGTGGCGATGCCCAAGGGGAGACGACCACCGCGATGTTGGGTGTGGTCGTTTCGGCGGCACGCGGGGACGACGATGCAGTCGGTGTCTATGCCGATCGTCTGGAGTCCTCGGTGGCTTCTGCGGGGCAGTTCGC
Source organism: uncultured bacterium (assembly GCA_965364515.1). GTDB lineage: Bacteria > Actinomycetota > Acidimicrobiia > Spongiisociales > ZC4RG35 > JAHEDH01. The sequence goes on from CBDTXZ010000034.1 coordinate 14,859, forward strand.
AGACTTCTGCGCAGGCGGCGCCGCCCTCGAGCTCGTCGCCGCAGGTCGAGCCGACCAGCTGAGGCGCATGCTCGCCTCGGCGCGTTCCAGCGGACCATGGGACCGGGCGCGACGGCTTCAGGCCCAAGCGGTGCTCGCCGCCTTCGATGGGGATCACGACGCGGCGGTGGATGCTGCGATGAAGTCGATCGAGATCTCCGAGTCGCTCGACCACGTCTTCGACCCCATCCGGTCGCGGGTCATCGCTGCCAGGTCACTCATGGCGCTCGATCGGAAGGATGAGGCCAGGGCGCTGCTGGAGCACGCGATCGCCGGTGCCGAGTCGATCAAAGCGAGGTACCTCGCAGACGAGGCGAGATCACTCTTGGATGGCGAAGACCCTCGATTGACCGCCGAACGCTGAGCTCGAGTTCTGAATGCTGCAGTCCGACTCCGCCTCGGAGTCGTCGGCGCGCAACAATGACCACATGCGCGAACGGATCCGTGGATGGTTCGCCCGTGAGAGGCCGGGTCGAGCGGAGTTGATCGAACGCAAGCATCGTCTGGAGGGAGAGATCGCGCTGCTCGCCGCCGAGGCCAGATCGACCCGCCGGCGAGGGGATGACCCTTCCGACGTGGAGCGTCGACTCGCCGCGGCTCGAGCGAAGCATTATCAGACGCGCCTCGAGATCGACCGGGCCGAGCCCGGCACCTAGATGTTCTGCTTTTGGGGGTTGTTGTCTCGTGAAGGGGTGAGCCTCCCTGGTTGAGTGGTGTTTGCACGCACTACAACAACCAAAGGAGGCTCGTCGTGCACGCTAACGCCCCTCTGACCCCGGCTGGTCGTCTGATCCTGTGTGAACGGATCGCTGCTGGCCGTCCGATCAGCCATGTGGCTCGAGAGATGGGGATCTCCCGCCAACGCGCCGGTGTCTGGTATCGACGATGGCAGGCTGATGGTGATCGTCAGGATCCTGCCCTTGATCCGTCAACCGCCGATATGGTGCGTCTCGCCACACGCCGAGGGCTGCGCACCGGTGCCTTCCTGGGCGGCGCTGCGACTCCCGGTCGCAGGTGATCGGACGGTCTTCGTCTGAGAGGCGAGACGAAAGGCGACGATGATGCAGCGACGTGACTACCGAGCCTTCCACGATCGCTTCGACCAGATGGAGTTCATCGGACGTCTGGACGGTGACCTCGAGCAAGCAGTGAACGCATGCGTCGAGTGCTGTGATCGACACGTTGGGCGCAATGCCCTTGCACTGATCTGGGGCAACGCATCGGGCGAGCGGGCCACGCGCACATTCGAGGAGCTGCAGACCCGATCGGCGCAGGTCGCAAACCTGTTGTACGAGCACGGGGTGCGACCGGGCGACCGCGTCGCGGGATGGGACGAAGCTCGGGACCGTCAGCCCCCCGGGTCGATCGGCGAGCGGGTCCGGCGTCCGGCCAGTTCGATGATTCGGCGGTGCCAAGGCACCGCTTCCCGAAACACTCGCCGGTCACCCGGATCAGGAATCTTCTCGGCCCGCTCCGCCAGCAGGCCTGCGGCACGTTCGATGGCGCGGTCGGCTCGTTCGTCCTGCGCTGCGAGGAGGCAATCGATCACGGCGAGATGAATGCGGAGCGGCTCCCACGTGCCTTCCAGGGTTTCGCCTTCGTCGAGGTGTTCGAGAACGGTCTCTGCATGGGTCATTGCGCCGTTCACATCGCCCCGAAGGAGTGAGGACCGCGCCATGCCGGCCGTGGCACCGAGCCCGAGCGCGGTCTGGTTGAGTTCACGTCGGATGGCGAGCGATGCCTCGTAGGCGGAGTCGGCGTCGTCCGGCCGCTCGAGACCGACGTACGCGTGGCCGAGCCACAGCAGGGCTTCCGCCTCGGCCTCCTTGTGCTCTTGTGTTCGCTTCATGCCGGCTCCCTGCTCGGCATGGAGCCTGGCGGTCTCCCAGTCCCCTCGGGCGGCCGCGACCCACGCCAGGTTGACGTGGGCGGCTGCCGCACTGCTGCGGTCGCCTCGCTCCTCGGCGAGTCTGAGCATCTCGGCGAAGTGCCCACTGGCACCCTCGTAGTCGCCCAGCATCGTGAGCGCGACGGCGAGGTTGTTGAGGTAGGTGGCGGCCGCGTCCGAGCGGTTCTCGCGCCGGGAGATGTCCAATGCCCTGGTGAGCCGGGATCGCGTCTCGGAGAGGTCGCCTCCCGACAGTGCGACCATGCCCAGGAGGTTCAGGGCCGTTGCCTCGTAGCGCTCGCTGTCGGCTCGGCTGGCGAGTTCGAGCGCACGTTCGCCGTGCGAGCGCGCCTTCTCCCGGTCTTCGAGGTACAGGAGCGACCAGCCGAGCGAGGATTGGGTCCGGCTCTGGAGCGCCAGATCGTCGGTGTCTGCGGCGAATGCCGTGCTCCGACGGGCCGAGCTCAGGGCCTGCGAAAACTCGCTCGTGTAGAAATGCATGTAGGTCCGCTCGAGGGCGACGAGCGCCTGTCGGCCGGGATCGCCCAGTCGGTCGACGGCCCTCTCGAGCTCGTCGAGTGCGGTGCGCTGTCCGTCCCGGTCGCCTTGAAACGCCCAGGCCTTCACTCGGCCGAGGAGCAGCCGGTAGCGCCGTTCGAGGTCGTCTTCGGAGGTGAGCGCGAGCGCCCGATCGTAGAAGTCGGCGGCCGCCGACACGGCGTGGCTGTTCAGGGCTCCCTCGGCGGCACGCATCAGATACTCGAGCGCTTCGACCGACCTGCCGGCCTTCTCTAGGTGCCCGGCGATGACTCCGACCAACTCCTGTTCTCGTTCGCCGCTCCGAGCGATGAGCCAGTCTGCGACGACGCCGTGGTACTTCTTCCGTGAGCCGATGAGCACCGACTCGTAGGTGGCGTCGCGGAGAAGGGTGTGTGAGAAGGCGTACTCGGCAGCGTGCGAGAACGTCGAAGGCTCCCTCGGGTGGATCATCTGCCTGGTCTGCAGGGCGTCCAGCTCGGACGCGATTGCTTCACCACGGTCTGACGCGGCGATGTGAACGAGGGCGTCGTCCCAGAACACGCGGCCGACGACGGAAGCCTGCTGGATCGTGTTTCGTTCGGCTGCCGGCAGGCTGTCGAGGCGGGCTTGGATGACTCCGGTCAAGGTCGTTGGCAGCCGCAGGGTGGCCAGGTGATCGAGCCTGACCAGCCAGGCGTCACGGTCGACCACTATGACACCGTCGTCGATGCACATCATTACGAGCTCCTCGAGGTAATAGGGGTTTCCGCCGGCGCGTTCGAGGAGCATCGTTCGAAGCTCGGGAGGGCAGGAATCGATCCGCGAGAGCATGGAGTCGATCATGGCTCCAGCCTGCTCGCCGGTCAGCGGATCCAGTGTGAGCCGGCTGTGGCGGGGAAGCCGTTCCCATCCGGGCTGGGCATGGTGTAACGGCCGGGAGAGGGCGATCACCAGTACGGGTTCGTTCGCCAACTCCTCGATCAGTTGCGCCAGGACGGACAGGGAGCCCTCGTCTGCCCAGTGCAGATCGTCGAGCAGCATGAGCACGGTGGAGGAGGCGGCGGCAGAGCGAAAGAACTCGACCAAGTGACCGATGGCGAGGTCGTGGAGTCGCTGGGGGGAGTCCGGGATACCGTCGAGCGTGGCGGGGCCGGTCATGTCGTACCCGAGGAGGCGGCCGACGGCGTGGGTCTTGTCCGCCAGTCCGGTCGTGTCGGGCATTCGTTCGCGGAGGCCGGCCCGCAGCTTCTGTCGGACGAGGTCGACCGCGTCGTCGTTGCGGATGTCGAAGCATCGTTCGACGAGGTCGCGAAGCATCGAGTGTGGTGTGTCGTTGCTCCCGAGGGCGGCGCGGGCCCGGAACACGGTCACGGGCGGGGTCTCGGGAAGCCCGGCCTCGAATTCGGCGAGGAGCCTCGATTTCCCGATGCCGGCGTCCCCGACGACGGTGATGGTGCGGCCCTGTCCGGTCGCAGAGACGTCTTCGAGCGCGTGGGTGAGAAACGCGAGGTCATCGTGGCGACCGATCAACTCTGTGTCGACCTCTTCGAGGCCACGAGTTAGGCCAATCGGAGTCATCGATCGATCCCCGGTCACCAGGTGAACGGGGACGGGCTCGTCGAATCCCTTGGCATCGATCGTGCCGGCGGGCTCGAGGTCGAAGCTACCGCGGACCTGGCGGTAGGTCGTCTGGGAGATGAGGAGCCCACCAGCGGGAGCGGCGCTCTCGATTCGAGAGGCCAGATTGACCGCCGAGCCCATGACCGTGTCCTCCGCCTCGGTGACGCCTCCCGTGACGACGAGACCAGTGTTGATGCCGACGCGGACGCTGAATCCGTCGATCCGATGGTCACGGGCGATTTCGGCGGCTACGGATCGAGCCGTGTCGAGGATGTCGAGTCCCGCTCGGACGGCCATCTCGGCGTCATTCTCACGGGTCAGGTTGAGGCCGAACACGGCGAGGAAGCCGTCACCCATGAAGCGGGTGACCCGCCCGCCCCGAGTTCGAACCGGCTCGGCCAGCAGCTGGAGCGCCGGATCCATGATCGTCATCGCGTCCTCGGGATCGACCCCCTGGAGGATGCGGGTCGAGTCGACGACGTCCATGAAGAGCACGGTCACGAGACGGCGCTCGTGCTCGATGTCCGCCGTCGTGGGGAAGGACGCATCGAGTTGGGCCCGGAGAGCACCGATGGTGGCATCGACGATCGAGTCACCGAGCGTGTCGCGAAGCTGTTCCTGGGCGGCGATGGCAGCTTCGAGGTGCTCCCGGGAGACGGGGTCGGTCATGACCCGGCCAACTGTAGGCAGACTTCAATGGCCCGGGCCGATGTCTGGTTCTCCCCACCGCATTCATCAGAGGCGTTGCCTCTGGTCGGTCGTCTTCTACGTGTCGGTCGGGGGGTCAGAAGGTGCGTTCCAACGACGAAGTCCTCACCAGCGGTGATGCACCTGGGGTCGGGCGTATTCGGAGTAGATCCGCTCGAGTGTCTGCATGGTCGCGTCGTTCAACGGGTCCAGGGCGGCGGCCCTGGCGTTGTCGATCGCCTGGTCTGCCCGCTTCGCTCCGGGGATCACTGTCGAGACCGCGTCGAACATCAGAATCCAGCGGATCGCCAACTGCGCCATCGATGCGCCCTCCGGTACGAGATCTCGGATCTGGTCGATCGCCGCGAGGCCGGTCTCGAAGTCGAGACCGGCGAACGTCTCGCCCACGTCGAACGCAGCGCCCTCGCGGTTGTAGTTGCGGTGATCGTCCTCGGGGAACGATGTCGACGACGACATCTTTCCGGAGAGCAGTCCGCTGGCGAGTGGCACTCGAACGATGACTCCGACGTCGCGCGCTTTGGCGACGTCGAAGAAGAGTCCGGCGGGTCGCTGCCGGAAGATGTTGAAGATGATCTGCACCGTCTCGACACCGGGGTACTCGATGGCCTTCAGTGCCTCCTCGACCTTCTCGACGCTGACCCCGTAGTGGAGGACCTTGCCCGATTCGACGAGTCGGTCGAGCCCCTCGAACAGCTCGGGTTGGTAGTAGACCGCGGTGGGAGGGCAGTGCAGCTGCAGGAGATCGAGGGCATCGGTTCCGAGATTGCGCAGGCTCCGATCGACGAAGCGCTCGATCGCCTCGGGCGTGTAGCCCTCGGCGGCGTGGGGGTCGAGGCGCCTGCCCGCCTTGGTGGCGATGATCATCTGCCGCTCGGGGTGTTCGTCCCTCACACCCGCCAGACGGCGCTCGCTCCTGCCGTCGCCGTACACGTCGGCGGTGTCGAAGAACGTGACACCCTCCTCGAGTGCTGCCACGACGGCGTCGTGTGCATCGCGGTCGCCGACGTCGCCCCAGTCCCCACCGATCGCCCATCCGCCGAAGCCGACCTCCGACACCTCGAGGCCGGTCCGTCCCAGCCGTCGTTTCGGAATGTCACCCATCTCGTTCACCGATCTCGTCGACAGAGGTCAAGCCTACGAACTTCAGGGCAGTTCCAGGCATGGACCCGGCCGCGGTCAGCTCAGTCGAGGCCGATCGCCTTTTTGGCGCCTGCCACATCGGCGGTGCCCAGGATCAGCTCGCCGCGAGTCCCGAAGTAGGCGACGTTGACCATGATGTCAGCGGCGGCGACTGCCTGTGACACTGCCTCGTACCCGCCCGGATGATCGGCGGGAACGATCACGCATTCCCGCTCGTCGGCCACCATCCCGCCATGGGCATCGACGATCTTCTTCATTGCCGCGACGTCCTCGTCTCGGACGGCGGCGTGGGCAACCCGGCCGCCCAGCCTCGGGAACAGGCAACTCGCATAGATCCGCACGTCCTTCGACGTCGCGTCCGCGATGATTGCCGCCGGCCGGCCCACTTCGAGGTCCATCAGAATCGTGAGGTCTCTCATTTCGTTCTCTCCAGTGCTCTGGGATCGGGTTTCATCCCCGTCCATTCATCGATGACCCAGGCATGCGCCGGGTCGGTACAGATCATCCATCGACGCTCAGGGTCCGGTCCGGCCATCACGTTGAGGTAGTACATGTCGTAGCCGGGCGCCGCAACACATGGCCCGTGATACCCCCGCGGGATCAGGAACACGTCACCGGCCTTCACCGTCACGGTCTCGTCGATCTCCCCGTCGGTGGTGTAGGTACGGTGGAATCCGAACCCGTTCTCACCTGCGATCTCGAAGTAGTAGATCTCCTCGATCGGCACCTCCGACTCCGACCATTCGTCGTGCTTGTGAGGCGGATAGGACGACCAGTTGCCCGCAGGGGTGATGACCTCTACGACGATGAGCCGCTGAGGCCCGTCGACGTCGGCCGACAAGAGCCCGGTGATGACTCGAGTCGCCTGGCCCGCGCCCCGAACGTCCACCGAAACCGACGCTGCCTCGAGCTTGAACGGCTCCCGGTGCTCTTCGGCGACGGACGTCGCGACTGCAAACCGGCCGCCGGTCTCCGACGAGATGGAGAGCTCGGCGTCCAGTGGCGCATACGCGACGTCGGGCACGCCGTCGAACACCGAGTCACGGCCGGCCAGGTCGAAGTCCGTGCCGTTCACCGTCACCACGCATCCTCCCTCGAGTGGCACCACCGCGGACTCCACTCCCGACATCACCATCTGGACGGACTCACCGGAGGAGAGTCGGATCACCCGAAGCCCGGCGTACGACCAGCCTGCAGTGGCCGGGGTGACGTCGAGGGGGTGCGGTCCGTTTGTGAGAGAACCCGCCGGGTGGAACAGATCGCTCATCCCGCTCCTCCGTGCACGATCGCCACCGCTTCGTCGACCCAGGTCTCGACGTCGCCATCTCTTGGGTAGAGCAGGCTCCGACCGGCAGTGAGCCCGCGGACATGGGGGATGTCCATCGCCTCCCTCCACTGGTCGAGGAGTTGACGGCCCTTCGACCCCGGATCACCCCCCAGAAGCAGCGAGGGGAGTGTTGTGGCTCGCATCATCGTC
>CBDTXZ010000035.1:0-21839 GCA_965364515.1 uncultured bacterium
AACTACGCGGCGGCAGGGGCTCTCGAGTTCCTGTCACATGGCGATTGCGCCAATGTCGCAATGCAGTACGGCGCCCGGCCGTCGCCGATCTCATTGGATCGGGTCGCCGACGGACGAGTGCAGACCCGGATGCTCGTCGATGCGATCGCCGCGGAACTCGCGCAGCGTCCGCCTGATCAGCGGCCAACGGTGGTGATGTTCGGCGAGAGTCTGGGTGCATGGTCGAGCCAGGACGCCTTCATCGAACAGGGAACCGACGGGCTGGTCGATGCCGGGATCGACTACGCCATCTGGATCGGCACGCCGATGGAGAGCAAGTGGAAGGATCAAGTCACCGGTGACGAGCGTCCGGACGTCGACAAGACCCTGCTGGGGGTCTTCAACGACATCGGCGAGTGGGAGGCGCTTCCCCCGGATGCCCGGGACGAGATTCGGTTCGTGATGATCACCCACTACAACGACGGCGTCGCCAAATTCGGTCCGAGTCTCGCCGTTCAGGCCCCCGAGTGGCTGGGCGACATCGACAAGCGGCCGCCCAGCGTGCCCCGGTCACAGCGCTGGGTTCCGATCACCACGTTCGTTCAGGCGCTGATCGACACCAAGAACGCCGCGCGCGTCGTACCGGGCGTGTTCGACGCCGACGGTCACGACTACCGCGGCGACCTGGTGCCGTTCATGAGTGCCCTCCTCGGATTCGGTGCTTCCGAGGAGGATCAGGCGGCGATCGTCGCTGCCCTCGAAACCGAGGAGCTCCGTCGGACGCGCTGGATCAAGGAACGGGGAAAGGTCGGCGAGAGCATGGCAGCGGTCATCCTCGACAAACTACGCGAGCAGGATCCGAAGGCGTTCGCAGCCGCGGTGCGCAGTGTGGAAGAGGACCTCGTCGCTCTGGATGAGCAATCGCCTGAGTGACGTGATGCCGGGGACTCCCACCGCATGCGGAGGGGTGCACATCGTCGACGGGTCTGGATCCGCTCGAGCCGGTGACCGAACGCTGGCCGATCCAGGCGAGAACCCAAAAGAACCGGGACCCCTCGCGGTTGCTTCTCTCTAGTCTCTCCGCCCTGTCGCTCGAGAGGTACGCAATGCCAGACGTCAACCGCCATCGCCTTCCGATCTTCAACCGACAGGAGGCAACGGACACACCGGTGGACGCTCGCGACGCCGTTGCACCGGCGCCGGCGCCTCCGTTGCGTCCACCAGATGGCGCTCCCAACGTGTTGATCATCCTGATCGATGACATGGGATTCGGGGCGAGCAGCGCGTTCGGCGGCCCGTGCGAGATGCCAGCCGCCGACAAGATGGCCGATGAAGGCACCAGGCTGATCCGCTTTCACACCACGGCGTTGTGCTCCCCGACGCGTCAGGCGTTGCTCACCGGGCGCAATCACCACACGGTCAACATGGGTGTGATCGCGGAAGTGGCGACATCCGCGCCCGGCTACACCGGAGTTCGACCGGACGACTGCGCAACTCTCGCCGAGGTCCTGCGCATGAATGGGTATTCGACCGGTGCGTTCGGCAAGATGCACCAGACCCCGCCATGGGAGACCAGTCCATCGGGCCCCTTCGACCGCTGGCCCACCGGCGAGGGCTTCGACAGGTTCTACGGCTTCCTGGGCGGTGATACCCACCAGTACACGCCGGCGCTCATCGACGGCGTGACGCCCATCGAACCCCCACGCACGCCGGAAGAGGGCTACCACCTGTCCGAGGACCTCGTTGACCAGGTCATCTCCTGGACCGGCAGTCTCAACGCCCTCACACCCGACAAGCCATGGTTCACCTACTTGTCGTTCGGAGCAACGCACGCTCCACATCATGTGCCGCAGGAGTATCTGGATCGAGTGCGAGGGGCTTTCGACCACGGGTACGACCGCCAACGCGAGATCACATTCGAGCGACAGAAGGAACTCGGTGTGGTGCCGGAGGATGCCGAGCTCACCGCCCCCAACGCCTACATCCCGGCGTGGGATGAGCTCACCGATGACGACCAAATGGTCGGTACGCGTCTGTTCGAGGCGTACGCAGCGATGGCCGCCCACACCGACGATCAGGTGGCACGCCTCCTCGATGCGCTCGAAGCTCAGGGCGTCCTCGACGACACCCTTGTGTTCTACATCCTCGGGGACAACGGGGCGTCGGCGGAGGCTGGATCGTACGGGACGTTCAATGAGATGGCCTATCAGAACAACGTCCTGATGACCACCGAGGACATCAAGCCACGTCTCGACGAAGTCGGGGGTCCGACCGCGTTCAACCACATGCCGTCCGGGTGGGCGCAGGCGATGAACACGCCCTACCAATGGAGCAAGATCGTTGCTTCACACTGGGGTGGCACGCGGACCGGATTGATCGCCCGGTTCCCGGACCGGATTCCGGCGGGTGAGATACGGTCGCAGTTCACCCATGTCACAGACATCGTGCCGACGATCCTCGAGGCGGCCGGGATTCCCGAACCCGACCAAGTCAACGGCATCGACCAGAAGCCCATCGAGGGCACGAGCTTTCTCTATGCCATCGACGACGCCGACGCCCCGGAACGTCACCGGACGCAGTACTTCGAGATCGTCGGCAACCGCGGCATCTATCACGACGGTTGGACGGCCGTGACCCAGCACATCCTGCCGTGGCCGGATCCCGACTACGAGGTCCCTGCGCTGTCGGCCGACACCTGGGAGCTGTATGGGCCCGACGACTGGACCCAGGCACGAGACCTGGCAGCCGAGCGGCCGGAGGTGCTACGTGAGCTCCAGGAGCGTTTCCTCATCGAGGGGACCAAATACAACGTCTTTCCGCTCGACGATCGACAGCGGGAGCGGTTCGACCCGAGAACCGCCGGACGGCCGGATCTCATGGCGGGACGGACGACGATGACCCTTCGTCCCGGGATGACTCGGCTGAACGAGAACACGGTCCTGAATGTGAAGAACACGTCGTTCACGGTGACGGCCACGCTCACGGTCGGAGACGAGCCGCCCGAGGGCGTGGTGATTGCCCAGGGCGGAAGCTTCGGAGGGTGGAGTCTGTACTTCCGACACGGAGTGCCGAGCTACGCACACAACTTCGTCGGAATGGAGACTGCGGTCGTGCGAGCCGATTCCGAATTGGCGGCGGGTGACCACGTGCTCCAGCTTCGCTTCGACTACGACGGCGGAGGGGCCGGTCGCGGCGGAGATGTCAGGTTCGTCTCGGATGGAGTCGAGATCGGCAAGGGGCGGGTCGAGAAGACGGTCCCGGCGCTGTTCTCGTTCGACGAAGGACTCGACATCGGACTCGATAGCCTCGATCCGGTCGTGGACGACTATGCGACTCCCAGGGGGGCATTCACAGGCAGCATCGACAAGGTGGTGATCGACATCGACCCGGAGGCGTACCACGACCCCGACATGGTGGTGCGTGCGAAGTACCGAAAGCAGTAGACCGAGGAGGGCGTCCGCCACCTGCTGCGAATCCCGCCTGAAACAACAAACGGGGGTCCGCTCCGAGCGGACCCCCGTTTTGTGCGATCCCTTCGAAGGGTCAGGCGAGCAGCTTGGCCTTCTGAGATGCGAATTCGTCCTCGGTGAGCGCACCGGCGGCCTTGAGATCGGCCAACTTCTTGATCTCGTCGGCAGCCGACGAGGACCCAGCTGCCTGCTTGATATACGAGCGGGCAGCCTCCTCTTGGGCCATGGCCCGGTCGTAGTTGCGCTCTGCCATCCCCGAGCCTCGGGCGATCAGATATGAGACCACACCGATCCATGGGACGATGATCACGAAGAGAACCCACAGTGCTTTTGCAACACCGCTGAGATCCTCGCTGCGGAACACGTCTGCGATCACCGTGACAACGGTCCAGATCCACGCGACGTAGAGGAAGAACCAGAACATCGCGAAGAACAGGTCGAGCAAGGGCACAGGAAACTCCTATCTGGAAGGTGGCGCAATTTTAGATGGGCGACATCGATAACGGGAATTGAACTTCGTAGGCGAGCGCGGTTCGTGTCATCTTTGTCATCGCCGGCTCACGAGGACCCTCCGAGGTGTGTGCGAAGCGAATCATCCGCCTCTGCCCCTGGCAAACGGAGCGTCGCCGATCTCAACCGGTGGCCGGTTGAAGCGACGCTCTTCGTGTTCTCAGGCACTGACGTCTTGTCCGCCTTCTAGAGTCCAGCAATGCGTTGGGCCCTGCATCGCGTGGGTGAGGCGGTGCCCGGGGAGGGAAGACAGGATCGTGCACGTTGATGAAGGCGTCGGACCGGACGAGTCGACCGACGACGCCCCACAACCACCAACGGACATCGTCGTGGTGCGGAGTCGGAGGAATGCCGACGCGTCCTTCGCTCATTCGTTGGGCAAGAGCGCCATGCGTCTGGCCCTCAGCGCGACCAATGCCGGGATATCGACCGGACGTTCCCTGTTTCGATCGGCGTTGGACAGCGTCCCGGGCCAGCTCGTCGCGGACATCGCATCCGGCGCGGTCGATGCACTCGGGAGAGAAAGCGGAATCGACTGGGACAGGGCCGAGCAGCGGGTCGAAGAACAGCTGGGGAGAGTCGTGGCCGTGGTGGCACCCGTCGTCGTGCAATCCATCGACCCGGAGGAACTCCTTGCTGCGCTGGACGTCAACGCTCTGGTGAGTTCCGTCGATCTGAATGCGCTCTTGGAACAGGTGGACGTCGATGCATTGCTCGCGAGGATCGACGTGGATGCGCTGTTGGCCAGAGTCGACGTGGATGGACTGCTCGACCGGGTGGACGTGGATGCGCTGCTTGCCAGGGTGGTGGTGAATGACCTCTTGGCCCGGGTGGATGTCGATGCGCTCTTGGACAGAGCGGATGTCGACGCGGTCGTGTCTCGAGTGGACGTCAACGCAGTGGCACGGAGAGCGCGGATCGGTGAACTGGTGGCCGAGAGCTCGGGCGATGTGGCAGGCTCGGCGCTCGACCTCGGACGCCGACAGGCGGTAGCGCTCGACACCTTGTTGGCTCGTTCGATCAATCGGGTGCTCGGACGGGACGCGTCGACGATGCCGGATGGGCCGCCGACCCTCACCAACACGGAAGATGCCGAACAATGAAGGCTTCGGGTTCGGCGGTCTCGGGACATTATGCCGGAGCTTTCACACGGCTCGCTGCGTTCGCCATCGATTGGTTCGTTCTCACGGCGTTGTACGGCGCTCTGGTTGCGGGAGCTCAGTGGTTCGCGACGGCACTGCTCGGATTCGAGCTCCGAATCGGCGGAGAGAACCGGTGGGTCTGGATTGTCGGCTTCGCGGTCTGGGCGTACGTGTACATGGCGGTCGGGCTCACGATCACGGGTCGCACGCCCGGCAAGGGTCTGCTCGGCCTCAAGGTCGTGACTCGCGTCGGTGAACCGATCGGGGCGGGGCGAGCGAGTCTCAGGGTGCTTGCCGAGCCGTTGAGCTTCGTTGCATTCGGGCTCGGTCTGGTCGGCATCGTGATCGGACGAGAACGTCGGGCGCTCCACGATGTCATCGCCGGAACGGCGGTGGTCTACGACTGGGGGGATCGGCCGGCCGAGCTGCCTGCGCCGCTGACGCGCTGGCTGGAGGGTCGCGGAGTGACGGTCCGCCGAACCGATGTGACCGGAGGCGGCATCGACGCTGTTCCTGGAGCCCAAGATCGATCCCTTGGCGATGCCGGGACCTGAGCGACCGTCGTCTACCCGGCGTCCGGTCCCCGCCTCTGTCCGAGCCTGCCGACCAGGAACGCCACCAGCACCACCAGAAAGATCTGGCCGAAGAGCGTCTCGATCATCACGAGTGAGCGCCCTATGTCGGTCGCAGGCGCCAGATCGCCGTAGCCGAGGGTGGTGATGGTGACGACGGAGAAGTATGCGAATTCGCTCATCTGTCCTTCGATCCCGTTTGTGAAGAACGGTCCATCCGTGATTCGAGCGGCGGCCATGTAGGCGAAGGCGAAGACCATCGTGAACTCCAGGTAGGCCGACAGTGCGGCCAGCACCTCTTTGACGCGGATCGTCGGTTGCTCGAAGATCCGCCGCAACAGCCTGGTCCCGGCGAACGCGAGAGCTCCTGCGACGAACAGGGTCACGAAGACCTCCACTCCGCGGCGATTCGACGCCTCTCCGGCGATCACGGCGACCGCCAGGCCGACGCCCCCAAGAAGCGTCATCCTGAGTTGGAACGGGGTGACTCCCGTCGAACGCAAGGTCCCCACGATCGCAGCCACCAGAAAGAGGCCGGCGACCGCACGAGAGAGTTGTGATTCGTCCACGAACGTCGTGAAGCCGAGTGTCGCCACGAGGAGCAGAAAGATCGGGCCATACCGATCGGTGGCGTACTCGGCCGCGGGTCTCGGGGTGGCTTCATCCGGCAGCATCCGTCGAGCGTACCGCTGTTCGGCTCCGTGCCCGTGCCCGGTCGTGAGCGGTCCTCCTTCAAGCCGCGATCTCAGATGCCTTCAGGAGGCTCGGGTTCTCTCGAGATGCAACGGAATCCCATGTGGCTGGTTGCGGTGTCGATCGTCTGCGGCTGGCGCGCCGCCGGCCGGTATCGATAGCAGTACTGAGGCGTGCAGAGATGAGATCCCCCTTTGATGACCTTTCTCGGGATCCGGATCTCCGGTGTGGCCGGGTCGAAGCTGGCTTCGGGTGGAGATCCCGGGCGGCCTGCCGGTGCGCAACACGGCGAGACCGCACGAGGGCGGGGACCGGTGGTGTACCAGTCGTCGGTCCATTCCCAGACGTTGCCTGCCATGTCGTAGAGCCCGAATCCGTTCGGGGGATAGGAGCCGACGGGAGCGGTTCGGGTCCATCCATCGATCTCGGTGTTGTGATAGGGGAACCCTCCCTGCCATGTGTTCGCGACGGGCGCCGACTCCTGAGGGTCGTGATCACCCCACGTGAAGATGGCCCTGTCCAAACCTCCTCGCGCCGCATACTCCCACTCGGCTTCGGTCGGGAGCGCCAGACCGGCCCAGCGACAGAAGGCCTCTGCATCGCCGTGGCTGACCTGTACGACCGGGTGATCCTCGAGTCCATCGATCGAGCTGCCGGGGCCAAGGGGCTGTCGCCAGTTCGCACCCGGTGTCCACGACCACCAATTGCTGTAGTCCCGGAGGTCGACCGGGTGCGGGGTCAAGTCGAACACGAGGGCGCCGGGCACCAGATCCTCTGGTGCTGCTCCAGGAAAGAGCGCGGGGTCAGGTCGTCGCTCGGCCTCCGTCACGTATCCAGTTGCTTCCACGAACGACGCGAATTGCGCGTTGGTCACGGTGAAGTGCGAGATCCAGAATCCATCGACTTCGACCTGCCTGATGGGGCCCTCATCGGGGTAGAAGTCCTCGGAGCCCATCGCAAAAGCGGCGCCCTCGAGCCACTCCATCGGCCCGCTGATGACTGTCGGCATGCAGTGCCCTCCTGAACAGGTTCGAGCTGATGCTTGTGCTGGCGCGTGCCGCTCGACGAGCGTAGTGACGTGATCGACCTGGGTGTTCGCGCGCTTTCCACTCCTGTAGAGCGGCCCGGCTGATGCGTCGAACGCCCGGTGGCCGCGATCGACTCCGTGCTACCATCCCGATCCGCCCACCGACGCAGCGGTTGAGGCGAGGCGCCGAGGGGCTGAGGATGATGAGTTCCGCATATTCGATCGACGGTCACCACTTCACCTACGAGGCTCCTCTCACCTCTGCACTTCCCATCGGGGCCTACGTCAGGATCGATACCGATCAAGGCTCCTCGTACCTGGGACAAGTCCTCGAACAACGCGTAGTCCAGGGTGAGTCTGCTTCTGAATCGAAGGCTGAGCCCCGGCGCCTTGGTGGATCCGGCATCCTGCTCTCGCGAATCGAGACTGAGGGTCCCCAGCGGACGGAGACGCGGGATGTGTTCGGCTCCGGCGTGATGACCGAAGCGGACGCTGCGGTCGTGTCGGCGCACCTCGAGATGGCGTTGGGCCGCCGCGCTGCGCTCCGACTGGGATCAATCGCCACGTCGCCGGACGTGCCTGCGTCGCTGTCCGCAGCCGGGTTCGGGCGTCACACCTTTCTGTGTGGTCAGTCGGGCTCGGGAAAGACGTACACCCTCGGCTTGATCTTGGAACAGTTGCTCCTCGAGACAGACATCCGCATCGCGGTTCTCGATCCGAATTCCGATTACGTCAACCTCGCGTCGGTCAGGTCCCAAGAAGAGACCGGTCTCGAACCCGATGAGTACGACGCGCTCGTCGCCCGATACGAGCCGATCGCTTCGAGGATCCAGGTGTTCGGCGGTTCGGGGGGCGAATACAGCCTCAAGTCCCGTTTCGGGAAGCTCACCCTCGAACAGCAGAGCCTCATCCTGGGCATCGATCCAATCGCTGACGCCGAGGAGTATCGCGCATTCGTACGGGTCGCAGGCCGAGTCGGCACCGACGACTACACACTCGAGCAGATCATGGCCGAGCTGAGAGACTCCTTCGGAGAGGAGGAACGTCGTCTTCGTCTGCGGATCGCGAACCTCGGTGTCGACGACTTCTCCATCTGGGCTCGCGAGGAGGACGTGGCGATTCGAGAACAACTGCTCGACGACTGGCGGATGGTGGTCTTCGACCTCGGAAGCCTCCCATCGGACGTCGAACGCTCGATCGCTGCCGCATCGGTTCTGGCAACGCTCTGGGAAGAGCGGTCCGAGCGTGAGCCGATCCTCATCGTCGTCGACGAGGCGCACAACGTGTGCCCCCAGACCCCTCTCGACGTCAACCAACAACTCGCGACCGAACATGCGGTGAAGATCGCCGGCGAAGGCCGAAAGTACGGCAAGTACCTCCTTCTGTCCACGCAACGGCCGGCAAAGATCCACCAGAACGTCATCTCACAATGCGACAACCTCGTTCTCATGAGAATGAACTCGGTTGCGGATCTCGAAGCCCTCAAGGCCACCTTCTCATTTGCACCCGGTGCGCTCGTCGACCAGGCGAACGGGTTCGGGCTCGGAGAGGGCTTGGCCGCCGGGAAGATCGCCCCCGACGCCATCCGCTACCGGACGGGCCGACGCTTCACCAACGAGGGAGGGTCGGATGTTCCGTCGACCTGGGCGCAGAGACACTGAGCCCGGCATGAAACGGGCACCTCGGCTCGCCGAGCCGAGCGGTGGGAACGCCGGGCGGCGTACGCAGCACCGGCAAGACGATCAGATGAGTTCGTTCAGCCACGAGTCGTCAGGCAGTCGATGGTGAATACCGGCTCGCCGCGATGAACTTCGATGGAGGCGGCCTCGTGGATCGTCTACGCACGGCGATCGGATGGAGCTCCAGCGATCGGCGCACGCGAGGATCCAAAGAGCCTTTCGCAAGCAACATCTCGCTTGCCAGCCGTCTGGTCCTGGTGGTGCTCACGGCCACGATCGCGTCTCTCGTAGTCGTCTCCACGGTCAGTCTGGTTCATGGAACGGCGCTCGCCGAGCGCTTGCTCGACGCGCGCATCGAGGCCCTTGCAGGTCTCAAAGCCTCCGAGGTCGAAGACGCAGTGAACCAGGCGTCATCGCAGGTCACGTCACTTGCCAACAGCCGGATGATGAGAGACGCAGCGCGCCGGTTCTCCAGTGCCTACGCGAGTCTCGAGTCGGGTGATGATCGAGTGGCGGCGCGAGCGGAGGAGGAGCTCGCAACGTACTACCGGGAGTCTTTCGGGCCGGCTCTGGAAGAAGCGACGGGCGCAGCAGTGGCATCACGCAGTCTGATGCCCGATGGCGAGGTCGCGATCTACCTGCAACACGCATACATCGTCGAAAACTCGGCCGGTCCGGGCTCCGAGTTCGTTGTCGATGATGCCGGAGACGGGAGCGAGTGGTCGGCGGTGCACAGAGACCTCCATCCACGGCTTCTCGAGATCGGGGAACAGTTCGGATTCGAGGACCTGTATGTGATCGAGCCCCTCTTCGGTGCCATCGTCTACAGCACCGGAAAGGCTCCGGACTTCGCGACGAGCCTCGACCGAGGGCCGTACAGCTCCTCGTCGCTGGCAACGCTCGTTCGGTCGGTGCGCGAGAACCCGCAGGCGGGAACCGTCATCAGAGATCTGGCTCCCTATCCACCTGCGCTCGGGGCACCGGTCGGATTCGTCGCCAGTCCGATCATTGAGAGTGAGCGCCTGATAGGCGTCGTTGCGGCCCGACTGCCGAGCGAAGCGATCAACGCCATCATGACATCTGGCGGCGACTGGCAGGACGAGGGTCTCGGCGACACCGGTGAGGCGTACATCGTCGGGTCCGACACGCGGATGCGCTCCATCTCCCGAGAGTTCATCGAGGATCCGCAGTCCTACTACTCGGCAGCCAGAGATGCCGGTTCCATCAGTGACGACGATCTCGAATCGGTGCGAGCCCTCGGCACAACAATCCTGTTTCAGGATGCCGGCGATCGGAGCGCGTTGGAATCAGCGGCGGCGGGTCGGGGAGGGCTGATCGAGACGACAAACTACCTCGGTCGGCCGGTGCTCTCGACGTACGAGCCGCTCGACATCGACCAGCTCGAATGGTTCTCTGTCGTGGAAATCGAGCGAGCGGAAGTGACCCAACCACTGACCGAGTTCCGAAGAGCGATCTTGATCGCGGCCTCTGTCTTCGTGCTTGCGATCACGTTCCTGACCGTTGCCTGGGCCCGAAGGGCACTGGAGCCGGTCCGTGCAATCAGCGAGCGGCTTCGCCGGACCACCCGCAACGAGCCGGGTGATGGTCCGACGCCGGCTGCCGGGGGCTCGCTGGAGTTGACCGAGCTGCGATCCAGGGTCGACCGCGTGCTCGGAATGGCAGAGCAACTGCGCACCGAGTTGGTCGAGGCGACACAGCAGCGGATGAACACCTTGGGGCGTCTCCTTCCGCCCGAGATCGCAGAGCAGTTCGAGTCAGGAGACCGGGGGGTCGTCGAGCAGGTTCGTCAAGCGAGCGTGGTGGTCGTCGAGCTCGACGGCATGGGCGGGTTGATCGACGTCGGTGATGTTGCGACCAGCCGCTCGAGCCTCAACACGGCGGTCATGCTCCTCGACGAGGTGGCTGCGCTGCACGGGCTGGAGCGGGTCAAGATCGTCGGTGATCTGTATTACGCAGGCTGCGGGCTCAATCACGTGTACCTGGACCATGCTCCGCGAGCGGTCGCTTTCGCTCAGGCGGCGCTGTCGGGGATGCGCAACCTGAGTGGATCGCTGTCCCAAGCACTTCGACCCTCGATCGGGATCGACAGCGGGCCCGTCTTCGTCGGCCTCGCAGGGAGTCTGCACCTGGTCTACGACGTGTGGGGCGATGGGGTGAACGCTGCCTACAGGCTCGCCCAGCTGGCGAGTCCCGACGTGATCCTCGTGTCCGAGCGAACCAGATCCATGTTGCCGGCGAACGTCGAAATCGAGCGTTCCGAAGCGGACCACGAGGGCTGGCGGCTGACAGGTTCGTCGCTGGACGAGGAGATGAGCCGGTGACCGACCTCGTCGCAGACCCGCGTGTGATCTGGGCGATCGTCCTCGTGGTCGTGATTCCACTCTTGCTCATCGGAGTCGGCGAGGTCGAAGAGAGGCTTCGTCAGCGGGACTCCGAGGTTGCCGGCGTCGTTGGGATCATCCGCCGGTGGACGATCCCGCTGTTCAGCATCTGGGCGGTTGGTCGGGGCCTGCTCGATATCGAAGGCTCCGCTCTCGTGATGCGTTTGGCTGGAACAGCCCTGGTGTTGTCGATCGCAGCAGCGAGCCTCCGGCAGGTCGGGATCATCGTGAGTGGCCTCCGGGAGCGGTCGCGGGACGAGCGTGGCGGGGTACCGGCCCTCGTCCTCGCGCTTCCCCGCGTGTTCCTGCTTCTTGCGACATTCTGGGTCTTGTTCGACAGTGTCTGGGGCGTGGATCTCTCATCTGCGTTGACGGCGTTGGGAGTGACGTCGCTCGTGGTGTCGTTTGCGCTCCAAGACACGCTGAGTGGGCTGGCGTCGGGATTTCTCCTCGTCAGCGATGCTCCGTTCCAGACCGGTGACTGGATCCAGTACGGAGATCTCCAGGGCCGGGTGGTCGACTTCAACTGGCGCAGCTCCCGGATACAGAATCGGAACGGCGATCTCGTGATCGTGCCCAACTCGCAGCTGGCCGGTGCAACCCTCATCAACTACGACGAGCCGACCCGAAATCACCGTGTCATCGTGCCGATCCAGGTGGCCTTCTCGAACCCTCCCACGGTCGCCAAAGAGATGCTGCTCGATGCCGCGCGCTCCACGCCAGGGGTGCTCTCCGACCCACCACCGCGCGCTCGTGTCGTACAAGTCGACGATCCTCTGATGGGGTACGAGGTTGAGCTCTGGATCGACGATTTCGCGATTGCCCCCCAGGTGGAGAGTGACTTCGGATCGCTGGTGTGGTACTTCTCGGAACGACAGGGTGTTCCACTCCCGAGTCCCGCATACGACCTGTACGTGTATGACGGGCCGGACTCGCTCGCAGCGAGCCGCCCGGACCGAGCAGAGATCCGCCGCCGCCTTCGAACCTCACCGCTCCTCGACCAACTCGACATCGACGACATGGGACGGCTTGTCGCCTCTGCACGCCCAGCTCGCTTCTCCAGCGGCGAGGTCGTGTTGGACGTGAGGTCTCCGACACAGGACCTGTATGTCCTGTGGAGCGGCCGGGCGAAACTCACACTCGACCTGCCGCGATCCGGTGAAGTCGATGCAGCCGAATTCGGGCCAGGAGACGTATTCGGGTCGCTGGTTCGTTCAGAGCGGGTAGTCGGCAACCCGCGGGTCGTCGCCGTCTCCGACTGTGAGGTGGTGATCGTCGAGGAGTCGGCTGCCGGAAGCGTGGCCAGTCGCAACCCCGAGCTGTCGGAGATCCTCACCCGGCTCGGCGACACCCGTCGTCGACGAATAGAGCGGATGATCGAGGCGGGGGGGTCTCACGACGAGGATGACCTTCCGCCGGACGTCTCCACGGGCGGCGGTTCATGAACACTCGGTCGCCAGACCTGAACAGTCCGATGCGAAGCCTCCGCTCGAGCCTGGCGAAGCGGCTCATCGGTGTCACGTTGCTCGCAACGCTCCTGCTGGGGACCGTCATCTTTCTCGAGACGCGGAGCCTATTGACGAGTTCCATCGAGACGCAGCTGGTCAATCTGCAACGCTCACACGCTCGTTCCATCGCGTCTGGAATCGATGTCATCGGCTCTACGGTGTCCGTGATCGCAACGGACGAGCAGACATCGGAGGCACTCTCGGCGTTCTCGAATGCGTTTGCGTTGCTCGACGCCAGATCGGATCTCCTCGACGCAGGCCAGCGGCGGGCGCTTGCGACCTACTACGAATCGGCCTTCGGCGCGGAGGCCCAGGCGGCCGGCCTCGAAGTGCCGCCACCCGCCGAGCTCGTGCCCTCCACGCCCGTTGCGCAGTACCTGCAGTTCCACTACATCGTGGAAAACCCGAACCCGCCAGACGAGCGATTCCATCTCACCGTCTCGGATGGGGATGCCTCGAGCTATGCGGCGGCTCACGAGGAGCACCACCCTCTGCTCTACGAGACCTGGGGGAAGCGCTTTGCGGATCTGCTCCTCGTCGATGTCGAGGGCAACATCGTCTACAGCGCCGCCAAACGGACGGACCTAGGGCGCAGCCTCGATTCCGAGTTTCTCGGCGAAGGCCTCGGCGAGCTGATCAACAGGCGCCTTGCCGGTGCTGCCCTCGGTGAAACCGTGTTCGTCGATTTCGAGAGGTATTCGGCCGCCCTCGGTTCACCCTCGCTCTTCGCTGCGGCGGCGGTGTCGAGTGCGCAGGGTTCGATCGGAGCGGTTGTGGTGGAGATCCCGGTGGAGACGTTGAACGACCTGACGACGATGGGTGGTGACTGGCGTCGCGCCGGGCTCGGTGACACCGGCGAGGTGTATGTCGTCGGACGGGACCTCCTTCTTCGCTCCGACTCTCGGGTCTGGCTCGAGGACCAACCGGCCTATCTCGACGCCGTCTCCTCCGAGGGATACCCCGCGGAGATCGCTGACGGAGCCGTTCGGTTCGGCACGACCGTTCTGCAACAGCCGGTCGACACGGCAGCGGTGGAGACAGCGCTGGATGGTGAGCCGTTCCTCGGCCGGGTCGAGGACTACCTCGGGCGGGAGGCACTGACCTCCGCCGACCGCGTGAACAGTGAGCACTTCGACTGGGTCGTGGTCGCGCAGGTTTCGACCTCTGAGACGGGTCGTTCGCTCCTGTCGTACATCCGGCGGATTCTGCTCACTGCAGCGATCCTCGTGCCACTGGTCGGACTCTTCGCGGTGTGGTTGGCGAGACGCTTCACACGTCCGTTCGCCCCCATCGTTGCCGGCGCGTCGCAGCTCGCCGAAGGCGACCTCGATCTGGAGATACCCGACTTGGGGCGGAACGAGCTCGGTGACGTCGCCCGCCGCATCGGTGATCTCGCCGGCGCCCTACGCCGAGTCGAGCGGGCCATCACGTCTGAGAAGAACGAGACGAGGCGGCTTCTGCTTGCTGCACTGCCGCCCCGGGTCGTCGAAGCATATGGCGACGATGTCAAAACGATTGACGACCTCGTCGACTCCGCGACCGTCGTCGCGATCACGGTGCGCAGGCTCGTGGAGGACTCGGGCATCGATCCCGCAACGACAGCAGACCTTGCGGCTCGCGTCTCCAGAGACCTGGAGGCGGCTGCGGAGGACGTTGGTCTCGAGCGCGTCCGATCGTCGGCCGACCAGCATCTCTTCGTCGCAGGCATGGGCCGTCCGTCAGCAGATGTCGGGAAGGCAGCCGAGTTCGCAGTGAACGCAAAGTCCGTGCTCGATCGCTTCACCGAGGAGACCGGCGTCGACGTCGAATATCACATCGGGCTGTGCTCGGGAAACGTCATCTCCGGGTTGATCGACTCCGATCAGATCACCTACGGGGTTTTCGGGGCCCCGCCGAGCGTCGCTCTCGCGCTCGCTGCGAGCGCCGCTCCAGGCCAGATCGTCATCGATCGAGGCACATCCCGCGACCTCGGTGACGATTGGGAGCTCAGCGATCCCTCGGACCTCGTCGATCCGGGTGGACGCCCCGTCGATGCTCGCGTTCTCATCGGATTCGCATCGAGCGACACGGACCGCAGTGGCTCGCCCGAGGCACCGAGCGAAGATTGAACCGCCCGAGCTGATCCGGCGCTGCCTTCGAGGGTTTCATGAGTGGACGGGTGGCTCCGGCCCTCGAAGCGTTCGGAGATCGCCGGACGTTCGATCCTGCCAGCAGAGGATCAGGATACGATTCAGCACGAGAGGAGGGACGACGTGTCCGTCGATGAGACCAAGCCGCACGTTGGCGGAACCGTTGCCTTGAGGGAACCGACCGACCTGCCCGCGGGTGCCGTGCTGACCGTCACGCTGGAGGACGTCTCCAAGATGGATGCGATGAGCGAGACGCTGGGCACATGTGTGATCGATAGCCTCGAGCAGTTCCCCGTGTCCTTCTCGATCCAGTACGACCCCGGGCTCATCGTTGCGGAACACGCCTACGGTGTCAGGGCGCGAGTCGAGTTCGAAGGAGCACTCTTGCACACGACCGATACGCATCATCCCGTGCTGACTCGCGGCTCGTCGAACCGCGTCGACCTGTCGCTCGCATCGGTACCGACCCGCGGCGGGACATGAGGGCTGGCGCTCGCGTGAAGACGTCTGGGCGGGCGGGGCGATGACCCGCTCGCAATCGGATCATCCCATTGGGCTGTGGAACCTCGACAGGATCCGCAGCATCGAGGGATCACTCGAGTCCCCGATCGAAGGCAGTCGTGTCCAGGCGCTCTTCGATGATGCAGGTTCGGTCGCAGGTAGCGCAGGCTGCAATTCGTACCGCGGTCGCTTCCAGTTCGAGGATGGGGCCCTCTTGGTCGGCCCGCTGGCGACGACCCGGAAACACTGCCTCCGCCCGCAGGGGGTCATGGAGCAAGAATCCAGATATCTCGAACTGCTTGGTGGCGCTACACGGTGTTCGTTCGACGAAGACATCCTCAGGTTCTTCGACGAGTCCGACACCCTGCTTCTCGTGATGGCACGAGCGGGAGAGCCAACCGAGCGAACCTGATGGTTCCCGAGCGCGAGGGCGACGGACCGTGAGATGTCAGGCGAGGAGCTTCGCCTTTTGCGCCGAGAACTCCTCGTCCGTCAGCAGGCCGGACTCTTTCAGCTCGGACAGCTTGCGCAGTTCATCAGCCGTCGATGTGTCTGAGCCCGAGGCTTGACGGATATACGCCTGCATCGCATCCTCCCGGGCTCTCGCGGCCTCCAACCGGCGCTTTGCAATACCGTCTCCCGCCGTGAAGAGATATCCGAGCACCCCGAACCATGGCACTGCGATCAGAATGAAGATCCACATGGCCTTCAGGCCGCCGCCGATGTCATCGCGCCGCAAGACATCTCCCAGCACCGATATCACCACGGTGATCCATGCGATGAACAGGAACAGCAACAGCATGGTCCAGAACAGATCGAAAAGCGGCATGGAACGTGCTTCCTCTCAACGGCGACGGACCCGGGATGCTAGTACCGGACCCCGGAGCGATGTCGAGACTCCCACGTCAAGAGTCCGCTTGGTGTGTTCGGCCGAGCGCGTAGGCTCGCTCGGCGCTGCAGGAACTATGCAATCACTCGATCGCCTGTTGAAACGCCCGACGACCGCCCTGCGCACTCACACGGCCGGAGGTCACGCCCCTTTGATCGGCACAGTGCCGGAGATCACTCGCGTCCGGGATTTCGCTTGCTCCGTTTCCTGGATGGCGATTTCGACGGCTGCTCGGGAGATTCGTACACGACCGCATTGCTGGCCAGGTAGTTGGAGATGAAGGAGCTGATCAGTGCTGCAATGGGCAGAGCGGTGAAGGCACCCATCGGGCCGGCGATCGCTCCACCTGCGAGAGCTGCGC
The DNA here is from genome assembly GCA_965364515.1 of uncultured bacterium. GTDB lineage: Bacteria > Actinomycetota > Acidimicrobiia > Spongiisociales > ZC4RG35 > JAHEDH01. The sequence goes on from CBDTXZ010000035.1 coordinate 16,863, forward strand.
CAAACGCCACGCCACCGTTCAGCGACATCGTCTTTGAGCTGAGTTTCGGGCTCAGCCAGTAGTTCTCGACCTGTTGATACACGAGGACATAGGCGAGCACGATCAGAGCGCCCGTGAACCCGCTGAATGCGAGCGTGAGAACGATGGGAATGGCCCCGCCGATATAGGTACCGATCACCGGAATGAACACCGACACGAAGCTGCCGAACAATGCCAGTGCGAGAGCGATGGCGACCGGCAAGCCGACCAACACCATCGTGAAGAAGAACCCGATGCCGTTGATGAACATCAGAACGAGGCGTGAGTAGAAGTATCCACCCGTCTGAGTGATCGCCTGATCCCATGTCCATCCGATTCGCTCCTGCGCTCCCGGGCTGAACAGTTTCAGCACGGCGTTCTTGACCCGTGGGGCGTCGGAGGTGAGATAGAACGTGAACATCGCGATCGTGGCGAGATTGAAGATCAGCCCGACTCCGCTCGTTGCGATTCCGAGCACCGTGCCGAATGCACCACTCGCAAAGCCCGCAAGACTGTCCTCGGCTCCTTGCGCCAAGTCGATGCCCGAACCGGGCTCCGACACGTCGAAGCCGAGATTCGCCGACGTCCATTCGTTCAATTGCTCCAGCCAACCGGCGCCTCGCTCTCCGATCACTTGCGCCAGCTGGGAGATCGCCGGGATCAGCACGGCCACCATGAGGACCATGAAGAGAAACCCCGTGATGTAGATGACTCCGGTCGCTGATCCTCGCCGCCACCCGTATCGCTGAACCAAGGCCCTCACGCCTGGTTCGAGCGCCAGGCTGAAGAAGAAAGCGATGGCGATCATCGAGACGACGCCCCTGGCCTGGTTGAGCATCCAGATCCCGACGAGCGTGGCCAGGACGGCGCCGATCGCCTGCCACACGAATGCTCCGGTGATGTCGACCCGGATGGCGCGCGGGCTCTCTTCTTCGTCAACGACGTGATCGGACATGTCGTTCTCCACGTCACCTTCGCTGGTCATGGCCTCTCCTCGTAGCGGTGCGGGGCACAGTACTGATCGAACGGATCTTGTAGAGCGAATCCATGATGACATCTGTGGACCGATATCTCACGGAGCCGTCGGCCGACGAAGACGGGATCGTGGAACTGTCTGCCACCACTCAGTCAGGTTCTCGCAGCTGCGGCAGAGCGCCCTAGCCGGAAAGTTCGGCTCGAATGCGGCCACCGAAACGGAATTCGGCGACCGGTCGTTCGTTGGCGTCGCGAAGTTCGAGACCCGTCAGCGTGGTGACGTAGGAAACCGCTTCGCTGATGGCTTCCAGGTAGTCGGCTTCCTGAGTCATGACACCATCTGGTTCGGAGCAGGCCCTTTCGGTCAAGGCGATCGGTCCGATGACGAGCGAGCCGTCGTCGATCTGATAGCCGGCCGTGTAGTCGTTACAACCGGAAACACCGACGAGCGTCCCGTCCGTCGTGAACGCCAACGATATGTCGGTGCCGTCGAGAGGGGATGTGCCTGGGGCGTACCACATGAGCCGCCAGCTGATCCCTTCGAGCGGAAGCAGGTCGGCAGGGCGATACTGCACCAACACGGTCCCGTCTGCATCTGCCAGTTCGAGCTGGTTCTCGGACACGGCGAAGCGCTCCGACGCCTTCAGGGCTTCGACCACGGCGTCCCCCTGCTCGACGTAGGCGGGGTCGCAGGCGAACCCGGTGAGTGCCGGCTCGCCGAAGATGATCGAGTCCCTGTCGATGGTGTACGAGAACCTGAAGAGATTGCATCCGGTGGAGCCGTTTGCTGTGCCATCTGAGAACGCGAGGGTGGCGATCGTCGTCGGGTCTGCTGGCGACATGCTGTCGCCGTCCCGCACGAAGACCATCTCCCAGACGGTGTCTTCAATCTCCAGCCCGGTCTCGGTCTGTGAGCACGCCGCGCTCATCAGAACGAGCAGCGACAAGAACGCGATCGGATACGTGCGAGTGCGACGTTGGCTGCGCTGCACCGATCTCTGCATACCGGTGGGAGGCATATGCGGCGCTCTGCTGGCCCGACCCGTGTCCACGACAGTCGGCTGCGCGGATGCAGATGCACGGGCTCGATTGCCGAGGAGCACCGACGCGCCGGTATCGCTCATCGGGAGGCGGCGCATGCTTCGTATGGCCATGTGGAAGACAGGCTCGCCAGCAGGGCCGCCGTCCAATTCGTCTCTGTGGCGCTGCGTGTGACGAGCCACACCATTCGGCTGCCGTCGACGGAGGGATCGGGGGAGGAGGTCTCTGCCTCAACGCACCAGACCTCTCTCGGTGTGCCCGAGTTCGTTGCAGAAGGGTCGCCTTTCCAGGCGGCGGTGATGCGGTGGTCGATGCCCGGGGCCGAGGGGAGTGAGTCCCAGTACGCCACGAGGGCAACTCGACCGTCTTCGGGGAGTTCCGACTCCGCCCGCTCCGCATCCCAGGCAGCCAGCTCCGCATCCCAGTCGGCCCTGGAGACGACCCGGCATCCGTCCGACTCGAACAGTGCCGACCACGCTTCGCAGTCACCGTCGAATCGGAACTCGACCGTGTGAACCTCGGGGTACTGGAACACGTTCCGCTTGAGTTCCGCCTGGAAGAACACCATGCCGGTGGCGGTGCTCATGTTGTTGACGACGACGGCGTCGTTGAAGTCGACCACCAGGGCTCCGTCGGAGAGTGACACACCGTTCAGGGCATCAGCCGTTGCGACGTCGAACGCCGACTCGAACCCGATGTTGCGCTCGTCGTCCGTTGGGCCGGCCAGGAGGGACCGGAGTGTCCACTCGATGCGCTCGGCCGGTGCTGCAGTGTCGGGAACGATTCGCGGGACCCCGACACCTCCGGTGGGTGCAACTGCGTCGCCGCTGCACTCGAAGAGCACCGTGATGACCATCTCGTCTGCGCCGGGAGCGAGCGGATCAGGTGCGTTGCAGGTCGGAGTCACACGGGCATCGACGATGACGACAGTACCGACGGCGACTTCGGCGCCGGCGAGTGGTTCCTGGGCAACCACGATTGCCTCGTCGATCGCCTCGGGCCGCGCCTCGAGATCCAGTCCGGTGTCGCCCAACGCCACCCTGGCCTCTGCCAGGTCCAACCCGATCAGATCCGGCACCGTCACAACCTCGGGATCGGAAGTCGAGGGCGGGGTGGTGGTGCCGTCGGGGTCTGTGAGGGAGGTGCTGCAACCGGAGAGACCCAGAACGGCTGCCAGGATGAGAGCACCGGTGAAACGGAACATCGTCGACCTCACGTTCCTTGCTGATGTCTGTTCGACGTTCGACTCTTCGGTGCGGTTCCCCGGCTGCTGGCCGGCGCGGCCATCCACTCACACGGGCCGCAGAGGAAGCCGAACCCGTGCGTTGCTCTGTGTGAGTCCCGCGGCCGGGGACCGGCACCGGGACGCCGATGGCGGTGAATGGAATCCTTCGCCGTCAGCAACTCCTTCGAACGGCGTGGACAGCAGGACATCGTCTCGCCCGTTCGAGCGGAGGGCACACGTGACGCGAACGAAATCACTCACCTCGGGTGCTGCTGGATGAGGGCTCGAGGATGACAACGGGAAGGATGAGCGGGGTTCCGTCCTGGTAGGCGAAGTGCGCCTGCAGCTGCTCGACAAGTCGAGCCACACATCGCGACGTTCTGCCAGTGCCACACCACCTGATCGCTTCCGCCCATGCGGGCTTGGCGTGATGAGCGCCACTCCGCGGCGTGGAACAAGTGGTGGGTGCTCAGAGAACGGCGTCACAGGCCCAGTTGTGCCGCGACGTCGGCAGAAGGCCGATGACAGGACACGGGGTTGTGGAGCGGGAACATGCTGTCGCCCGCACCGGAGGGGTCACGTGTCCCACTCCCGGGCCTCGGGGGCGTTGGGTGCAGGAGGCTGGGCCAGATACGCGCCCACCTCGCCGTCGAGGGAACATTGGACGGCGGCCGGCACCACGATGACCACGCCGGGTTCGACATCGATCGTCGTCCCCAGGCCGTTCAGCCTGCCTGCACCATCGGTGACAAGGAGCACGCCGAAGCCGGACGGTACCGGGCACGACCTCGTTGCCACGAGCCTCCACACTCTGAAGTACGGCTCGGCGCCAGGAGGCAGCGCAGAATGAGGCACGCCGGCTTCAGCCGTCGTCGCTCGTCGAATGAGCGTTGCAAGCTGTTCCGCCTCCAGGGCCCCGGGGCGGATCGCTCGCAGCGCGAGGTCGAACCCGAGACCGAGGTGGCCTTCGCTTCGACCATCGATGTCGAACCCCTCCCACTCCAGCAGGATCGACCAATCAGTTGGCTCCTGGACTTCGAGAACGAACGTGTCGGCATCGATCGCATGGGGCGTACCGGACGGAACGAGCACGCTGTCTCCGGGCGACACCTCGACCGGATTGAGCAGACCGAGCATCTGGTCGGTTGCTTGTGCATCGACCATCTCCATCCACTCCTCGCGATGCACGGGGCGAGTGGTGCCTAGGTAGACGGTGCCACCTTCGAGCACCACCCAGGCCTCGGTCTTGCCGTAGGGGCAGTCGAGGTGCCTGCGGGCGAATCGGCGCGTCGGGTGCAGGTGAACCGGGAGTCGCCGTCCGGGGTCGAGCAGCTTGACCAGCACTCCCGTGTCGACGCCGTATCGCGCCACGTGGTCTGCGCCTAGCCAGCCGTCCGGGTCGGCCGCAATGAGGTCGCGCAGGTATCGGTCGCCGATGGTGGTCAGCCCCGTGGTGGCGTGACCGTCTCGGGTCACCGTGGAGGCCAGCCATTCCTCAGGATGGTGGGTTGCCGGCTCCGTGCCGCGGAAGGCTGCGAGTCGGGCGCCACCGCTGTAGAAATGGTCGAACGCGCGGGGCGGCAGGACGGTGGGTGATGGGCTCATGGGAACTGCAGCCTGCTTGCGTGCGCCACCGCGGTATGGGTCCTAAACGTACCCGTACGTCTCCGCTCGCTCGTCGAGGACAGCAGTGACCTTGGTGCGGAGCTCGTCGAAGA
>CBDTXZ010000036.1:0-21613 GCA_965364515.1 uncultured bacterium
TTGATCTCTGGCTGACCGACCTGGGCGTCTTCGGACATGAATCGGAAGTCCGCCGCCATCGCCAACTCCAGTCCCCCGCCGAGCGCGTAGCCCCGCACTGCAGCGATGGTCGGTTTCTCGAGCCGTTCCAGCGCCCAGGCTGCGTCGACGAGCGCCCGAGCGAGGGTGTCGCCGGTGCCGCTCTCGTGGGCGGCACGGAACCCCTTGATGTCCGCACCTGCGGCGAAGTGCGGGGCGCCGGTCACGACGACGGCCCGGATCGAATCGTCCTGACACTTCTCGAACGCCTCCAACAGATCGTTGGAGAGCTCCTCGGAGAGCGCATTGACGGGCGGACGGTTGAGCGTGACGACGGCGACCGCGCCATCGACTTCGAAGTTCACGAGAGACATGCCTTCAGGCTACCGGCTGCCGGCTGCCGGCTCCCGGCCACCACCGAGCGGTCGCCCAGGGAACGTGGACGACCTGCTTCGTCACCGATTGCGGCCTCCGCTCATGTCGACGACGAGCGCCGTGGAGCCGATAGCCGATAGCGGAGAGCCGAAAGCCGCCGGGCGCCAGCCCGGCTCACGAGACCACCGCCGGGAGGTCGAGCAGTTCGGGGGACCAACCAGGCTCGGTGGGGCGGACCTTCATCCGGGCATCCACCGCTCGCACGCCCTTTCCGGGTTCGAGCACCTTGACCGGATTGAGATCCATGTCGACGATCTCGGGTATCGCGGTGACCATCGCCGAAACCCGAAGGAGCGTCTCTTTGAGCGCTTCTCGATCACCGTGCGGCATGTTCCGGTAGCCCTTCAAGAGGTCGGCGCCCTTGATCTCCTCGATCATCTCCGCTGCGTCGACATCGGTCAGCGGGTTGAGACGGAACGCCACGTCCTTCAGCAACTCGACGTACACGCCACCGAGTCCGTAGACCAGCATCGGACCGAAATTCGGATCCTCGGTCATGCCGATGAGGACCTCGTGGCCCCCGTCGACCATCTCCTGGACGAGCACACCGTCGTGTTGGTCGACGGCTGCGGTGACGGCGGCGAATCCTTCCCGGATCGCATCCTCGCCCTCGACATCCAGCAGGACGCCGCCGACGTCGGACTTGTGGAGCGCGCTCTCGGAGATCACCTTGAGAGCGACCGGGCCCCCGATGTCCCGTGCGGCAGATACGGCTCCGTCCGGATCGGTCGCCACCATGGTCGCAGGGAGCGAGATCCCGAAGCAGCCCAGAACGGCGTCGACATCATCGGGTTCGAGCCAGCCGCCTTCGTTTCCCATCCGGCTGATGGCGTCCGCCACGACCATCTTCGCCGACTCCACGTCGATGTCGGCGAACTCCGGCACACGACCTGGATCCCGCAGCAACCATTCGCCGTGACGCACCACCCGGGCGAGGGCGCGAGCGGCGTTCTCGGGGAACGGGAAGGTCGGGACCGTCACGTTCTCGTTGCTCATGAGGCTGGAGATCTCTTCTGACTGCATGAACACCGACAGGATCGTCGTGTCGCCTTCGTACACCTCGGCGACCTCGCGCACGGCGGTACCGATCTCGATCGTGCCTGCCTTCGACGTGGGCACGTAGATGACGATCAGTGCATCGACGTCGCCGCTCTCGAGGACGGCGTGGACCACCTGGCGGAAGTCGTCTGCGGTGGCCCCGGCGATCATGTCCACCGGATTCCGGCTGGAGGCCTCGGCCGGCAGCTCCGACCTGAGTCGTTCCTGGAACTCGGGAGAGAATTCGGGAAGCGTCAGGCCGCGAGACTCGAGAGCGTCTGCGGCGAGGATGCCGGGACCGCCGGCATTCGTCACGATCCCGACTCGCCGGCCCTTCGGGATCGGCTGGTTGGCGAGAAGGGCGCCGACGGCGAACATCTCTTCGAGGGTCTCGGTTCGAATCACCCCGGACTGCTGGAACAGCGCATCGACCGCGACGTCGAGAGAGGCAAGGGCGCCGGTGTGGGAGGATGCGGCCCTGCTCCCGGCGGCGGTGCGCCCCGACTTCACGGCGACGATCGGCTTCTTCCGGGCGACCCTTCGGGCGAGGCGGGCGAAACGTCGAGGATTCCCGAACGACTCGAGGTACAGCAGAATCACGTCCGTCGCCGGATCGTCCTCCCAGTGGAGGAGCAGGTCGTTGCCGGAGACGTCGGCCTTGTTCCCGACCGAGACGAACTGACTGATACCGAGGCCGTTGCGCGAGGCGTACTCGAGGATGGCGATGCCGAGCGCCCCCGATTGCGACGACATGGCGATGTTTCCGGCAGGGGGATAGATCGGAGCGAACGTGGCGTTCATCGACACCGGATGTGCGGTGTTGAGCAGGCCCATGCAGTTCGGCCCCACCATGCGCATCCCGCCTCTGCGAACGATGTCGAGCAGCTCCTCTTCGAGGCTGTCGCCATCGCCACCGATCTCGCTGAATCCTGCGGTGATCACCACCAGTCCCCGGACGCCCTTGGCCGCGCAGTCCCGTGCGGCGTCGAGGGCAGCTGAAGCCGGCACCGCCATGATGGCCAGGTCGACGTCGTCCGGGATCTCGGCAACGGACTTGTATGCCCGAACCGAGTTCACGACCGTCGCATTCGGATTCACCGGATAGACCGCTCCTCCGAACCCGGAGTGGAGAAGATTGCGGAACAGCGTGTTGCCGATGGCCCCTTGACGCGTCGAAGCTCCGATCACGGCGATCGAGCGGGGGAAGAACAGCGGCAGGATGGAAGCTGCGATCGCCCGCTTCTCACGATGCTCGGCTGCGGTCCGCGCTCCCTCCGTGTAGGCCACGGGGAAGTCGACGGTGTAGACGCCGTCGTCGACGGTCCGGCGGAGCTCGTAGCCGGAGTTCCGGAAGACCCGCATCATCTGGACGTTCTCGGGCAGGACGAACGCACGGAACTGCTCCACGCCGTTCTGTCTGGCGTGTGATGTCAGCAGCTGCAGGAGCTCGGTGCCGATCCCGCGGCCCTGCTGGTCGTCGGCGACTGCGAACGCCACCTCTGCTTCTGCGGATCCTTCGGCCTCACGGTCGTATCTGGCGACCGCCACCATCGAGTCCCCGTCGAGCACGATGAGAGCCATGCGGTTGAAGTAGTCGACGGTCGTGAAGAACTCGACCTCCTCCGGAGGGAGGCTCTGCTTGACGCGGAAGAAGCGGAAGTAGCGGCTCTCGGGGCCCATTCGCTCGAAGAAGTCGACCAGGAGCGCTCCATCGTCCGGGGTGATCGGGCGGACTTGAACGGTCTCGCCGTCCCTCAGCACGACATCGAGTTCGAATTCGGACGGATACTCGGCCAATTGGTCTCCTGGAACGCTCGCTCCGCAACACTACCCATCGAGAGGGTCGGCGCCAGGGTCGGAGTTCCCGAGAGGCTCGGGCGGGTGGTCGGCCGCGCGCGTCACCGTCCGGGCAGCCGCTTCGACGTCGGTTGCGACCTCTTCCTCCACACGATGCGGCGAGTATCGGGCGCGCAGATATCCGCCGAGAACGATCCTCGCCCCGGCGGCGTCGGTCCTGTCACCGACCCGATGCGCCACCTCGGCGGGAGTCTCACCGGGCTGCACAGGCTCGAGGTCGGCTACCTCGGTGAAGGCCCGAGCGATCCGACGCTCGACGGGATCGGTCGGGGACCATCGCCTACTCGGCACATGTCCAGTCGGCTTTTCCCGACCCCCCATCCGAACCGTTGGCACGCGGCGGCTTCGACCGACCCCTCGTAGCCACGCCAGGAGCCCGGCGAACACGGCGCGCAGCTCGGACAGGATCCCGGCGAGAAGCGTCTTGAGCTCTTGCCACCCACCGGAGCCCGCCGGTCGCGACCCCCGTCGAAAACGAGCGTTGCGGCCTGCCCTGATCGCCCACAGGAAGACGGTGGCGATGATCGCGGTCAAGACCACATCACCGATCCACGACGGCCGGTTCTGGGTCTGGGGCTCGAACGCGTCAGTGGGGCTGCCACGGTTCTCGTCGTCGAAGCCCGGCCGATCCGATTCGTCGGCGTTGACGTCGCGCGAAAGCAGTTCCAGCGCTCTCGTGACGAATCGATCGAGGCCGTCGGTCTCGCTGATCACCCGTGCGGGGACGGCGGAGAGCTGTCCCGTCACGAACGGAGCGCCGATGGTGACGGCCACGACCAGCACGATGGCTCCGGCCACCCCGGCGGTCCACCGATCAGAGAGGCGATCGCTCACTTCGACGCCGTTGACATCCCACGCCCGTTGTCGAAACCGCCGACTGACGGCGCCGACTCCGGCGATGCCGACGGCGAACCACACGACGACCGCGACCAGACGGCCTCCGACTGCGGGCCGATCGAGGTCGGTGAATCCGGCATCGACTCCCAGCGTGTAACCGGCCACCGACGCGAGGAAGAGTCCCACTCCCAGCATGCGCAATCGAATCCGGTCGGGCGGTGCGCCGGTTGGCCGATCGTCGAGGAACCGGTCCATCATCGCCAGATCCGCGACCGTCGACTCGACCAGAGTGCGGACGAGGAGAACCATCCCGATCCCAACGACGGTTGGCTCGAGTCGGGTTTCGCCGTTCGAGATTCCCACGACGAGGACCGCCACGACCGGATAGGCGAGGAGCTCCAATCTCCGCCACGTCACACCGGCCGGCCCCTCCGGGCGCACGGCGGCGATGAACCCCGCAGCCAGTCCGGCAACACCCGCCAGCACCGCTCCCGTCAGCGGGCCGAGCGAATCGAATGCGCGTCCGGTCACCTGCCCGAGACACGCCGCCATCACCGCCATCGACGCGATCGGTACGAGTCGCATCACGACTCCCCGAGATCGGTCGTTCGGTCGACGATCGAAAGACCGACGCCTTCGGCGGCCAGTCCTGCGGTGACCGCATCGGACGGCGCACCGCCGGTGACGATGAGCTTCACGGTGAGCCCCCGCCTCCTGAGATCGACGAGATCGACGAACTGCTCGTCGGAAATCGTCCCGGCGACATGGATCAGTGTCGTACCGAATCCGAGACCGAACGGATCGAGGAGCGAGTGGGTGGTCCGCTCTCGGTCGAGCCTGACCCGGGCGAGCATCTCGAGTGCCCCCATGAGATGGGCGTCATCGAGCTCGGGGGGTTCGTCCATGTCGATCGGCGTGGAGAGCACCGAGTCGAGACCTGCGAGGCGGAGCCCGGTCGGCCTGCGCTCGACCGTCACGTAGTGGTGGAGCAGCGAAGCAGCCACGACCACGGCCAGCTCGCCACTTCGATGTCGCCCCGAGAGCGGATGAGACAGCTGGGCCATGTCCGCCGAGACGACGACGTCCTGGTGAGATGCCGGCTCCAACTCCTTGACGAGCAGTTCGCCGGCAGCCGCAGACGAAGTCCAGTGGATCGATCGGAAAGGATCGCCCGGCTGATACGAACGGACCCCTCTGATCCGGTGCGGATCGAAGAAGAGCGGCCTCCGAGTGGCGAGAACCGGCTCTGGCGACTCTGGCGTCACGGGGATGTGGGCCACGGGAACGATCTGGGGATAGACGAGGAGCGACCGGATCTCTCCCGCCTGCCTGGAGTGGGTTGCGACCGAGAAGAGGTCGCCCGCCGTCAAGAGCGTTGGACCGAGAGTGTGAAGGCCTCGTCTCCTGGCGGCTATCGATCGGGTGCGCACGATCGTCTCGCCAGGCGAGACATCGACCGCGTAGCGGGCACTCCCGTCCAGATCGAACGGGGCGACGTCCGATATCTCCAGCCATCGAAGCGGCCGTTCCGCGTCGATGCGCACGGCGACTTCGAACTCGTCTCCCCACATGACCCGCTGCGGATGGGAGCGATCGACATGAACGGTCGCCAGCGCCCGGCGCGGAGACATCCACGCCCACACCAACCAGATTCCGAGGCCGAGACCGAGACCGATGAGCGGCTCGACTCGCACCGCGAATCCAACCAGGAAGAGGAGGACCGTTGGCCGGAGGAGACGCCTCGTCATCGCGACCGACTCACTCTCCGGCGTCCCGAACTCCCATCGAGAGCCCGTCGACGATCTCCCCGAGCACACTCGCCGGGGTCTGCCCGCGCAGACGGGCGTCCGCCGTCAGCGCAAGGCGATGTGCGAGCACCGGCTCGACGAAGCGCTTGACGTCGGACGGCGCCACGAAGTCGCGCCCGTCCATCGCGGCAGACGCCCTGGCGACCGCAGCGAGCGCCAGGGAAGCTCTCGGGCTCGCAGGGAGCGCGACGGAGGGATGCTGCCTCGTGGCCGATGTGATCGAAACGACCAACTCGGACATCTCCGTGCCCACGACGATCTCGGCGACGAGTCTTCGGGCAGACGACACGTCTTCCAGCGAGGCCACCGGAACGACGGCTTCGATGGGATGGGTGGCGGCGATGTCTCGGACCAGGCCGGACTCCTCGTCTCTCGACGGGTATCCCAGCCTCAGTGTCATCAGGAACCGATCGAGCTGTGCCTCGGGGAGCGGGAACGTGCCTTCGAATTCGACCGGATTCTGGGTGGCGATCACCATGAACGGGTCCTCGAGCGACCGGCTCTCGCCATCGATCGTGACCTGCCGCTCGGCCATCGCTTCGAGAAGCGCCGACTGTGTGCGGGGAGTGGCTCGATTGATCTCGTCGGTCAGGAGAATGTTGGAGAACACCGGGCCCGGGCGAAATGCGAAGTCGGTCGTCCGGGGGTCGAACACGTTCACACCGGTCACGTCGTTCGGTAGCAGGTCGGGGGTCGCTTGCACCCGCCGGAACACGCCGTCGATCGAGCGTGCGAGCGATCGGGCCAACATCGTCTTGCCGGTGCCGGGAAGATCCTCCAAGAGGAGATGACCTCGCGCAAGCAGACAGGCGACCACGGTCGCGAGCTGTTCGGACTTCCCGACGATCACACTGCCCATCGATCGTGTGAGGCGGTCGGTGAGCCCCCTGACATCTGTCACAGTCATGCTCATGCGGTGCCCAATCGTTGCTGGTTCGTGTACGGGAAGACCTCGAGTCGATCACCCTCGGCCACGCGCTGTTGCCATTCTCTCCAGGCGGACGCCTCGAACACATCGCCATGATGCGAACGGAACACATCTCCGAGCCCGCCGGACAGACCGAGGAACGTCTCGAACTCCTCGGGGAACACATCCCCCGGACCCACCGAGAACCACGGCTCCGGGGACATGTCGTCGTAGGGGTCGTCACTCACCGGGATCGTCCGGAACGTGCACTCGTCGAGAGTGGTCAGCTCGTCGTAGTCATAGAAGACGACCCTGCCGTGACGGGTGACGCCGAAGTTCTTCAACAGCATGTCGCCCGGGAAGATCCCGCTCGCGGCGAGATCCTTGATGGCCTGGCCGTAATCGACGATCGCCGCCTCGGCGGCGGCTCCGCCGTACTCATGGACATAGAGATCGAGTGGGGTCACCCTGCGTTCGACATATGCGTGGGCGATGTGGACCGTGTCGCCAGACTGCACGACCGTCCGCGAGCAGGCCTCGAGCAGCTGGTCCAGGAGGTCGGGGTCGAAGCGGTCGGCGGCGAACGACAGATGCTCGTACTCCTGGGCGTCGACCAGCCGCCCGGCCCGGTCGTGGCGGAACACCAGTCGATATCTGTTCATCACACGATCGCGGGTGATCTGTTTCGGGGCGCCGAAGCGGTCTCTGATCACCTTGAAGACCACATCGAAGCCCGGGAGTGTGAAGACGACCATCACGAGGCCCGGAACGCCCGCAGCCGTCTCGAACCTGTCTTCCGACGAATCGAGGTGGGCCATGAGCTCCCGGAACAACTCCGTCTTGCCGTGTTTGTTGAATCCCAGCGAGATGAAGAGCTCTGCCCTGCGCTTCCGGGGCATCAGGCCCTGGAGATAGGCCACGACTTCGTGTGGATGGTCCACCGCCACGTGGAAGTAGGAGCGGGTGAACGAAAAGAGGATGCTCAACTCGTTCTCGGTCGTCATCACGGCGTCGATCCGCACCCCTCCCTCGGGGTGCAGCAGCGCAAGTGCGATCGGGGTGGTGCGTTCACCGACGCGCATCTGCCCGACGACGTAGGCACCCGAGCCGCGGAAGAAGACGGTGGGCAGGACCTCGATCGAGTCGATCTCCGGCGCCCCCATCTGATCGGCCCGGTCGAGCAGTCGGCCCGCCGCCATCTCCAGGTCGGCTTCGAGGTCGGCGCAGGCTTCGTCGAGAGCGACGTCTTCCAGCACCGCCCGCAATGCTTCGATCACGTTCTCACCGCGGTACGACGTGACGAGTCGACCCACCGGACCCGGTGCGCGATCGGGGTAGTCACTCGAAACGAACTCGATGCGTGGATCGACTCCTACGGTGTCGAAGATCCGACGAGTGATCGAGTTGTAGAACGTCTCCGCCAACTCCCAGTCGGGCCGGGTGTTCACTGCGCCCGAGTAGACCGCCCTCATCCCGATCCACACGTCGCGGGCCTCCAGGCGATCGTCGAGAAGTCTGCGGATGTCGGCTTCCGCCCGTGCGACGAAGGTCGAATAGAGATCGAGACGTTCGACGTGATCAGCAGCGATCGCTTTCCAGTCCGCAGCGAGAAAGCGATGCCTCGCCCGGCGGGTGACGATCCAGAACCGGTCGATGAGATCGTTCCAGGCCGTCGAGATCACGTGGGCGCCTTCGTTGGCCAGCCTGGAATCGGAGTACATCGGGTCCATTCTTCCAGCGTCTGACAATCACGACCGCATCTCGGCTGCGGAAACACACACGAAACAGAAACGTGTGCAGTCGGCAATGTTCAGTACACCGGCAAGAAAAATCCGAGACATACGTTCTCGACTCCCCTATTGATAACTGGAGGCACAATGCGGAAGCGTTTGCTGGCGCTTGGCGGAATCTCCGCCCTTGCGCTGTTCGGACCGCTTGCGGGAACAGCCATGGCACAAGAGGTCGAGGAGGTCGCGGCAGCGGTCGACGACGTCTGGGTCGTGGTCGCGGGAATCCTGGTCATGTTCATGCAGCCGGGGTTCGCCCTGGTCGAGGCCGGGTTCACACGTGCGAAGAACACCGCCAACATCGTGATGAAGAACTTCATGGACTTCTCGGTTGGCGCCATCACCTATTGGGCCTTCGGGTTTGCGCTGGCATACGGTGGCACGTCGGTTGGCGGCTTCTTTGCAACCGGTGAGTGGTTCTTCTCCAACCCTGACCGATCGGTCGAGTGGTTCTTCCAGGTCGTGTTCGCCGCGACGGCAGCCACGATCGTCTCGGGAGCGATGGCCGAACGCACCAAGTTCTCCTCCTATCTGATCTACACACCCTTCATCACCGGCATCATCTACCCAATCGTCACCCACTGGCAGTGGAGCGGTGATGGCTGGCTGAGCGACCTCGGCTTCCTCGACTTCGCCGGCTCCGGCCTCGTCCACCTGACCGGTGGCGTCGCCGCTCTCGCCGGCGTCATGGTGCTCGGACCCCGGATCGGGAAGTACGACGAAAACGGGAAGCCGCAGACCATCCCCGGCCACTCGCTCCTCATGGGCTCGTTGGGTGTGTTCATCCTCTGGTTCGGCTGGTACGGCTTCAACGCCGGTTCCACCCTGGCTGCGGTCGGCGCCGACTTCGCCTCGGTTGCCGTGACGACGACGCTGTCTGCTGCGGCCGGCGCGATGGGCGCCATGGCCATCTCGTGGATGAACAAGGGATTCGGCAAGCCCGACCCCGGCATGACCCTGAACGGTGCACTCGGCGGTCTCGTCGGTATCACCGCCGGTCCGGACGTCATCGCAAACGGATGGGCGATCGTGGTGGGCCTCATCGCCGGTGCGATCATCGTCTACGGAATCCAGGCGATCGAGCGTGCTGGAATCGACGACCCGGTCGGCGCCATCGCCGTCCACGGTCTCTGCGGCATCTGGGGCGTCCTCGCAGTCGGCATCTTCGGAACCGACATCGGACTCCTCACCGGTGGCGGATTCGCACAGCTCGGCTATCAGATCGTCGGCGTGCTTGCGATCATCGCATGGGTGTTCGTGACTTCGAGCATCGTGTTCCGTGTGATCCACGCGACCGTCGGCCTTCGGGTCACGGCCGAAGAAGAGCTCGCAGGACTCGACAGGATCGAGCACGGCGCCTCCGCCTATCCCGAGTTCATGGAGCAGATCGCTCCGCCGGAGCAACTCGACCCGATCTCCTGACGGCGACAACTCAGGAACAGAGGGCCGGATCCGATGGGTCCGGCCCTCTTTTTGTGTCGCAGCCGTCGACGTCAAGCGCTCTTGTGCGGGCCTCGGGGCAGCAGCTCGGCGATCGTCGTGAGTGAGAGCACACCGTCGGGGTCTGCAGCCGCAACCTGAACGCCGGGACCGCCGAGCTCGAGCGCGACCTGACAACAAGCCCCACACGGCATCGTGATCTCGCCGTCGGTTCGTTGCGAGACCAGCGCGAGACCGGCGATCTGGCCTGCGCCGGCGGTGACCGCCGCGAACATGGCAACTCGTTCCGCGCACATGGCGAGTCCGAGCGAGACGTTCTCGACGAGCGAGCCCGGATGAAGCCTCCCGTCCGACCCGAGCGCCGCTGCGCCCATCAGGAAACCGGAATACGGCGCATAGGCGAACTGTCTGGCATCGGCTGCACGAGCGACGAGCGCATCGATGTCGATCGGGTTCATCGCCTCTCCTTCCACATGTCCTCGAAGCGGGGATCGCTCCCCCGACTGTGCCCGGGGTGGGATTCGAACCCACACTGCCTTGCGGCCCTCGTGTTTAAGACGAGTGCGTCGACCAGTTGCGCCACCCGGGCAGGGCCGAAATCAGGCTACATCTCGTTCCGCCGGTCATCGGCCCTGATGTACCAACGCGTCCAAGAGGTCCGACTCGGACACGGTGACCTCTGCGATGTCGAATCGGCGCATCGCCTCTCGGGCGATCATGGCGCCGCCCAGGATCACCCGAGCGCGTTTCGGATGAAGTCCGGGCAGCTGGGCCGTCTCTTCGAACCCGGTTGCGGCGAGGGTGATGACCAATCGATCCAGCTCGAGCCTGCTGACGGTGACCCCGTGCATCTCTCCCACGACATACTCGCCCCGAAGGAGACCGGCGATGCTCGTCCAGGTTCCGGCCACCCCGACCATCCAATACCCCACGTCGGGCTCGGGATGGGCGAGCAGCGCCTCCTGGATCGCCCGGGACGCCGAGATCAACTGGCCGAAGCCGACCGGCCGCTCGGTCAGGAGCCGGTCGGTGATCCGGACAGAACCGATTCGGCTCGAGATCGCACGGATCGGGTCGACGAATTCGGTGCTTCCACCTCCGATGTCGACGACCACGGGTGTCCTGCCGGCCGGCGGCTCGAGCCGTGACATGGCGCCGGAGAATGCGAGCCTGGCCTCCTCCTCTCCCCCGATCACCTCAGGGGGGTGACCGAGCGCCTGTGCGGCTCGATCGATGAACTCGGCACCGTTCGAGGCGTCCCTGCTGGCGGCGGTCGCAACCACGCGGACGGCGTCACACCTCCGCTCTGCGATGATGCGGCCGAACTCGGCGAGCACGGAGATGGTGCGCTCGACCTCCTCGTCTCCGAGGGCGCCGGTTGCATCGAGCCCGGTTCCGAGGCCTGTGATCTCAACCCTTCTCTCCAGAGTCGCGCCGCCGGCATCGACGACGAGCAGCCGCATGGTGTTGGTTCCGATGTCCACTCCAGCGCGGCTCATTCCGGCTCCTCCCACAGTGGGCTTCTGTCGCCGTCGACCACGCAGGGCACCGTGCAGTTGAGAGGCTCGACCCAGCCAGCGACCACGTCGCCGACGGGATTCTCGTTTCCTGCGGCCGTGTCCGCATAGTGCGCATGAAGGCACTTGATTCCATGCTCCAGGCCCGCCACGCCGCCGCTGGGAGCAGGGCCCTCATGATCTTCGGGAATCAAGGCATCTCGCTCGGTGCCATACCGCAGATGGGCAGCCTGCAGCGCGGAGTCGAACGAGCGGTCACTCTGACGCTTCGCCTCCATCCGCCTCACGCCGCCGATCG
Source organism: uncultured bacterium (assembly GCA_965364515.1). Classification (GTDB taxonomy): domain Bacteria; phylum Actinomycetota; class Acidimicrobiia; order Spongiisociales; family ZC4RG35; genus JAHEDH01. The sequence continues at coordinate 11,943 of CBDTXZ010000036.1, forward strand.
ACTCGAGTCTTCCGATTCGCTTGGAGGCGAGCGGACAGGTGAGCCAGTATCGAGTCGGAAACGGCGTGCCGTCTTCGAGAATGGGCGCCACTGCGGCAACCACAGGCAACCCGAGTTGGCACCGTGCTGCGACGGTCGGGGCGCCACGAAGCGGGCGACCGATCTGCGCCTGCATGATGTCCAGGTCGGTCACTTCGAGACCAGGTCTGCTCCGGTCACGTAGGCCCAGAGCTTCGCCAGGAACGAAGGCTCACTGGGTTTCACCGTCGTCTCCGACGTCGTCGACACGGCCATCTCGGGCTCGGGCTCCGGCTCGATCACCACGTAGGCGGTCTCACCGGGGCGCACGTAGCCGAGCTTCTCGCGGGCGATCCGTTCGATCTCGATGGGAGTCTCCAGTGCTGCCACCTGCTGGGTGAGCGTTGCGTTCTCGGCGACCAGGGCAGCGAGATGGTCCCGAGCGAGGCCGATGTCGGAACGTTGATCGACCACCTGGCGGAACGGGATCACGTTGGTCAGGATCGCCAGAAGCACGACCGCAACCGCAGCGACGACGAGGGTGACCGCCGGACGTCGGACCGAGATCATCGTTGTCTCCGGAACGGCGCCCAACCGGCGTAGCGCGCAGAGTCGCCGAGCGCCTCCTCGATGCGCAGCAACTGGTTGTATTTGGCGGTCCGCTCCCCGCGCGCCGGGGCCCCGGTCTTGATCTGGCCCGCATTCGTGGCGACTGCGAGGTGCGCGATGAACGAATCCTCGGTCTCGCCGGAGCGATGGCTCACCATCCGCCCGAAGGCTGCTCCCTCCGCGGTCTGCATGGTGTGCAGCGTCTCTGAAAGGGAGCCGATCTGATTGACCTTGATGAGAATGGCGTTGGCGGCCTTCTCGGCGATGCCTCGGCGCAGGATCTTCTCGTTGGTGACGAACAGGTCGTCGCCGACCAGCTGAGTCCTCGATCCGACCTCGGCGGTGAGCCGAACCCAGCCGTCCCAGTCGCCCTCGTCCATGCCGTCCTCGACCGAGACCAGCGGGAACTCGTCGATGAGCTCTGCGAGATAGGCGACCATCTCCTCAGAGGAGAGCTCACGCCCCTCCAGCTGATAGCTGCCTTCGCGATAGATCTCAGAGGCGGCGACGTCGAGCGCGAGCGCGACCTCCTCGCCTGGCTTGTAGCCGGCGGATTCGATCGCCTCGAACAGCAACTCCAGCGCCGCACGGTTGGTCGGCAGGTTCGGAGCGAAACCGCCTTCATCGCCGACGTTCGTTGCGAGGCCGCGCCCTGCCAGGACCTTCTTGAGCGCGTGATACACCTCGACACCGGCGGTGAACGCCTCCCGGAACGAAGCAAAGCCTCCGGGCACGAGCATGAATTCCTGGATGTCGACGGAGTTGGCCGCATGGGCTCCGCCGTTCAAGACGTTCAGGCACGGCACCGGGAGCGTGCGGGCAGCCGGTCCACCGAGATATCGGTAGAGCGGGAGTCCGGTGCCGGCAGCGGCTGCCCGTGCCGCTGCGAGCGATACCGAGAGGATGGCGTTCGCACCCAGCTCGCCTTTGTTGGGTGTGCCGTCGAGATCGATCATGATCTGATCGATCTGCTCCTGACGGGTGGCATCGACACCCAGCAGCTTCGGTGTGATGACGTCGCGGACGTTCTCGACAGCCTGCGAAACCCCTTTGCCGCCAAAGCGGTCTCCGCCGTCTCGAAGCTCTACGGCTTCGAGTGCCCCCGTCGACGCACCACTCGGAACCGCCGCCCGACCGAACGCACCGCCAGCGAGGTGGACGTCGGCCTCAACGGTGGGGTTCCCACGGCTGTCGAGGATCTCACGGGCTCGAATGTCGACGATCTCGGTGGACATAACGATCCCTCTCTGTGTGATCCCTTGAAACTAGCAGCAGGCGTCGAGGGATCGGCTCAACTCAGTCCGTGACCCGCTTCGCCTCGTGCCACAACGCATTCAGCTGGTCGAGATCGAGTGATTCGAGATCGCCAGTCGCCTCCATCTGACGGAATCTGCGGTCGAACCTCGTCGCTGCGGCCTGAAGGGCAGATTCGGGATCCGCGTCGAGATGGCGCGCCAGGTTGACAATCGAGAAGAGAACGTCGCCGAGCTCGCGGCGCCGCTCATCATGGGACTCGGCGCGGTCCAACTCTGCGAGCTCATCGTCCACCGCACCCCGCACCCCCGACACATCAGGCCAGTCGAACCCGACCTTGGCGGCCCTCCTGCCGAGTTCCATCGCCCGGGAGAGCCCCGGCATGGCGGAGATACCCTCGAGCAGGGACGACCGCTCCGCGCCTCGTTCGGCTTCCTTGATCTGGTCCCAATTGCGCCTGACCGTGTCGGCGTCATCGGCCTCGACGCTCCCGAAGACGTGGGGGTGTCTGCGCACCATCTTCGTCCTGAGCGTGTGAGCAACGTCGGAGATACCAAAGGCGCCGTCGTCCTCGGCGATGACGGCATGAAACAGCACCTGCAGCAGCAGGTCGCCGAGCTCGTCCTCGACCTCTGCGTAGGCGCCGAGCTCGTCCGCCTCCGCTTCGATCAGGTCGTTGAGCGCCTCGACCAGCTCGTAGGTCTCCTCGATCAGATACCGCAACAGACTCTCGTGGGTCTGCTTGCGATCCCACGGGCATTCGTCACGCAGTCGGCGCATCATCGCGACGGCCCCGACGATTCCGTTCGGGTGAGGCGGCACGTAGATAGACGTCCGGAATCCTGCGAGTCCGGCAGGTGCCAGTGCCGGTGATCCGGTCCACACGGTCTCGTCCGACGCGCCCAGTCCCGACAGCACGGTGATCTCGAGCTCATCAGGGGCAGTCCGGTCGATCAGCGCCGCCACATCGGCGAGAACGGCAGGATCGTCGACCTGGCCGATGACAGTGGGGACGGAGAAGGTGGGGGCGATCGGCAGGTCGTGAGCGTTCAGGAGCTGAAAACCGTCGGCGAGCGGATCGACGCCGACGGTGTGGAGCATCAGATCCAGAAAGGACTCCGCAGGGTGAACGGTGACCGATGCCCGCTCGAGCAGCTTCCCGACGGCGAGCTCGCCAACCATCGGTGACCCGGGGACTGCATAGACAACGGGGGAATCGGCGGCGAGCACCCGCTCGACGATCGACTCATAGGTGGCGTCGAACGTCTCGTGCCGGTCATAGAGATCGTCACAGAACACCACCGGGCGCCGTTCGGCGAGCTGGGCCGCGGCAGGGTGATGGCGAGTTCGCGCGATGACGGTGCGCTCGGGATCCGTCAACAACTCCAGCGTCGGCGCCGGAACCCGAGCCAGATCGCCTGGGCCGAGACCGACGATGTCGATCATGCCGGTGGCGTCACACCGGGCGTCGGCGAGGCGACCCAGGAGCCGTATTCGGGCTCCACCGAGACATCCGCCTCGGCGACAACGCCGAGCAACCACTGCTCGACGAGCGGAGTGCCGCGGGTCGAGTTGATCACGGTCTCGGCGTTTTCGCGAACCACATCGAGGTCGACGTCCGGTTCGGTCCTCTCGCTGACGAGGATGATGTGCCATCCGAAGGATGATCGGACCGGCTCGGATGCAACGCCGATCTCGGCTTCGAAGGCGCCCTGGGCGAATTCTGGGACGAAGCTCCCCAGCGTGGTGCACCCGAGCTCTCCACCGTCCGGCCCCGAGGGCCCTGTGGAGACGTCCATCGCCACGTCTGCGAAGTCCTCACCGGCCTGAACCCGCTCGAGGGCGGCCTGGGCGTCTTCTTCGGTCTCCAGGAGGATGTGCGAGGTACACGCGTTCGTCTCGCCTCGGATCGTCTCGTTGACGAAGGCATCGATGTCTTCTTCCGACACCGGGCCCTCCGCCTCGAGCAGAACGTCCTCGACGGCGTCTGCGACCAACTGCTGGTGGGCGATTCGGCGCACCCGCTCGTCGGTGAAGCCGTTCTGTGCGAGGAAGTCTTCGTAGACGCCCTGAGTCTCGACCGAAGCTTGCAGCTCGGCCCGTCGCTCCTCGATCTCGTCTTCGGTGAAGGTGATGCCGAAATCGGACTCGGCCCGGGCGATCACGATCACCTCGACGATCGTGTTGGTCAGATCCTGGGCGAATTGCGTCTTGTCGACTGCGCCGCTGGACACGGAGAGCTCTTCGACGAGTTGCTCGTCGATCTCGAACGAGTAGAGGTCGCCGTCGTCGACGGTGGCCACCACCTGGCTGCCACCTCCACATGCGGAGAGCACGATCGCTGACGCGGCGAGAAGAGAAAAGAATCGGGAGCGCAAGGAAAACCTCGGGGTATTGGGGTGCAATCGACATCGTACTGCGGCTCACCACTTGCGAGACAATCGAGCCGGCCGCATGCCGCATGCCGCATAGCGCACGGCGAGCGGCGCAATGCCTTCAGCTCTGAGGCCACATCTTCGCCAGGAACTCCAACACACCGGAGAGCAACGGTGACGGGGATGGGATGAAGATCGTCGCCTCCCTGGCGTTGAGCACCGATCCGCGGGAGATCCGCTTCAGTCGGATCTCCTGGGAGTCGGTGAGGTCGACCGGGCCGAGCCTGACCTCGTTGCGAAGTTTCACGATCTCGGTCAAGCCGATCCGCAGCGCTTCGACCCGAAGCCTGGCGATGTCGATCAAGGTCTGGGCCTCCAACGGCACCTCCCCGTATCGGTCCGCCCATTCGGCCGCCACCTCGTCGGCTTCCTGGTGGCTGGTGGCGAGTGCGAGACGTCGGTACGCCTCGAGCCGAAGCTGCTGCTCGGGGATGTAGTCGTCGGGGATGTGTGCATCGATCGGGAGGTCGATGCGGATCTCGGGAGTCTCCTCTCCGATCTCGCGACCCTCCAACTTGCCCACGGCCTCGGCGACCAGCTCGGCGTAGAGCTCGAACCCGACTGCGGCGATGTGGCCCGACTGGACCTCACCCAACATCGAACCGGCGCCCCGGATCTCGAGATCCTTGACCGCCAGCTCGAACCCCGATCCCAGGTCGGTGGCCTCCCCGATCGCTTCGAGCCGACGATGCGCCTCCTCGGTGAGCGACTGATCGGTGGGATGGAAGAGGTAGGCATAGGCCCGCTGGTTGCTGCGGCCCACCCGTCCACGGAGCTGATAGAGCTGGCCGAGACCGAGCAGATCGGCTCGTTCCACGATCAGGGTGTTGACCTGCGGGAGATCGAGACCGGATTCGATGATGGTGGTCGCCACCATCACGTCGTACTCGCGGTTCCAGAAGTCGAGCATCACCTGCTCGAGCTGACCCTCGGACATCTTCCCGTGAGCGGTCACATACCGGGCGTCGGGCACGAGCTGACGGAGCTTCTCGACGGTTCTATCGATCGACTGGACCCGGTTGTGCACGTAGAAGATCTGACCGTCGCGCAGCATCTCGCGTCTGATGGCCGCTGCTACGGAGCTCTCGTCGAACGGGCCGACGTAGGTGAGGATGGGATGTCGCTCCTCGGGTGCCGTGCGGATCTGGCTCACCTCGCGCACACCGGTGAGCGCCATTTCGAGCGTCCTGGGTATCGGCGTCGCGGTCAGGGTCAGCACGTCGACTCCCACCCGGATCCGCTTGATCTTGTCCTTGGCGGCGACCCCGAATCGCTGCTCCTCGTCGACGACGAGCAGCCCCAGCTCCTTGAACTCGATGTCCTCGGACAGCAGCCGGTGCGTGCCGATCACCACATCGACCTCGCCGGTCTTGAGCTTGGCGACGACTTCCTTGGCCTCCTTCGCCGTGAGGAACCGCGACAGCATCGCCACCTCGATCGGATAGGGAGCGAACCGGTCCGAGAACGTCTGGAAGTGCTGTTGGGCGAGGAGCGTCGTCGGGCACAACACGGCCACCTGCTTTCCAGCCGTTGCCGCCTTGAACGCCGCCCGAATGGCCACTTCGGTCTTGCCGAAGCCGACGTCTCCGAACACGAGCCGGTCCATCGGCTTGTCGTCCTCCATGTCGGCCTTGACCTCTGAGATCGACGCGAGCTGATCGACTGTCTCCTCGAAGGGGAACGAGCCCTCCATCTCCCGCTGCCATGGGGTGTCCGGCGGATACGCATGACCGGTTGCTGCGGCACGAGCGCGATGGAGTCGGACCACTTCTTGTGCAACTGCGGCCACTTCCTTGCGGACTCTGGCCTTCGTCTCGGACCAGTCTTTTCCGCCCATCCTCGACACCCTCGGCGCCTCGCCACCCGTGTACTTGCTGACAGCAGCGAGCTGGTCCGTCGGGACATAGAGCTTGTCATTTCCTGCGTACGCCACGATCAGGTAGTCGCGTTCGACCCCCGCCATGGTCCGGCTGACCAGACCTTCGAAGCGTCCGATGCCGTGTTTGAAGTGGACGACATAGTCGCCTTTCTTCAGATCCCGATACTCGGCTCCGACGTCCTTGCGCCGCCTGCCGGTGGAGCGACGGTGTGACCGACGGCGACCGGCGATCTCCTGTTCACCGAGGACCGCAACGCCGACTTCCGGAGCAACGAACCCCTTGTGGATCCCGGTCGGGATCACGACCCCTCCGTTGGGAGGAGATTCCGAAGACGCCGAGAGCACCAATCCGCTCTCTGACAGAACGCGGACGACGCGATCGGCTGCGGCCGTCCCGTCCATCGCGACGACGACCGACGTCTTCGCTGCGATGAGGCGTTGGAGCCCGGCGGCCACCGACTCGGGGTCCCCCGGAGTTGCGTCGAGGCTCCTGATGGTGAGCGTCTCGTCCGCCGGCGAGGCCGCCATGGTCGGCATCTCGACCGTTGGTCGGGTGGCGAGAGCGTCCGCGAGATCCATGAACAGTGGCGGGTGCTCACCCGCCTCAGGAGCGCCTTCACCCCATGTCGGCGCCAAGGCCGCAGCGAGTTCGGACTCCTCGTCTGCGAGATCGGCGGCACGCGAGATGGCGCGGCCCGGCTCCGCCACCACCACCGTCACTCCGTCGGGGAGCTCGTCCATCAGAGATCTCGGTTGCGACAGCCATGGCATCCAGGATTCCATTCCGCCGAACTGCTGCCGCTCGGCCAGCCGGTCCCAGACCGAGGCGTTCCATGGGTCGGAGCTGAGGAGATGCCGGGCCCGTTCTGCGAGCTCGTCGGAATCGATCCGGAACTCTCGAGCCGGGAACGCGACCATCTGCTCGACGGGGTCCGAGGATCGCTGGTCGCCGGTCGAGAACGTACGGAGGTCGTCGACCGCGTCACCCCAGAAGTCGATTCGGACCGGCTCGTGACCCTGTGCCGGGAACACATCGACGATTCCGCCGCGAACGGCGACTTCTCCGCGTCCTTCGACCCGGTCGGTTCGTTGGTATCCCATTGCAGCCAGCCTTCGCACCAGATCGGTGATCTCGACCTCGTCGTGACGTGACACCACGACCGGCGTCGGGTCACTCGGCGACGAACGCTGAACGACGGCCCGAACCGAGGCGACCACGACGGTGCCGGCATCCGCCTGAATCAGGCGATGGCGGGCCTCGGCCCGTCTCGCCATCGTCGAGGCGTTCGGTGAGATGTGTTCGAACGGCAGGATCTCCCAGGCGGGCATGAGGACCACGTCCTCGATGAAGAGCCCGAGGTCGTCGGCCAGCTCCTCGGCATCACGCTCCCCCGGCACGACGGCGAGCAACGGCCCCCCGAGTTTGCGGGCCAGGCCGGCAACGGCGAATGCCCGCGCCCCGGCGGACACCACCCACCGGCCGGGGAGCGGTGGGAAGTGCTGGGCGCGCCAGCGATCGACGAGTGCAGCGAGCGGTGCGGACATGCGACCGAGATCGTAGGCACGCCTCGTCGCGATGCTTCATCGGGTCAGTCGGTGGTCTCCTTCACGCCAATGACCTTCCGGTTCTGCCGACGGTCGAAGCCGAGCCGGCCACGAGTCAGAGCGACGACCACGAGGGCGCCGACCAGGTACGCCAGTCCCATGGCGACGTCTGTGGTGCCGTGGGTCTCCTCCGACAGGAGGATGAGATGGTCCTGTGCCGGTGTGAAACTCGCATGGAGCAGAATCGCCATGAGGGTGCTGCCAGTCCGGTTGAAGACCCAGGTGTAGAAGAACGCCAGAACCAACGGGACCACGAAACCGACCGGGCCGTACAGCGGGACGTGCCACACACCCCAGATCAGCCCGAGTACCAGGGTGGCCGTCAGGGGACTGAACCTCTCCTGGAGTCTCGGCAACGCAAACCCGCGCCAGCCGGGCTCTTCCTGCGCCCCGAGGAAGAACAGTGTGAGCACGAAGGTCCCGGCGTACGGGACGACCCGATCGCCGAGCAGGGACCACTCCACCTCCTCACCCAGCACGACGAGCGCGAGGTTCGCGGACGCCATGACCACCGCCGGAAGACCGAGCGCGTACAGCCAGTACCGAGCGGGAACACGCCAGTGCAGGATCGATCGCACCCAGGCACGGATCGAACCGCCGGTGGCGCGGAGCACTGCAAGAGCTGCGAGTGCAGGACCGAAACCGCCGAGGACGAACATGGCTGCTCCCAGCACCGACTCGTCCCCACCCAGCAGGGAGGACACGAGCCACAGGCCCCAGGAGATCCCGTATGCCATCGCGACGAACGCGATCACAGGCCGCGCCGCGATCCAGCCTGGTTCTTCGAGCTTCTCTCGTTCGACCGTCTCTACAGCTGACACCGGGCACTCCTCGTCTGGACACACAAACTCCAGCGTCGGGAATCGTCGCCCGGGCCGACAGGGTCGAACGTCCGGGGGTGACCCCGACGGAGGTCAGGTCTCAACCGGTGACGTACGTTCCGGTACCGGTGGCGAGCAGCGTCCGCTGCTCGTTCGAGAACTCCATCCGTGTCACGGCGAGCCGGCGTCCGGATCGCATGACGGTGCCGGTTGCGGTGAAGCGCTCACCCAGCCCTGGTCGGAGATAGTCGATTCGAAGGTCGACCGTGCCGAACTTCACGAAGACCTCGAGGATCGCGTCGAGGGTGTCGAGCTCACGCTCGAACACCAGCGCAGAGAGCGCCGAGAGGCCTCCCACGACATCGAGGATCGATGACACGACGCCCCCGTGGAGGATCCCGCTCGCCGGGTTGTTCGTGAGCTCTTCACGGTGAGCGACCTCCATTCCCGCTCCGGTGGGCGACATCGACTCGAGCGTGACGCCGATGACGCGATTGAACGGGATGCCGTCGGAGATCGGCTTCACGAGCTCGAGCGCCAGTTCGGGCGTCACCGTGACCCCAGCAAGGCGTAGCTGCCCGTGGCGTGAGCGACCTTCCGGCTCTCGCTTCCCTCGACCCAGACGCGCACCTCGCCGAAGATGCGGGCGCGACCTGCTCGAATCAGCTCTGCTCGAGCGAGCAGATCTCCGCCCACGGCAGGACGCAGGAACGTGATGTGCAGATCCGACGTGACCGCCATGGGTTCGAGCCCGACGACGGTGAACGAGAGATACCACAGTGCCGAGTCACAGATCGTGAACTGGGTGGGTCCGCTGATGAAGCCACCGGGTCGATCGAGCGACGGGTCGTAGGTCCATCTGGCAACCGCGAACCCCTCGCCGATCTCGACGCATCGGTATCCGTCGGCGGACGCAGCAGGGTACGTCTCTGCCACCAGTTCGTTCACCTGGCCGACTGTCGGTATTGGCATCTCTGCGTATGATGACAGCGACCCAGGAGGTCGTGTGGCCAATCCCGTTCTCGCCAGAGCTTTCGACACGCGTCAACA
>CBDTXZ010000037.1:0-21527 GCA_965364515.1 uncultured bacterium
GCCGTAGCCGCAGCAACCATCCTGATCGGCGTCTCCAGTGAGACAGCACACCGTGCTCCCGGCTGAACCGCACCCTGGTGACGCCACGGTCACGTGCCCTTCTCCGACCTGTCGCCAACGCGCCACGTCACTCGGGTGAAACGGGCGTCGAGGTCGATGTACAGTCCGAGACGAGTCGTCTTGGGCGGCTGGACGAGTCTCGATGACTCCCCCATGCCGGGAAACCGGTTCTCAGCACCGGTGGGAATCGACCTCGTCTGAACCATTGTCGAGTCGCAGCGGGAAGGTGTCCGACCGCCTCGGCTCCGGCCCAGAGCAACTCGGGCACGAGTGAGGAAGGTCAGTCATGGATGAAGGTCTGGTAACAGGCGTCGTCGACACTGCGCGCAAAGTCATCGCAAGCGGTGCCATCTCCGCCAATGGTCACGGCAACGTGAGTCTCCGAGGAGCCGAGGGTGATGACATGTACTTCACGACCGCTCCGACCTTGAACGGGTTGGCGCCGGACGGCATCGCCCGGATCGGATTGGACGGAACACTCCTCGAAGGCGATCTCCCGCCCATCCAGGGTGCCGTGGTGTCGATGCACACGGCCCTGTACGAAGATCATCCCGAAGTCCAGTGTGTGGTCCACACCCACTCGCCCTACGCGACGGCGTTCGCTGTCGCACACCGCGAGATCGGCTGCTGGGTGGAGGCGATGGCGATGTTCGGCTTTCCCGACGGAGTACCCCTGGCCGAGTACGGTCCCCGTGGATCCGAACAAGCCTTGATCAACATTCGCAAGGCTCTGAGACCCGGGACCCCCGCGGTCTTGCTGGCCAACCACGGCGTATTGGTGTTCCACCGAACGCCGGATCTGGCTGTCTTCGTCGGAGGGATCGTCGAAGAAGCCGCCCAGGCAGCCATCAACGCTCAGTCGCTCGGAGGCCCGACAGAGATCCCGACGGACATGCGGGCGGCTGCGCTTCAGCGTGCCATGGCTTTCGAGAGCGCAGGGACAGCAACGGCCTGACCGGCCCTCTGACAGGCACCCGAGACCCTCGGCGGAGAAGCCCTTTCGCTGACCTTCACGTCACATGCGAATCGCCACACGACCCGACGACCGATCCGACCGACACTGACTCCACAGCTCTCGAGAGGTAGCTACGAAGAGGCGGGTTGTCGTCGCCGAAGCGCCCGCCATGCAGAGAGCACCAGCAGCACGCCGACCACGATCAGGCCGGCCACGTACATGACCGAGATGGTGCCCTCGCGGTACGGTCCGTCTTCGAGAATCGCCGGCACTTGCGCAATGCCCGATGCGACCGGCCAGAAGACGCCGATGACGAGATGGGCGATCAGGCCTCTTCGACGGCCCTCTCCGAGCCAATACAGGCCGAGCGCCTGGACGAAGAAGACCAGCGCGACGACGAGTGAGAGCGCGGCGGCAGGTACGCCCGCTTCGGCCGGTTCACCGGTCGCGAAGTCCTCCAGAGTATGGGGAATCGCAAAGAAGAGCAGGAGAAGAGAGAGCGCAACGACAGGACGTCGCGATCGGGGATCCATCTGATCCGGTGCCATCCCATCCGCCTCCCGTCTGACCGGTCCCGGAGCCTTCGAGTCCCGGGCGGACCGGACGCGCGTCGGGTCCCGTGAGTCACGCTACCGCCGCTCGCCGGTCGACGCTCATCCAACGAATGGGAGCCCCGAGCCCTCTTCGTCGAGAGATCGGCCTCGTGCGCCCTCGAGCCCGACGTCAGGGCTGGCCGACTGTCGATCCTCGCTTGTTCCTCGTATCTTCTTCGCATGCAAACCGACCCAGCAACGACCCACGACCTCACAGGAGCCGTCGAGAAGGTGCTCGGTGAACTCGAGTCCTTTCTCGAATTCGACGGGCCGGACCCTGCGCGCCAGAGGTCGAAATGGCTTCCGGCATTGAATCGACCGCTTCCGAGACAGGGCTTGGGGCGCCAAGCCGCCCTCGATCAGCTCGCCGACGTGGTCATCCCCAACGGACTCCGCGTCGGACACCCCGGCTTCACGGGATGGGTCACGACGATGCCTACCGACGTGGGGGCTGCGGCCGACCTCGCACAGACGGTTTCCGTTCCCCAGCGATGGTGGGCTACGCCGGGGAACTTCGTCGATCATCTCGCAGTGCGATGGCTCATCGAACTCCTCGGATTCCCGGACTCCTATGTCGGGACGCTCACCTCCGGAGGGTCCACAGCCAACCTGATCGGGATAGGGGCCGCACGACAGCACGCGGGTGAGCGCCTCGGGGTCGATCCGTCCCTCGACGGGATCGCAGGTATCGAGCGGCCGAGGGTCTACGCAAGCGAGACGACACACCACGTCGTCGGGCGAGCGCTCGGCGTGCTCGGCATGGGACGAGCGCACCTCAGAGCGATACCGGTCGACGCGGGCGGCACGATCGACGTCGCCCGGTTGGAGGAGGCACTGGACCAAGACGCGGCCGAAGGCTCCACCCAGGTGGCCATCGTGGGGTCCGCCGGCGACGCCAACATGGGCATGGTGGACCCGCTGCCCGAACTCGCAGCGATCGCACATGAACGCGGTATCTGGTTCCATGTCGACGGCGCCTACGGAGGATTCGGGCTCCTGGACCCGCGGATCCGCGACCGGTACGGAGATGTAGCGGACTTCGACTCGTTCGCGGTGGATCCTCACAAGTGGCTTGCTGCTCCGGTCGGCACTGGGGCCGTGTTCGTCAGAGACGAAGACCTGCTGAGTCGCTCATTCACCATCGAGACGGGCTCCTATGACTCGGAACGCTCCGTTGCACGGGGTGAGGGCGATCTCGGCTCGCCTTTCGACGAACTCGGATACGGGACTCCCGATTGGGGAATCGAATTCTCGACGCCGGCCCGAGGAGTCGCCGTGTGGGCGATCCTCAACGAGATCGGGGCCGAGGGCGTAACGGAACGGGTGATGAGGCACAACGACTGCGCCCGCAGGGTTGCCGACCGAGCACGGGAATCGCAGGAGCTGGAGCTGCTCGCCGAGCCGGCCCTGTCGATCTGCTGTTTTCGCTATCGCCCGCCAGGGACGGCGCCGGCGGATGTGGACCGTTTCAACGAGCGTCTCCTGCACGAACTGCGGGCGAACGGCGACTACGTGACGTCGAGCACCGTGGTGGGAGGGGCTTTTGCGCTCAGGCCGTGTTTCATCAACCCCAGGTCCTCGATCTCTGATGCCGACGGGCTGGTGGACGCCGTACTCACCATCGGCCGTCGGTTGACGGCACAGACGCACTGATCGACGGGTTTCAGGGCCGGCGAAAGTCGCTCTGGATACGGGCGATCGCAAGGTCGCACGGACTGGCATCCATCAGCGTCGATGGAACGCTTCCCAGCAGCACCATCCGCGTGGCGTTGGCGCCCCGGCTCCCGACCACGACCAAATCGGCCGAACGTCTCCTCGCGATCTCACTGATCACCTCTGGCGCCGGACCGGACATCACCGCGACCTTCGCCTCGGGCCACCGATCGGCGAACTTCTGTGCCGCCGCCTCCGCTGCCTCGATCCTGCGTTTGCGTGCCAGATCGATCTCTTCGGTGAACATGCCCGCATCGCTCATGAAGGTCTCGAACCGGGTCGCAAGTGCGAAGACGAGCGTGAACTCACCGTTCGGAGCCAGTCTCATCGCATGATCGACCGCCTGCGCCGAAGCCTCGGACAGATCGATTCCGACGACGACTCGCCGGTACCCCTGTCTCGGCTGACGCCGGACGACGACGACATCACATCGCAGCGTCTCTGCGACTCGCCTGGCGATGGCACCGGTGACACCGGTCTCGTTGCTCGACGAACCAACGACGACCACATCCGCATTGCGTGATGCCCTGCCGATCTCCCAGGACGGCGAGCCCTTCGTGACACGGGCCTCGACTGGCACTGCGCTCCGTGCCGCACACCAGTCCGCGACCGACTTGGTCGATTGCTCCTGGTGTTTCGCCAGCAGCCCGGCGATCCCATCGGGCACGAACGACTCGGTGGCGGCTTCGACGGTGTGCAGCACCGTGACGTCACCGTCGGTCTCTTCCGCCAACAGGCGCGCTCGGTCTGCGACCCGCCGCCCGAGAGGCGTGAGGTCGATCGCCGCCAACACACGGGACAAACCCGATTCCTTCCTCCGCTCGGCGAGAGCCTACCGGTTGAAGCGCTCAGCCGTTTCGCAGTCCGGGCGGGATGGGAGACGCCAACGCCGGGCCCAGGCGGGCGAGATACTCCTCCCGAGGCATCTCGACGGCACCGAGCGATGCGAGATGCTCGGTCTGCCACTGGACATCGATCAGCGGCTCGTCGGTCTCCGCCATGATCTCGACCAACCGGACGAGCGCCACCTTCGACGCATCGGGAACTCGATGGAACATCGATTCGCCTGCGAACAACCCGCCGATACTCACTCCGTAGAGCCCGCCGACGAGCCGGGACGACTCCCAGATCTCGATCGAGTGGGCGTGCCCGAGATCATGCAACTTCACATAGGCGGCCACGATGTCAGCGGTGATCCATCCGTGGGGTCGAGACGGATCGGCGCAACCAGCCACGACGTCTTCGAACGCCTCGTCGACCGACCACTCGAACCGTCGCAACGATCGACGGAGGCTTCTCGTGACCCGCAGCCGGTCGATCGGGAGGACGCCTCGCACCGCGGGAGACCACCAGGCCAGGGGCCCGCCCCCAGGCAGATGCATCGGGAACAGCCCCCGCCGATAGGCGGCGAGCAGCGTTCCCGGCTCCAGGTCGGCGCCGACGGCCACCACGTCGTCGGGTCCCGCCTCGGTTGGATCGGGGAACACCCACTGCGTTGGCTCCGGCTCGACTGGCACCCTTCAGAGGCCGGGGACTCGTCGGACGGGGATCGACGACGCTCCGCGCAGGAAGATCTCTTTGGTCCAATCGAGCTCGGAACGATCGATCGTCAACTCGAGACGGCCGACGCGGCGAGCAAGCACTTCGAAGGCGATCGTGGCCTCGCGACGAGCAAGCGGCGCCCCGAGACAGTGATGGATACCCGAACCGAACGCGACGTGACCCCGTGGATTCCGGGCGACATCGAACCGATCAGGCTCCTCGAACACGTTGGGATCGCGATTCGCCGCCATGAGCACCGCGATCACCATGTCGCCTCGGGACAGCTCGACGTCCCCGATCGTCTGCGGCTCGTAGACCCATCGAAGGGTCGCGGTTTCCACCGGGCCGTGGAAGCGGAGAACCTCCTCGATCGCCGAAGGGATCAGATCGGGGTTCGCCAGCAGCTTGCCGTACTCCTCCGGATGCGACGCCAGTTCGACGACACCGTTCCCGATCAGGTTCACCGTGGTCTCGTGGCCTGCAACGAGCAAGAGGAAGACCATCGCCAGGAATTCCTCGTGACTGAGCGAGTCACCGTCCTCGGACGTGTGCAGGAGATAGCTGGTCAAGTCGTCTGTCGGATCCTGGCGACGCGCAGACGCGAGGTCGTTGAGATAGTTCACGAACTCCATCCCGGCGAGCATGATCTGCTCCTCGTCCGTCACACCCCTGCCGAGAATCGCCTGGGTCCACGAACGGAATCGATCTTGATCCGCCATGGGCACCCCCAGCATCTCGGCGATCACCGTGACCGGCAACGGGAGCGCGAACTCAGAGATCAGATCGAAGTCGTCCACCCCGTCGAGCCTGTCGATCAGACTCTCGGCGATCTGAGAGATTCGGGGTGCCAGCGCCTCCATCGAGCGGTTCGAGAAGCCGTCCCGAACGAGGCGTCGCAGGCGGGTGTGATCGGGCGGATCGACGAACAGCATGTTCTTGCCGAGGACGGCAAACGGGCCATCCATCGTGAAGTCGTCGGCAAGGTCGATCAGATGCTTCTCTGGCTCCTTCCCGATCGTGGGACTTCTGAGAGCGGACACGACATCCTCGTGCGCCATCACGAATCGAAACGTCCTGCCGGTCTGCGGGCCGACCCCGGACATGATCCGCTCCTGATCACGCCAGTGATTCCAGAACCGGTGAGGGTCGGCGCGTTGGGAGGGGTCCCACGGTGAGAACTGCATGCAGCAACGATACCGACGGGCTCGGGTTGTCCAGATGGGCGTATGCTGGCAGTCGATGAGTCAGGAATTCCGCGACGCCGTCCGAGAGCGCAGCCACATGAAGGATGGGCTCGTGATCGTCGACACCTTCGTCAACCACAAGGTCGATCCTGTGCTGATGCGATCGTGCGGCGAATGGCTCGCGCGGGAACTCGGGCAGGCGGACATCGTGGTCACGTCCGAGGCATCCGGGATCGCTCCCGCGCTTGCGGCCGCCACCGCCCTCGGCGTGCCGATGGTGTTCGCCAAGAAGCGCCCCAAGCCGTCGGACGGCTCGATCGCCAGACAGGTGATCTCCCCGACCAAGGGCGACCGGTCGTGGCTCGAGATCAAGCCGCACGTCCTCGACGGCATCCACACGGCTGTGGTCGTCGATGACTTCCTCTCCGCGGGGCGGACGGCACTGACACTCTCGGAGCTGCTCGGCGAGGTGGGCGTTCAGATCCTCGGTCTCGGCTTCGCGATCGAAAAGACCTGGACGGGCGGCCGCGAGCTGCTCGAAGACCACGGGTTCCGCGTCGTGTCGGCCGTGGTCGTCGACCTGGATGAATCGGGTACGCCGGTCGTCGTATGAGCACTCACGAGGTCCTCAACCAGCCACCTCCTCTCGGCAACGTCGACCTCTATCACCACGACCCCGTGCTCGCCGGCGCCGTCCGAGAGCTGGGCGCCGACTGGGCGGAGACGCGCCTCGCCGAGTTCGGGCTTCTGGCCGGAACCGTGGAGACCCACGAGCTCGCAGAAGCAGCCAACCGATTCGAACCCGAGCTGAAGACCCACGACCGATACGGGCACCGCATCGACCAGGTCGAGTTCCATGCTGCCTGGCACACGCTCATGGGTCGGGCCGTTGCCCATGGGGTTCATTCTCTCGGTTGGGCGGAGGAGAGGCTCGGAGCTCAGGTCGCCAGAACGAGCCTGATGTACCTGGACTCGCAGGTCGAACAGGGCCACGGATGCCCGATCTCGATGACGGCTTCGTCAGTGCCGACACTTCGAATGGCCCCGGAGCTGAGCAAGGTCTGGGAACCGCGCCTGCTGTCGACCGAATACGACCCGTCGTTCCGTCCGGCTGACGAGAAGTCCGGCGCCTTGATGGGCATGGGAATGACCGAAAAGCAGGGCGGGTCCGACGTCAGGACCAACACCACCACCGCCGAGCCCACCTCGGACGGGTACCGACTGACGGGCCACAAGTGGTTCACGTCGGCGCCGATGTGCGACGCGTTTCTCGTCCTTGCGCAGGCACCCGGTGGACTCTCGTGCTTCTTCCTCCCCCGGTTCCTCGACGACGGCACCGCCAACACGTTCCGCATCCAGCGCCTGAAGGACAAACTCGGCAACCGGTCGAACGCCTCATCGGAGATCGAATTCGACGACACCGTCGCATGGATGGTCGGCGACGAAGGTCGCGGAGTTCCGACCATCATCGAGATGGTCAACGGCACCCGCCTCGACTGCCTCACCGGCTCGGCGGCTCTCATGCGCCAGTCACTCACCCACGCGGCGTGGCACGTCAGCCACAGGTCTGCGTTCGGAAAGACCTTGATCGACCAGCCCGCCATGACCAACGTCATCGCCGACCTGGAACTCGAGACCGAGGCGGCCACCCTGATGATGCTGCGGGTCGCCGCCATGTTCGATCGCGCTCCCGACGACGAGCGAGAAGCGGCTCTGCGCCGGGTGGCGACCCCGATTGCCAAGTACTGGGTGACGAAGCGGACCACTGCAGTCGTGCGCGAAGCGATGGAGTGCCTGGGCGGCAACGGGTACGTCGAAGAGTCGCCGCTCCCCCGATGGTTCCGCGAATCACCGCTGAACGCCATCTGGGAGGGAAGCGGGAACGTCATCGCGCTCGACCTCCTCAGAGCGGTCCGGCGGGAACCCGAAGCGCTGGACTTCCTGACCGACGAGATCCTCCTCGACGCCTCGGCAGCAGCCACCGAGCAACTCGCATCTGCGAAGGAGATGCTCGACGCATCGACGAACCACGAGTCGGACGCCCGTCGCATCGTCGAGCGGATCGCCCGTGCGTGGTCGTCGTCGTTGATGGCCCGGCACACCGGGTACGGCGATCTCTACGACGCAGGACGCATCCTCGAACCACATGCGATGTTCGGAACACTCCCACACAGCGCGGAACTGCGTTCGATCGCCGGCCGATCGGTACCGACGCCGGTCTGATCGTCGCCAGCGCCCTCGAGTCGACCGACGGGTTCCACGCGATGCGCCGCAGAAGCCCGACACATCCACCACCTCGATTCCGACCAGACGCGGACGTCAGGACACCCAAATCGCCGGAACCGGAACCTCGATCGACCGGAAGTACTCGCTCAGCCCCTTCGCCTGGGGGTCCGGACGCAGCGACGACGACACCCCGTCCGACAGCAGACCGAAGATCTCGAAGTTGACCGCCATCAGGTTCGGCAGGACGTGCCGGACGATCCTGAACCTTGCAAGGTCGGGCATCATCCTCGCCAGACGCTCGGTGGTCAGGAACGATTCCAGCCACGCGTACTGCTCGGGTTCGCGCACGAACACGCCCAGGTTGGCGTTGCCGGCCTTGTCGCCGGATCGAGCACCGACGACGACCCCGATCGGGGCGAGCACGGTGTCGGCGCCTCCCCACGCCTCCGACGGAACCGGAAGAGGAGCGGACTCGACGCTCCCTTCCACCGGCGTGGGTGCGACCTCGAATGAGTCGCCGTCGACCGTCACGATCTGGGCGACTCGGCTTCGTCGAATCGTCGTCGGCCACATCACTGCGTACGGCGACGCAGATCCGGGCGGGAATTCACCGAAGTATCCCGGAACCGAGCCCAGTGCGATGCTCGTGGAGGCGTTCGCCCAGGCGCGTCCGACCTTGCTCTCGTCGACGTCCCTGACTGCGATTCTGAGATAGCAGGTGGACGCCGAGTTCGAGCCGGACTCGGGTCGCCCGACGATTTCGGAGGTGACCTCGTCGTAGTCGTCCGGGTCCCATGGACAGGCATCCCAGAACTGGTGCTGCACCAGAGCGGCCTTCCGGTCGATGTCGCCGCCAGTGAGCCCGATCAGCACCGAGTTCCGGAAACCCCCGCCGTAGGCGGCGGAGACCTTGAGGGTGGCGGGCGGCGGCTCGCCGGCGATGCCGCTCAACCGGACGCGATCATCACCCAAGTCGTCGAAGGCGATGGTGTCGAATCGGGCGGTCACGTCGGGGTTGTGGTAGCGGGGTGAGCCGATCTCGTAGAGGAGCTGACTGAGGACCGTTCCGACCGACACCTCGCCGCCGGTCCCCGGGTGCTTGCCGATGACCGAGGAGCCGTCCTCGGCCACCTCGGCCCAGGGAAAGCCGAGGTGCACGGGCTCTTCCAGTTCGGAGAAGAACGAGTAGTTGCCTCCGGTGGCCTGGGTCCCGCATTCGATCACATGCCCGGCGACGACTGCACCGGCGAGTCGGTCCCAGTCGGTTCGCCGCCAGCCGTGATGCCACGCCGCCGGACCGACGACCAGCGCGGCATCGGTGATTCTGCCGGTGATGACGATGTCGGCTCCATGATCGAGTGCGGCGGCCACGCCCCATCCTCCGAAGTACGCATTCGAGGTGACCAGTCGGTCGATGCGGTCTCCGAGGGGCTCACCGGTGTCGAGATGCTGGAACGACTCTCCCGCCGCCACGTGCTCGCGCATGACCGGCATGAGATCGTCGCCGGTCACCGTGGCGATCTTCGGTGCGAGTCCGAGTCCATCTGCGACCTCCGCGACGGCTGCGGCACACCTGATCGGGTCGAGGCCTCCGGCGTTCGTGACGACCCGGATCCCGCGCTCGAGCACGTCTCCGAGTACGTCGGCCATCTGGTCGACGAACGTGCGACCGAATCCGCCGTCCGGTCTGCGCGCCCGCATCCTCGCCAGGATGAGCATCGTGAGCTCGGCGAGCCAATCGCCGGTGAGCACGTCGACGGGCCCGCCGTCGACCATCTCCCTCGCCGCCGTCGGGCGGTCTCCGAAGAACCCCGAGATGTTTGCGATGCGAATCGGTGCAGCCATCCGGGGTGATCGTAGGTCTCAGCCGATACGCTCACCGGATGGAACGAATCTTCAGCCGCCTCGCCGACCTCGTCGCCATCCGCTCGATCACGGGCGACGAGACCGAGGCACGTGACCGACTCGCCACCCTGCTGGTCCGAATGGGTCTCACGGTCGACTCCTTCGATGCGGACCTGGCGGCGATCACTTCGGACCCTGCCTTCCCAGGCATGGAGATGGAGCGGGCCACGCTTCCGGTGGTGATGGCGACGCTCAACGCCGGCGCCGAGGGACCACACCCCCTCCTGACGGGCCACATCGACGTCGTGCCTACGGGCGATCCCGGATCGTGGGCCTCGGATCCGTTCGAGCCGCGTGTCGACGGGGATCTCCTCTTCGGGCGAGGGACGTGCGACATGAAAGGCGGCGTCGTTGCGATCCTCGAGACGCTCGACCTGTTGATCGAAGCGGGCCACGCAGGACCCGTCTCGGTCGCGTTCGTGCCCTCCGAGGAGGATGGCGGCTCGGGAACGCTCGCCGCCATCCGTCGCGGAATCGAGGCGGATGTCGCCGTGATCCCCGAACCGACGAGTCTCGATATCGTCACGGCACATGCCGGAGCCATCACGTTTCGGCTCGTCATTCCCGGCAAGGCGGCGCACGCCGCCATCAGAACCGAAGGGGTGTCGGCGCTCGACGGGCTCGAGACGATTCGCCGGGCACTCGTAGATGACGAGCACTCCCGAAATGCCGCCGAAACCGACCCGAGGATGGTCGCCCTCGGGCTCCCGTACCCCACCATCATCGGCCAGATATCGGGCGGCGTGTGGGCATCGTCGGTGATCGACGCCGTGGAGATCAGGGGCCGCTACGGCGTCACGATGGGCCAGGACCCCGCAGGCGCCGCCCTCGACCTCGAACGGTGTCTCGAGGCAGCATGGGCCGGAGACCCGTTCCTCTCGAGTCACCCGATGGATTTCGAGGTGTTCGGGGCCAGCTTCGACTCCTGCGGAATCCCCGATGACCATGCTCTGCCGGCCTCGCTCGCTCGCAGCGTCGAGGCCGTCACCGGCCGAGCGGCCTCCCCGGTGGGGTTGCCGGCCGGGACCGACATGAGGCTGCTCGTCAACGAGGCATCGATCCCGACGGTGCTGTTCGGGCCAGGCGATCTCCGGGTCGCACACGCCGCCGACGAGCATGTCAGCCTTTCGGAGGTGGCGACCTGTGCCGAGGTCCTCACACATTGGGTCCAGAACCTGGATTGACTCCAGCGCTGATCGTGCAATATGTACAATCAGTCTTGGTTTTCTAGCCAAGCAGCGGCTCGTCGCCCACAATGAGTGGACAGGATTCAATCAGGAGCAGCTTCATGTCAGACCTCATGCCCATTCTTGGCTACGACGCCATCGAGTTCTACGTCGGGAACGCCAGACAGGCGGCCCACTACTACCGGACGGCATTCGGATTCGAGGTGGTCGCCTACACCGGTCCCGAACACGGAGTCCGGGACCGGTGCTCGTACGTGCTGGAACAGGGCAACATCCGGTTCGTCATGACCGCCGGCCTCACTGCCGACTCCCCCATCGTCCGGCATCACGCTGCCCACGGAGATGGGGTGAAGGACGTGGCGTTCTCGGTACCCAACGCCGAGCAGGCGTTTGCGCAGGCCCTCGAGCGGGGAGCGACGCCCCACGCCGAGCCCTGGGCGGACGAGGACGAGCACGGCAAGGTGGTTCGCGCATCCATCGAGGCCTACGGCGAAACGACCCACACGTTCGTTGACCGAACCAACTACTCCGGCACGTATCTGCCGGGCTTCAAGCCGACCAGACATCAGCGTCCGGCGGATCCCACCGGGCTGCGCCTCGTCGACCACGTGGTGTGCAACGTCGAACTGGGCGACATGGACCGGTGGGCGAAGTTCTACGCAGACATCCTCGGGTTCACCCAGCTCCATCACTTCGACGACGAGGCGATCTCCACCGAGTACACCGCTCTGATGTCCAAGGTCCTCTGGGACGGCGAGGGTCGAATCAAGCTGCCGATCAACGAGCCCGCCGACGGCAAGAAGAAGAGCCAGATCGAGGAGTACCTCGACTTCTACGGCTCAGCAGGAGTCCAGCACATGGCGCTCGCAACCGACGACATCGTGACGACGGTACGCAAGATGCGTGAGAACGGCGTGCGGTTCCTCTCCACCCCGTCGACGTATTACGACGATCTCCGCACCAGGCTCGACTGGTCGACGATCGACGCAGACATCGACACACTCGCCGAGCTCGGAATCCTGGTCGACCAGGACGACGAGGGATACCTGCTGCAGATCTTCACCAAGTCGGTCCAGGACCGCCCAACCGTGTTCTACGAGGTCATCGAGCGCCACGGCTCACGCGGGTTCGGCGTCGGGAACTTCAAGGCACTGTTCGAGGCGATCGAACGCGATCAGGCGGAGCGCGGGAATCTCTGAGAAGGTCGGCGACTACGCCGACTACCTCCACCTCGGCGAGGTCCTCGGGGCGCAGCATCCGCTGAGCGATCAGCCGGACGAGATGATGTTCATCGTCATCCATCAGGCAACGGAGCTGTGGCTCAAGTTGGTCACCTTCGAGACCCGACTTGCGATGCTCCACATCGCCGGAGACGACCTGGGCCCGGCGTTCAAGGCACTGGCGCGAGTGGCCAGGATCCAACACGTGCTCATCGAGTCCTGGCAGGTGCTGGCCACGATGACGCCCACCGACTATCTCGCCTTCAGGTCACTGTTCGGTTCGGCCTCGGGCCTGCAATCGGCGCAGTATCGAGAGATCGAGTTCCTCCTCGGTCGACGGGATCGGCGCTATCTCGACAGCTACGACGGAGAGACACGGGAGAGACTCGAGGAGGTCCTCGCCACACCCAGCCTGTACGACGAGGCCCTCCTGCTGCTCGGTCGCCGAGGCATGCTCGGGATCGGCGAGCGCGATTGGAGCGAGCAGCACGAACCGTCCGACGACGTCGTGGCAGCCTGGCTCGAGGTCTACCGGTCCCCTGACGATCAGTGGGGGCTCTACGAGCTGGCGGAGAAGCTGGTCGATCTCGAACACGCTTTCAGCCGGTGGCGTTACGAGCACTACCAGACGGTCCACCGGATCATCGGCTCCAAGCCCGGTTCGGGCGGGACGAGCGGGCTCGGCTACCTGAAGCGGGCGCTGGAGTTCACCTTCTTCCCCGAGCTCTGGGAAGTGAGAACGCGACTCTGAGGATCCGTGCCCGACGCCCGGGCCGGAGCGGGGCCCGACGCGAATGAGGGGCCCACGGTGGGCCCCTCGTTCGTTCGGGTCGGTCAGATGTTCACTCGAGGAACCCGTTCTCGGTGAGCCAGGCCGTGGCGACCTCGTCGGGGTCCTGGGCATCCAGCTCGACACGCCCATTCAGGTCGAGGAGAACCTCGGTGGTGATCTCCGCAGAGATCTCATTGAGCAGGCTCGTGAGGTCGTCGCCGTATGCATCGACCACTTCCTGGCTGATCACCGGGACGATGTTCTCGGGGGCGATGAGCCCTTCGGTCTCCTCGAGTGCGACGAAGCCCCGCTCCACGATCACCGGTTGGGTCGAGAACAACAGAGACACGTCGATCTCGCCGGACTCGAGGGCGGCGATCCTCGCTGATCCCTCCTGGATCGACTCGAACGCCAGATTCGAGAGACCGTAGACGGAGACCACGCCTGCGTAGCAGGTGGCACGCTCCTCGCACTCCGGCGGTCCACCGAGCACGATGTCTCCGGCTCCTGCGAGATCCGCCACGGTCTCGACACCGGTTTCGTCGGCGAACGCCTGAGTCACGACGAAGACGTTCTTGTCCTCACCCGGGGCGGCGTCGAGCACGACCATGTCGAACGCTGCGAACTCCTCGGAGAGCGCAGACACCCCCTCTTCGGTCGATACCGGCGCGTCCGCACCGAAACCCACCTGAAGTGAGGATCCGACGTACTCCGGAAGAAGGTCGATGTTGCCGGCCTCGATCTCGGGGAAGATGAGCTCACGCGAACCGAGATTCAGGTTGCGCTCGACCGGGTATCCGGCGTTCTCCAATGCTTGCGCATAGATCTCTGCGAGAAATGTCGATTCTGGGAAGTTGAACGACGACACCGTGATGGTGGGTCCGTCGGCCACGTCTCCTCCCGACCCTTCGTCGCCGCCCCCGCATGCTGCGAGGATGAGCGCACCGACGAGAAGAGCCGCCCCAAAGGCGTGATTGCGGAACATCCGCATGGGTCTCCTTTTCTTGTAGTGAAAGCGGGTGCCATGGAGGCACCCGGGGAGGGAACCCTATTCGCGGTCGGGACATTCCCCAATCCAACGGTCAGGTGGCTGCCTGATCCGTCTGGTCGGTCAGTCGCCGGATCCCAGCCGGGACCAGGAGGCGCTCACCCGCCGCGAAGAGCCGTTGAAGCACGAACGTGAGGAGTGCGACCAACAGCGCTCCGGCAAAGGTCTCAGCCACGCCACCCCTTCCCTGGGCGAAGCCGCGAACGATGTACTGACCGAGGCCACCTCCACTCGACAGCACGGCAGCCAGCGGCACCGTGGCGATCACCTGGACGAAGGAGATCTCGATACCGGCGAGGATGACGGGAGCGGCCACCGGGAGCTCGAGCCGCCGAATGATCTCGCTCTCGCGGAATCCCATCCCCAATCCCGCCTCGACCAGCGCAGGCGAGACGTTGGCGATCCCGGCATAGGTGTTGGTGAAGATGGGTGGAATGGCCAACGCGACCAACGCAACGACGGCAGGCCAGAAACGCAATGAGGCACCCGCTCGCACGAAGAAGATGGCCGCAACGATCAGCACACCGAACGAAGGCACTGCCCGTCCGACGTTGATGAGTGCGTTCGCAAAGAACCTGCCGACGTGCCGATGAGCAAGCACGACCGCAGGCGGCACGGCGATGACGACTGCGATCAGCGTGGGCAGCAGCGCCAGCCAGACGTGGTCGAGGGTCCGCTGGGGGATCCCGTCGGCTCCTGTCCAGTGCGAAGGATCTGAGAACCAGTCGACGACATCCGAGACGAACTCCATGCTCAGGCCCGACCCCTCTGCCATGGTGTGATCAAACGCTCGATGCCGAGCAACCCGAGATCGACCACAGCTGCGAGCACCGCAGACAACACGGTGCCGATGATGATCTCTGTCGGGAAGAGAATCGATCGCCTCAGACCATCGAGGATGAAGAAACCGAGACCACCGAGCCCGAGCAGAGACGTCACGGTCACCAGCCCGATCACCGTCACCGAGGCGATCCGAATCCCTGCGATGATCACCGGTGCCGCCAGCGGCAGCTCGATCTGGAAGAACCTCTTCACCGGACGGTATCCCATGCCATCGGCCGCCTCGATCACACCGGCCGGGACGCCGGTGATCCCCGTGTAGATGTTCCGAACGAGGATCAGAACGGTGTACGAGACGAGCGCCACCTCGGCAGTGAGCAGACCGAGCCCGGTGAACGGGGCCAGGAACGCGAACACGGCGAGGCTCGGAATCGTGTAGAGGATGCCGCTCACCGATGCGATCGGTGCGTACAGGTGCCGCCAGCGCAGTGCTGCGGCAGCGAGGGTGAGCGAGACGAGTAGTCCGACACCGATCGCTATCCCCGTCAAGACGAGGTGCTCGACCGTCTGCGCCCAGATGTCGTCGAGGTTTCTCCAGACCCAATCCCAGTCCATCAGCGGCCTGGTCTCGGCCTGGGCCAGCGTCACGGAGCTTCTCACTCCGTGATCTCTCTGGCGATCGATTCGAGGTCGAGCGTTCCGAGATACCGCTCCTCGTCGACGACGATCGCAACTCGTTCGTTGGAGCGGACCACGAGATCGAGAGCTGCGCGAAGCGAGTCGGACGGAGCAACGCTGCGTTGGATCGGCTTGACGTCGATGCCGGCGAGGGTCGTCCGACCCTCGAGGTCCTGCTCCCCTATCCAGCCGATCAACCGCTCCCCGTCGAGTACGCCGACCCAGGTCGTCCCGTATTGCGCCATGGCGGCGCGAGCCGAGTCGACGTTGTCTGTCGGACCGACCATCGGACCTCGCTCGAGGTCCGCATCCCCGACCGGCATGAGACCGAGCCGCTTGAGGCCCCGTTCGCCCCCGATGAAATCATCCACGAACTCGTTGGCCGGGTCCCTGAGGACGTCTTCGGGCGAACCGATCTGTTCGAGCACGCCTCCGACGTTCAGAATGCAGATCTGGTCGCCGAGACGGATGGCCTCGTCGATGTCGTGCGTGACGAACACGATGGTCTTCCGAACCTTGTCCTGGAGCAGCAGCAACTCCTCTTGGAGCCGGGACCGGACGATCGGATCAACGGCTCCGAATGGCTCGTCCATCAGGAGGACCGGTGGGTCGGCTGCGAGCGCGCGGGCGACGCCGACACGCTGCTGCTGGCCACCGGAGAGCTCGGACGGATATCGAGCGAGGAGCTCCCTGTCCAACCCGACGAGATCCGTCAACTCGTTGATGCGGTCTGCGATCCGGCCATCGTCCCAGCCCAACAGCTCGGGTACGGTGCCGATGTTCTGAGCGATCGTGCGGTGTGGGAACAGTCCGATCTGCTGGATGACATATCCGATCGACCTCCTGAGCTGGTGTGGCTCGGATGCGGTCGCTTCGACACCGTCGACCCAGATCGTCCCCGACGTGGGTTCGATGATCCGATTGATCATCTTGAGCGTGGTGGTCTTACCGCACCCCGACGGGCCGACCAACGTGACGATCGAGCCGCGCGGCACCTCGAATCCGAGGTCACCGACTGCGGGCGACTCCGCCCCCGGAAAACGCTTGGAGACGTGCTCGAGACGGATCATGGCGTCGGACATGGTCTGCGAACCTAGCCGAACCGCCTCGATGCGCTCAGCCGACCAGAGTCGACAGATCCGAGGTCACGACATCGGCCCCCGCAGCGCGAAGCTCGCGCTCTGAGCCCGTGCGATCCACGCCCACGACGATCGCAAACTCTCCTGCTCTGCCGGCAGCCACACCGCTCACGGCGTCCTCGAGCACCACCGACGACGCGGGTCCCGCACCCAACTCGGCGGCGGCGGCGAGGAAGGTGTCGGGCGCCGGCTTCCCTGCGAGCCGGCGCTCACGAGCGACGCGCCCGTCCATGATGAACTCGAAGCGCGACTTCAGACCCGCTGCCTCCAGAACGGCCACGGCGTTGGCACTCGATGAAACCACGGCGAGCCGGACCGACATGTCCTTCAGCGCGTCGAGCAGAGCGATCCCGTCTGCATACGGATCCACCCCATCTGACTCGAGGACGGCGTTGAACATCTCATTCTTGGCGTTGCCCAGCGCCGTCACCGAGCCGTCACCCGGCTCGGCATCCGGCCGGCCCTGCGGGAGATCGATTCCCCTGGAGTCGAGGAAACTCCGCACCCCCTCGTAGCGCGGCTTGCCGTCGACGTACTGCAGATAGTCCTGCTCGGTGAAAGGCTCGAACCCAGGGCCCTCTCGACGCTCCAAGAAACCGTTGAACATCCTGGCCCAGGCGGCTTCGTGGACCTTCGCAGTCGGCGTCAACACGCCGTCGAGATCGAACAGCACCGCTTCGATTCCATTCCAGTCGAGCATGCCCCGATGATCGCCGATATCTGCGGCGTCCACAACACGAGATGGTCCGTCGAGATCGGTGCCACATCGGTATCGTCGCACGATGGAGATATTCACCAATCCGGACACCTGGATCGCCCTCGTCACACTCACGGTCCTCGAGATCGTGCTCGGGATCGACAACATCGTCTTCATCTCGATCCTCACGGGCAAACTCCCCAAGGAGGATCAAGCGAGGGGAAGGAACATCGGGCTCGGCCTCGCCATGCTGATGCGGATTCTCCTCCTGCTGAGCATCGGGTGGGTGATCGGCCTCACCGAGCCCATCTTCGAGGTCTTCGAGGTCGAGATATCGGGCCGGTCCATCATCCTGATCGTCGGAGGCCTCTTCCTCCTCGCCAAGGCGACCTTCGAGATCCATGAGAAGCTCGAGGGCGAGGAGGCACACACGCAAACGAAGGCGGTTGCCACCTTCGGGGCAGTCATCACCCAGATCGTGCTCCTCGATGCAGTCTTCAGCCTCGATTCGGTCATCACCGCGGTCGGCCTCGCGGACGAGATCATCGTCATGATCATCGCCGTGGTCATCGCCATCGGAGTGATGCTCCTCTCCGCAGGAGCCATCGCCGACTTCGTGAACAAACATCCCACCGTCAAGATGCTCGCACTGAGCTTCCTGCTCCTCATCGGCTTCACGCTGGTGGCAGAGGGCTTCGAGGTCGAGATCCCGAAGGGGTACGTGTACTTCGCCATGGGCTTCTCGGTGTTCGTCGAGGCGTTGAACCTGCGGATGCGTGCGAAGCGGCGCCCGGAGAAGCCCATCGAGTTGCGACCCACGTACGTGAAGGAGCCCGGGGCGTCAGGCGCGGTCGGGCACATACCGTCGCAGTGACCAGGCGAGCACCTAGGGGCGAAGGCCTCTGCCTCTGATCATCACCCGGTTCGACAATGTGGTGTCGAACCGGGTGAACACATGCTGGAGATTGCAGGGCTGAGGAAGCACTACGACGAGATCGTGGCGCTCGACGATCTGTCCATGACCGTCCATACCGGCAGGATTCTCGGGTTTCTCGGGCCGAACGGTGCCGGCAAGACCACAACGATGCGTTCGATCTTCGGCCTGGTCACACCTGATGCCGGAACGATCACCTGGGAGGGGCGGCCGGTCGACGCCACCTCGTGGAAGCAGTTCGGTTACATGCCCGAGGAACGGGGGCTGTACCCGAAGATGCGAGTCGCGGAGCAATTGCAGCATTTCGCGAGGCTCGCCGGACTCGACAAGAAGACCGCCGAGCTCAACTCGCACAACTGGCTCGAACGGCTCGGCCTGGCCGACCGCTCAGCCTCGAAGCTCGAGGATCTCTCGCACGGGAACCAGCAACGAGTCCAACTCGCTGCCGCACTCGTGCACGACCCCACTGTTGCGATCCTCGACGAGCCGTTCTCCGGACTCGACCCGCTCGCCGTGGACGATCTGGCGGCGATCCTCTCCAAGCTCGCCTCAGACGGTACCGCCATCCTGTTCTCGAGCCACCAACTCGACCTCGTTCAGTCGGTGTGCCAGGACGTCGTCGTCATCGACCGCGGCAAGGTGGTCCTCCAGGGTGAGGTGGAGCGCCTTCGTGACGACTCGGAGAAGCGGGTACTCGAGATCGATGTCGATGGACGGCCGTACCTGACCCATGGAGCGACGCACGCCAACGGTGCCCGAGCGCTCATCGATCGTGACACGCCGATCACCGAGATCGTCGAGGAGGCTCAACAGCACGGCACGATCACCTCACTCAGGTTCGAACCGCCCAGCCTTTCCGACCTGTTCCGTCAGGCGGTGAGACGATGATCTCCCACATCCTGCTGCTGGCAAGACGCGACTTCCTCCAGCGCGGGAGGAGCAAGGGCTACCTGGTGATGGTCGGGCTCTCGGTCCTTGCGATCTTGGCGGTCGGCCCCATCGTCCAGGTCTTCGACGACGGTGAAGGGGCCGTGGAGATCGGCATGACCCAGGCCTCCCCTGCCGGGCTGGAGGCCACGATGCTCCAGGTGGCCGGAGCGATCGAGGAAACGGTCGATGTGACCGTGGTCGCAGACGTCGACGAGGGCGAGGCGCTGTTGCAGGAGGGCGAGATCGCCGTGCTGGTCGACGGCACCGAGATCGTGTGGGCCGACGAGCCCCGCGGTGATGCCGGCTCGATCGTCCGACCGGCGATCGCCGCGCTGCAACGCCAGGCGACGATCGACGAACTCGGCCTGAGCCCGACCGAAGCCCAGGGTCTCCTGGCTCCCGAGCCGCCCACGGAGCGAAGACTCGAGCCCGAGGATCCCGACCGGACGGCCAGGATCGTCGCCGGGTACGTCTCGATCTTCGTGCTGTATCTGGCGATCCTGCTGTTCGGTCAATTCGTGATGCTCGGCGTGACGGAGGAGAAGTCGAGCCGAGTCATCGAGGTGGTGCTGTCGAAGGCGAAACCGGAGTCCATCCTCGCGGGAAAGATCCTCGGAATCGGTCTCCTCGGACTGATCCAGGTGGTGGCGATGATCGGGGCCGCCCTGGTCGCGGTTCAGATGCTCGGCAGCGAGATCGACGTGCCTCCGATCGGCCTCCAGGTCGCCTTGACGTCGATCCTCTGGTTCATCCTCGGGTACGGCTTCTACTCGACGATCTACGCGGGGATGGGCGCAACGATCACCCGTCAAGAGGACATGCAAGGCGCCGCGGCACTACCGGCCATCATGATTCTCCCGGCGTACTTCATCGCCCTCATCTCTCTCGAAACGCCGGATTCGACACTGTCCCGGATCAGCTCGCTCATCCCACCGACCTCACCGATCGTCATGCCCATGCGCAATGCGGTCTCCGAGGTTCCCGTGATCGAGAACCTGGCCGCAATCGCCATCATCATCGCCACCATGGTCGTTCTGGTGAAGATGGCGGGGCGGGTATATCGAGGAGCCGCCCTTCGGATCGGGGCAAAGGTCCCGCTCCGCGATGCCTGGCGAGCGGCCGAGCGTTGAGAGACCTCACGATGTAGACGAAGTGGGTCGGTCAGCGGCCGCCCCACCGAACGGCTAGTTGGCGGGTGCGGCGATCGCGATCAACTCCAGATCGGTGGCAACGACGATGAGCCCATCACCCACCACGGGACGGGTCCGAAGCGGCTGTGGCAGCCCGAATCTCCAGGCCACCTCGCCGCTGTCGGTCGAGACTGCCACCAGCTCGTTCTGTCCACTCCTCGACACTCCCACGAGCAGGTACTGACCGGCCACGATCGGCGGCGACGTGATGGTCCCCTCGAGGTTGGTGGGCACATAGGTGCCCTGACCGTCGTCGAGGTTGAGGCTCAGGATGAGCCCGTCGGCCGGCGCCCAGATCACGCCATCCTGGATGGGCGGAGTGTCGCTGACCGGGACATCGATCTGGTAGGCCGGTATGGGACTCGACGAGCACGTCCCTTCCTCGAACGCCCGCAGGCTGGTCGTTGCACTCCCGAAGAACCACTGGCTCTCGACGATCATCACGTTCGTCACGGCCGCCCCCGCCGCCCCGGTGACTTCGCAGATCTCCGTCAGGGTCTCTTCGTCGATCACCTTCACGACGCCATCGCCCGTCACTGCGTAGATGGTGCCGTTCGCTGCGGCGATCGGCTCGGCAAAGCCGGTCTCGACAGGCTCCTCGGCCGGGTACCGCCCGATCTCCTCGCCGGTCGAGCCTTCGAGCTTGTAGAGCACGCCGTCGGTCGTGGCCACGATCACGTAATCGGTGCGGATGAGCGGAGGGCCGGTGATGGCACTTCCGAGATCCACTGCCGGCCACGCCTGACCGCGTGCATCGTCGACGTTGCGGGCGTG
>CBDTXZ010000038.1:0-21468 GCA_965364515.1 uncultured bacterium
ACCAGCTCGCCGGGCCCGGCCATGGCGACGCCATCGGCGGCGATCACCGCTCGGCCCACCGGGACCTGATCCCGGGAGAGCGGCTGGACGATCATGAACTTCACACCGTCGAGATTCGGCGTCTTTTCCGTCGCCACCACCGTGCCGATCACTCTGCCGAGCTGCATGGTCAGTGCTCCATCCGGGATGCGAACCGGCCGTCGCCACCGAGGTTCGCATCCATTTCTTCGTGGAGTTGCGGGATCACCCTCGTGGCGATGATGTCGCCTTGGACACGGGCCGCACCGAGTTCCACCGCCTCGGTCACCTCGGTGAGTGGGCCGGAGAACAACAGATAACCCTTGCCGCCGAGTTCGTCGGCGACATAGATCTGCCGGAGTGCGACGGCCGCGCCTTTGAGACCGGCATCGGCCGCCCGGATCACATCGGACACCATCTCCGTCTCGATCACACCTAGCGACTCGCCGGATGGCGGTGTCTCGTGACCGAGCAGTGCGGCAACGAGCCCCGGATGGGGATCGGGCAGGAACATCGACGAAAGGAGATGGCTGCCGTTTCTGATCTCTGCCGCTGCCAACGCCTCTTCGACGTCGCCAACGGTCCCGCCGACGAGCACCAGATACTTCCCGGGATGGACCGTGCCGGCACGGATCAGATCGAGCGGCGACCGCTTGACCATGTCGTCGCCGGACTCGATGCCGGCGGCGATCGAGTCGTATTCGAACAGTGCGATGGCGGTGCCGAGCGAATCGGGCATCAGACGATTCGAAGCGCGCCGACGACGCTGACGCGTCTCGGCCGGGAGAAGGTGCGGGGCCGGGTGAGTCCGTCTCCGGTCGGGCTGGCGATCGAGAACGAGGAGTACCCCTCGCCGCCCTCTCCGAGCCCGGAGAAGAACGACCCGTTCGCGACGAAGATCGAGCAGTTCATCGCCCGTGCCATCTTCGTGATCGTCTCGACATTGGTCGAGTGGATGCCCGCCGTGTGACGGAAGCCGTGCTCTGCCCGGACCGAGAGATCGATGGCGGCATCGACGTTCGAGACCCTGGTGACCGGAAACACCGGCATCATCTGCTCGGTCCACACCAGGTTGTGCTCGTTCGGGACTTCGGCGACCAGCAACCGGATCGGCTCGTCCGGTTGCACGCCGATCTGCCCGAGGATCACGTCGGCGTTCTTTCCGATCCACTCCGGGTTGATCACCCCGGGCTTGTTCGGCGGGCCCATCTCTCGGAAGATCACACGCTCGAGTCGCTTCAGTTCGTGTTGCTTCAAGACGTACGCACCCGCCTGTGCCATCTCCCTGACGAGGCGGTCCGCCACCGTGTCGACGACGATCGCCACCTTCTCGTCGGTGCAGATGATGTTGTTGTCGAACGATGCGCCCGCCACGATCGACTGTGCGGCTCGGGGGATGTCTGCGGTCTCGTCCACCACGACCGGCGGGTTGCCCGGGCCTGCGGCCACGGCTCGCTTGTCGGTTCGGAGGGCTTCCCGGACGACTCCAGGGCCACCCGTGACCAACAGAACCCTGATGTCGGGGTGGGCCATGAGCTCTTTGGCTGAATCGATCGTGGGCGTGGCGATGGCGGTGATCAGATCGGGCGGTCCGCCCGCAGCGACCACCGCTCGGTTCAGCAGCCGGATGTTCTCGGCCGACACCTTGCGCGCACCGGGGTGCACGTTGAACACCACGGCATTGCCGCCAGACAGGATCGCGATCGAGTTGTTGATGATGGTCGACGTGGGGTTGGTGGTGGGCGTGATCGCACCGACGATGCCGAGGGGCGCCCATTCGGTCACCGACATCCCGTCGTCGCCGGTCACGGCCTGCGGCTCGAGATCCTCAGGACCCGGGGTCTTCTTGGTCACCAGGAGGTTCTTCTTGATCTTGTCCTCGTACCGTCCCAGGCCGGTCTCGGTGTGTGCGAGCATGGCGAGAGGCTCGGCATGCTCGAACATCGAGCGCCTGATCGAGTCGATGACGGTCCGCCGGGCGCCGAGCCCCATTTCGGCGTACTGCGGTTGTGACCGCCCCGCTGCAGCGACCGCTTCGTCGACGGTCCGGTAGATCCCATCGCCGAGCTCGATGTCGGCCTCCAGCTCGGCGCGCGCTGCCAGGTTCGCCGCCGGACGGCTCCCCGGCGGCACCTCTCCGAGCCGGGTCTTCACCCGGGAGATGATCTGCTGGATCTCGGTGTCCGAGAGGCTCATCGGCTACTTGTGGTAGCGCTCATCGCCATCCACCTCCCAAGAATCCACGATGGCCATGACGACGGCGTCGCACGGCCGTTCGTGGGTCGATTCGGTCTGGCGCGCAGAGCTTCCACTCGCATACATCACGACCTCACCGACCCCGGCCCCCACCGCGTCGATGGCGACCACGTGCCCCCCGGTGGGAGAGCCGTCGACGTCGATCTGTTCGAGCAGCAGGAACTTGAGCCCGTCGAGCCGCGGTTCCTTACGGCTGGCGACGACGGTGCCGGCGACGCGTGCGAGAAGCATCAGTGCCCTCCGTCTACTCGGTCTCTCCTCGGCGTCCCAGGGGGAGGATCGCATCGATCGACTCGTGCGGCCGTGCGATGATGTGACTGGCGATGACCTCGCCGACACGCTCTGCGCCTCGCAGTCCTGCTTCGACCGCAGCCTTGACTGCTGCCACGTCGCCGCGAACGACGGCGGTCACATAGCCGCCGCCGGTTTCCTCGTAGGAGACCAACTCGACTTTCGCCGCCTTCACCATCGCGTCGGCCGCCTCGACCATCGCCGGGAAGCTGCGTGCCTCGATCATTCCCAGTGCATCTGCCATTTCCGGTTCCTCCTCGGTACCTGTCGTGCTTCTTGCCTACTTCTGTGCTCTGCCGTCGAGCCCTTCGAGGGCGGCGACCGCCGCTTGCCAGCCGACGTCGATGTCGGCTTCCTCGCCGCCGAGATAGACCCGTCCCACCGCCCCGAAGGCCCTGACCTCCAAGACGTTGATGTTGGCCGCCTTCTCGGCTTCGTTGGCAGCGAGCGCGGCATACGCCGCCGGCCCGCACTCGAGGACGTAGAGGCTCTGTCCGGGTGTGATCATCTGGCCGTGGCGCATCCGGTTGATCAGCTGAGCCTGGTGGTCGTCGATGTTCCGGACGATCTGACTGGAGAGGATGTCTGGTTTCAGCCTGTCGGCCTCGGTCAAGCCGATTGCGTCGAGGATCGCCTCGCCCGCTCCCCGGGTCTCGGCCTGTTCGGGGGAGTGGACTTCGAGCAGGCCGAAGACCCGCTCGACGATCTGCATGCCGGGTTTCACCTTGTTCGACTTCAAAGCGATGTCCGTGAGACGGTTGATCTCGATTCCGGGGGAGATCTCGACGAACAGTGCCGACTCGTGGGCGAGTGGGAGGAAGCCGGATGCGGTGGTCCCGATGAACGCGGCGTATTGCGGTTGGAGGCTGTCCAGGAAGGCGAACGACCTCAGCTCAATATTGCTCATTCGATGTGCCTCCTGTGACGATGGCGATCCCGGCCGATGCTCCGATTCTGGTCGCACCCGCCGCAATCATCTCTTCCGCATCTTCGCGGCTGCGAACTCCACCCGAAGCCTTGATGCCCATCTTGGGTCCCACCGTCTCTCGCATCAGCAGCACGTCGGCCACGGTGGCGCCGCCGCCGGCGAAGCCGGTCGACGTCTTGACGAAGTCTGCCTTCGCCAGCTTGGCCAGGTGCGAGGCCATCACCTTCTCCTCGTCGGTGAGAAGGGAGGTCTCGATGATCACCTTGTTGAGCGCTCCTGATTCGTGGCAGGCATCGGATACCTTGGCGATGTCGGTCTGGACCACGTCGTTCTGCCCCGATTTGAGCGCCCCGATGTTGATGACCATGTCGATCTCTCTGGCGCCGTCACGCAGCACGCGACGCGCCTCCATCGCCTTGATCTCCGGCAATGTGGCGCCGAACGGGAACCCGACGACCGAGGCGACGCGGACGTCGGTGCCCCGCAGGTTCGATGCGGCCCGCTTGACCCAGGCGGGATTGACGCACACCGAGGCGAACCCGTACTCCTTCGCCTCGGCGCAGAGCACGTCGATGTCTGCGGCGGTCGTGTCGGGTTTGAGCAGCGTGTGATCGATGTACTTGGCGAGGTCCATGGGGACCTCGGCCCCGCCGCCCCGGTAGCTCACCCGGTCTGCGCCATTGGCTACGACACTGCGCACCCGGTCGGGGCTGTGTGCGGCACAAGCCCCGTGGCAGTTCTCGCACGGGTCGCCGCTGCTCAGCGCAGCGAGGACCTCGCGGGTGACGGCTTCGATCAGGTCGGCCTGGTTCATGGAGTGCTCCGGAGGTAGGTCCGCTCGATGGCGGTGATCTTGGCGACGCGATCGGCGTGCCGACCGGGCGCCCACGGTGTCGAGAGCCACGTCTCGACGATCTGCTGGGCGAGATTGGTGCCGATCAGGCCGGCGCCGAGCGTCAGCACGTTGGCGTGGTTGTGCTCTCGGGAGTTGCGGGCGCTCGACATGTCGTAGCACAGGGCTGCGCGGACACCGGGAACCTTGTTGGCGGTGATCGACGAGCCGATCCCGGCCCCGTCGATGATGATTCCGAAGGTGGACTCGCCCGACGAGACCCGCTGGGCGACCGCATGGGCGAAGTCGGGGTAGTCGACCGAGTCCGCACTGTGGGTGCCGCAGTCGGTGACTTCGTATCCCTGCTCCCGCAAGCGGAACCCGATCCGCTCTTTGAGTGGATACCCGCCATGGTCACAGCCGATGGCGATCGACGGTTTGTCGCCGTCGCCGGGCTGGGTTCGAGGAGCGGTTTGCGTCGTCTCGGTGGTCGTCAGTCCGGCAACGACCCTGCTCACCAGTTGGCGGATCTCGGCTTCGGTCGGCATCGGCGCGGACACTAGCGCTGGTGCGCAGGTGTTGCGTCTGCGGCGTAGGCCATGTGGTGGGGTGGTGGCCTTCGTCATGGTCGCTGCCTCGACGAGGGGAGCGGTCGGCGATCGTGGCGTCCGGTCCGAGATCGGTGACTCGCCGACTCCTGATCGGACTCCTCTCTGGTCTGCGCTGCATGTCGCAGCCCGATGCCGAGCAGCTGGCGCAGTGGTGCGGCGTAGGGACTCGACGGGTCGATCTGTACGGCGCGGGCCCGCCCGATGCGCTCCTCCACGATCAGCCCGCTGGCCGTGAGTCGATCGACTTCACGCATCACGGTCGTCGGATCGACGTCGATCGCTCGCGCCAGGTCGGACAGGGTGCGCCGCTGGTTCTGATCGAGGAACAACTCGATCAGCAGCCGACGTTGTGTGTCGCTGCGAAAGACCGGAAGCGGCTCCATATTCTGCATGATGCGCAGTATATCGTGCGGATTATGCAGGACAACCCCCTCGGCGGGTTTGCGTGGCTCGTCGTGCGACGGCGCGGCACCGGCTGCGCAGCGAAGACGTCGTGGCTTCTCACTCGATTTCGTGTTCCAGAGTCTCCGGTTGCCGCCTGGGAGCCACAGCAAGCAGAACCGATCGAGAAAGCGCTTGACAGAATGATGTCATGATGACATCATAACGCTGTCAGCTTGCAGTCCGGTAGAGAGGCGCCGCACATGAAGACGTTCACCACGGTCTGGATCGGGCAGGTTCTCTCCCAGGTCGGTTCGGCGATGACCGGGTTTGCGCTCTCGATCTTCGTCTACCAGGCCAGCGGCTCGGTCACCCAGCTTGCCACTGTGCTCCTGGCCGCCAACCTCCCTGCCATCGTGCTCGCCCCGATTGCAGGGGTCTGGGTGGACCGGCTCGACCGTCGACTGGTGATGATGGTGTCCGACTCGGCGGCGGGCTTCGGAACGCTGGGGCTCGTGGCTCTGGCCTGGACTTCCGAACTCTCGTTCTGGCCGGTGCTGGTGGTGGCTGCGCTCGGCTCGGCTGCAGGAGCCTTCCAGGAGCCGGCCTACCGGGCTTCGATCGTCACCCTCGTGCCGAAGCAGCAGCTCGGCCGCGCCAACGGCATGATCGAGATGGGCCCGGCGCTCGGCACGTTGCTCGCCCCCGCGATCGCCGGCGCGATCATCGTGTCCGTGGGGGTCGAGGCGGTGCTTGCGATCGACGTCGTCACGTTCATGGCGGCAGTCGGTGTACTCGCCTTCGTGCGTTTTCCCCGGGTGTCCTCGATCGAGACCGAGGACCGGCCGTCGATGCGTCGTCAGGTTGCGGCCGGTTTCGAGTACCTCCGAGAGCGGCGAGGCCTGCTCGGGCTCCTCTCGATGGCGGCCGGTCTCAACTTCTTCCTCGTCTTCGCCAACGTGCTCTGGTTGCCGATCTTTCTCGGGTTCACCGACGAAGCCGCCATTGGACTCGTCATGACCGGTGTGGGATTGGCCATGGTCGGAGGTTCGGTTGCGATGAGCGTCTGGGGCGGCCCCGAACGGCTGGTCCGCACCATGATTGCGATACTCGTGGCTGCCGGGCTGCTCCTGGCCCTCTCGGGAGTCAGGCCATCGCTGTTGTTGGCCGGCGGTGCCGTCATGGCCTTCATGTTCCTGATCCCGCTCGTCAACGGAATCAGCCAGACGCTCTGGCAGCGGAAGGTCGAGCCGTCGATCCAGGGCAGGGTCTTCTCCACACGGCGGATGATCGCCTCGATCGCGTCACCGATCGCCTACCTCGCTGCCGGCCCGCTGGCGGACGGGGTCTTCGAACCGCTTCTCGAGCCCGGTGGGCCGCTGGCGAGCACTCTCGGCGTGTTCGTCGGCGTCGGCGCAGGCAGGGGATCCGCACTCCTTGTCGTGCTCGCCGGCGCCGGGGTTGTGGCGGTGGCCGTCGCAGCGTGGTCCGTTCCGGCCGTCCGTAACATCGAACGTGATGTGCCGGACGAAGGGGTCGAGACCGGGGTAGGGGCCGTGGTGGCGGCATGAAGTCCCGGTGTGCTCGATCGGGCGGGAACGAGGCGGAGCGAATCGATCGGAACGAGCACCCTTCGTTCCGTCCGGTGCAGACGCATCAGCCTTACACGGCCACGACATGAGGCGAGCTCCGCTCCTGCACGCCAGGGGCAGCGAAGCACTTCGCTCGAGAGCTCGACGGTCCTTGGCGTGGACAGAGGGTTCGTGCCGGCCGGCAGCCCTGACGTGAGACAAGGGCGATCAGACTCGTGCAACTCTCCGCATCATCTACCGTCCGGCGCGTGAAGACGAGGTCGATAACCGTCGATGTTCCACTCGATCTTCGGGCCACACTTCGGTCGCTGTCAGGTGTGTGGAGTCGTCATGCTGCGGACGGCTGGTATCGACCGATGCGGACGCCCGAGGGTCCAGCGACGCTGCACGTGAGTCGCGATCGCTCCGGCGTGCGCGGACGGGCCTGGGGTGATGGCTCTGGATGGGTCATCGATCGGCTCGACCGATGGGTCGGGCTCGGGGACCGACCCGAAGAGTTCGTCACCGACCACCCGCTCCTGTCGCGTCTCCACCGCAGGTCGATCGGGAGACGATTCGGGGCGACCGGGCTGGTGTTCGAGGCCCTGCTCGTCGCCATCTGCGCGCAGAAGGTCACCGGCAAGGAGGCGGCGATGGCGATGCGGGCGATGGCCCGACTCATGTCCGACCCGGCACCCGGGCCCCTGCCGCTGAGGCTTCCGCCGGACCCGGAGCGGATCGCAGCCGCGCGCTATCACGACTTTCATCGAATGCGGATGGAGCGGAGGCGCGCAGACACGCTCATCGCCGTCGCACGAGATGCTTCGCGAATCGAGCGGCTGGCAGATGTCCCGAGCCGGGATGCTCGGCGGTACGTCGAACGACTCCGGGGCGTCGGTGAGTGGAGCAGTGCAGAGACGGTGGCGATCAGTCACGGCGACGCCGATGCGGTCTCGGTCGGAGACTTCCACTTGAAGCACTACGTCGCGTGGCATCTCGCAGGCCAGCCGAGGGGTACCGACGAACAGATGCTCCAGTTGCTCGAGCCGTACCGGCCTCATCGCGGCAGGGTCATCCGACTACTCGAATCGGCCGGCCACTACCCGAGATACGGTCCGCGTGTGACCGTCAGGGACTATCGAGACCAGTGAGAAACGTTGCGATCCGGTCTGCGACCACCCTGGGGGCGTTGGCGTCGGAGTGACTCCGGCCTTCGAGCACCTCGAAGGTGACATCACGGCCGGCGTTGGTCAGTGCCTCGGCCAGTTCCTCCGAGAACGCGACTGGGGCCACCCGGTCGGCGTCGCCGTGCAGAAGGAGGGTGGGGATGTCTGGTGAGTCGGCGATCCAGGTGAATGGGTTCCCCGAGGCCCAGAGCTCGGGATCGTCCTGGATCGGGACCCCGAACATCGGCGTGAGGAGGCCGCCGAGCTGGCTGATGTCGTATGGGCCGGCGAGGCCGACGAGCGCATCTGGTGCACGAGCTGGGCCCTCAGAGCAGCCCTGCCCGAACTCGCCCGGCGCGAATGCGATGAGGGACGAGAGGTGGGCGCC
Source organism: uncultured bacterium (assembly GCA_965364515.1). Classification (GTDB taxonomy): domain Bacteria; phylum Actinomycetota; class Acidimicrobiia; order Spongiisociales; family ZC4RG35; genus JAHEDH01. Next base: position 8,443 of record CBDTXZ010000038.1, read on the forward strand.
GGCAGAATGGCCGACGACCGTGACCACATCCGGGGTCGTGGTGAACTCCGACGCTGCGTCTCTGGCGAACTGAACCGCACAGGCGACGTCGTCGACCATGCCCGGGAAACTGCCTCCCAAGGTGAGTGTGCGATACGTCGCATTGAAGACCACAGCCTTTCTCGAAGCCAGGCCGTCTGCGAGTGGGCCCATGGACTCTCGATCACCGACGAACCAGCCGCCACCGTGGATCGTGATGACCACCGGCCACGGGCCGATCTCGGCGGGTGCATGGATGTCGAGTTCCAGGCCGTCGGCATACGTCTCGGTACGCACGTAGTTGGCGTACAGCAGGGTCGGGTCCGGCTGGATGAGGCCTGGGCCGCTCGTCGTCACCGGAGGAGCAGTCGTCGTTGTCGGGGGTGCAGTCGTCGTCGGGCGTGCAGCCAGGGTGGTCGTTGTGGCTTCTGCGGTCGTAGCGGTCGAACTCGGTTCCGTGTCTCGGAGCTCCGCTCCGGTCGATCCGTCGCCGCAGGCAGCGAGAACCACTGCGAGGAACGCCACGAGCAGAGTCGATCTTGTGAGCATGCGGCGAGTGTATGGAGGCTGGTCTCCTACTTGATCAGGCTGCCAGCGACGACGCCGCCGCCTGATCACACAGCACCGTGACGTCTGCCTCGGAGCGATGAAGGATCTCGATCGGGTAGCGCCCTTGGGGTCGTTCGACGGCCTCGGCCAGGACGGCGGCCTTGGCCTCTCCCGACACGATCACGACCACGCGGTCGGCTATCGACAGGAGGTGAGGTGTCACCGTCAGTCGCCAGGTATCGAGCTGAGGAACGTGGTTGGCGACGAACCATCGCTCGCTGGTGTCGGTGAGCGCGTCGGTCCCCGGGAACAGCGAGGCGATGTGCCCGTCGGTTCCCATGCCCAGCAGCACCATCGACGGTCGGCGTTCGATGGCGCTTCGCAGCCGAGCTTCGTAGAAGGCGGCCGAATCGGCCGGCTCGAGGTTCGAAGAGAACCGCGGGCGGAGGAAGGACGATTCCGGCAGCCGGCCGACGAGCGACGCTGCGGCCTGGTGGCCGTTCGATTCCTCTGAGTCGTGCGGAACCCACCGTTCGTCGGACAGCCAGATGTCGACTGCATTCCAATCGACGTCGCGGGATCTCAGCTCCCGGTAGGTCGCCTGCGGGGTCGAGCCTCCGGCGAGACCGAGGTCACAGCGCCCGTCAGATGCTGCGAGCCCGGCTGCGATGAAGTCGGCGGCGGCCGCCGCCAGTGCGTCCGGGTCGCCGAAGATCTGCACGTCCATTGTTCGAGCGTACCGGCGGTAGCGTTGCCACCGTGCGACTCCTCACCGCCAACCTCTACTCCGGCCGCGCGTCCGTCTCGTCCTTTGTCGAGGTGCTCGATCTCGAACGCCCCGATGTCGTCGTGTGTCAAGAGGTGGGCTCCGACGCCGCCGGCATGCTCCGCGCCAGGTACTCCCATGGTGTCGCCACAGGCGACGATCACACCCACTCCGGACGGGCGATCGTGTCCGATCTCCCGATCGAGGTCACATCTCTCGACATGGCACACCGACCGGGTCTCCGGACCAGGGTCGCCATAGACGGCGTAGAGGTGGAGCTCGTCGGCATCCATCTGGCAAACCCGGTCACTGGGCCGTCCGCCGTCGCAGACCGGAGGCGGCAGACCAGATCGGTCATCGAGCACCTGGATGCGGTCGGTACGCCGGCGGTCGTCGTGGGCGATTTGAACGCCACCCCGCTGTGGCCCGCCTATCGGCGCCTCCGCACCAGGCTTCGGGACGGCGTCGCAGACGCGGAGCGGTTGCGCAACCGGATACCCCGACGCACCTGGGCACCGAAGCCGGACTGGCCGCCCATGCTGAGGATCGACCATGTCCTGACTGCAGGAGTTCGGATCGATGAGGTTGCGGTTCGTCGGGTGGAAGGCTCCGATCACCTCGCCGTGGCCGCCACCGTCGCGTTGGCGACGCCATGACCGTCGAGCGCAGCGTCGAATGGGCGGAGGGGGAGCGTGTCACCGTGATCGAGTACCGCATTGCTGCGCCCCTCGTCGTGATGGCACACGGCGCCGGCACCAATCAGCGCCACCCGATGGTGAGTGGCATCGCGGCTGCGCTGGCCGATGCCGGCCACGGTGTGGTGACCTTCGACTATCCCTATGCCCAGGCCGGTCGACGCGCACCCGATCGGGCTCCGAAGCTCCTCGCCTGTCACCGGGCAGTTGCGAAGGCCTCGGCCGGGTGGGTCGGGGAGCCGCCGATCCTGGCCGGGCGTTCGATGGGGGGCCGCATGGCGACGATGCTTGCGGCAGATGGGTTCGATGCTGCGGGTGTCGTGTGTCTGGCGTATCCGCTCCATCCCGCAGGCAAGCCGGATCGGCTTCGAGTCGACCATCTTCCCTCGATACAGGCTCCCCTCCTCTTCTTCCAGGGCAGCCGCGATCCGCTCAGTCGATCGGACCTCTTCGATCGCCATGTACGGAACCTGGCGAATGCGACCGTCGTGGACATGGAAGGGGCCGATCACTCGTTCAAAGGGCGGGGCTGGAGCCCCGAGAGAGTCGAGTCGACGGTGGTCGCCGAGTTCGGGGCGTGGGTGCGCACGATCGGATGACCCGGCGGGGTTTGCATGAAGCCCCGGAGACGGTCATAATTCTCGGCTCAGGTCTTCCCTGTCACCCTTCGAGGAGTTACCGCTATGTCCGACCAGATCACTCTCCGCGCCCACAAGGGCCGCGAGACCGGCAGCGCTGCTTCGCGCCGGATCCGCAACCAGGGCGATGTCCCTGCCATCGTGTACGGGGCCGGCCTCGACGAGCCCGTATTGATCACGGTCAACCGTCGCGAGCTCCGCACCGCCCTGACGACCGAGGCAGGCACGAACGCCCTCATCAACCTCGACATCGATGGGACCGAGCACCTCACGCTGGCACGCCAGATCGAGAAGCACCCCTACCGCACCGAGATCCGCCACGTGGACTTCGTGACCGTCTCGCTCACCGACACAATCGTCACAGACGTGGTTCTCGAATTCGTCGGCACGCCTGTCGCCACCGAAGAGGGTGGCGTGCTGTCGACGCCGATCTCCTCGGTGTCCATCGAGGTGCTTGCCACCAAGATTCCCTCGCACATCGAGGTGGACGTCAGCGAGATGACGATGACCGACTCGCTGCGCGTCTCCGACCTTCCCGAACTCGAAGGGGTCACCTATCTCGACGACCTCGATCGCACCGTCGCCACCATCGTGATCCCACGTGCACTGATCGAGGAGGAGGAAGAGGTCGCCGAAGGCGAAGAGCTGCTCGAAGGCGAGGAGCCGGCGCTCGTTGGCGAAGAGGAAGCTGCCGAGGGCGACTCCGAGGAGTCCTCCGAATAGCGGCCATCAAGGCAGCGATCGGGCTTCGGAATCCCGGCCTGAAGTACGTCGGGACCCGCCACAATGTCGGGTTCGAAGTGATCGAGGTGCTCTGCTCTCGGCACAGGGCGACGCTGAAACCCGGTCCGAGTCGGGTTCGCGCCGACGTCGCCGACGTCAGGATCGGAGCCGAGCGCCTGGTTCTCGCCGCACCGCAGTCGTTCATGAACGAGAGCGGGCGCCCTGTCGCCTCGGTCGCCAAGTACTTCAAGATCGAACTCGAAGACCTGCTCGTCGTCTACGACGACATCGATCTCCCGTTCGGACGGCTCAAGCTGGCCTTCGAAGGCGGCCACGGGGGTCACAACGGACTCCGCTCGGTCGAAGCTGCGCTCGGAACGAAGGCATACCCGCGTCTCAAGGTGGGCGTCGGCCGCCCGCCCGGCCGGATGGATCCTGCCGCCTACGTGCTGAAACCATTCAGCAAGGCCGAGCGCGAGGAAGTCGACTTCCAGATCGAGGACGCCGCGGACGCCGTCGAAGAGTTCCTGGTCGACCCGATTGCGGCTCAACAAACCGCCAACTCACGGCGCCCGTCGATCGACTGATGTAGGTTCCTCGTGTGGCGACACTCGACGCATTCGGCTTGGTCTGTGAGGACATGGCCGAGTCGGTTCGGTTCTACCGACTGCTCGGTCTGAAGATCGCCGAGGGCGCCGAGACCGAGCAACACGTCGACATCGAGCTCGCCGGTGGCGTCCGCCTGATGCTCGACACCGTCGAGTTGGTCCAGTCCTTCTCGGAGTGGGAGCCGGCCTCCGGCGGGCATCGGATGAGCCTGGCATTCCGATGCGACGATTCCGCCGATGTCGACCGGCTGTATGCGGCGGTGACGGCGGCGGGTTATCGGTCGGTCCTCGAGCCCTTCGATGCGTTTTGGGGCCAGCGATACGCGACGGTGGCAGACCCGGATGGGAATCCCGTGGATCTCTATGCAACGTTGCCGTCCTGAACCTTCCCACGTTCCACGTTCCACATTCCACGTCGGACGGTGTGAGGACCCGGTATTAGTTTTGGCATACCCGTTGAAGGAGAGGCGTGGCTGAACTCGTAGGTGCACTCGACCAGGGCACCACCAGTACCCGATTCATGATCTTCGATCGTTCGGGGAAGGTGGTTTCCTCCGCTCAGCAGGAGCACACCCAGATCTTCCCGCGCTCGGGATGGGTCGAGCACGACCCCGATGAGATCACCCAGCGGATGTGGAGCGTCATCTCGTCGGCCCTCGGCTCGGCCGGCGTGTCCGGAGACGACCTGTCTGCGATCGGGATCACCAACCAGCGTGAGACCGCGGTGGTGTGGGATCGAGAGACCGGGCACCCGGTGCACAACGCGATCGTCTGGCAAGACACTCGAACCGATCAACTCGTCAAGGACCTGGGCGGGGAAGACGGGATGGATCGGTTTCGCCACCAGACCGGCTTGCCGCTCGCCACGTACTTCGCCGGCCCGAAGGTCCGCTGGCTCCTCGATTCGGACCCCGACCTGAGGGCGAGGGCAGAGCGGGGAGAGTTGGCCTTCGGAACGATCGACTCCTGGGTGGTGTATCAGCTGACGCGTGGAGCCGAGCACGTCACCGATGTGACGAACGCATCGAGAACGATGCTGATGGACCTCGAGACGCTGGAGTGGTCCGAGGAGCTGTGCGAGGCGATCGGCGTGCCCATGTCGATGCTGCCTCGAATCGTTCCGTCGGTCGGCGTGATCGCAAACGCCACCGGTCCGCTGGCCGGTGTCCCGATTGCAGGGATCCTCGGCGACCAGCAAGCCGCCATGTTCGGTCAGACGTGCTTCGACGTCGGGGATGCCAAGAACACCTACGGGACCGGCTGTTTCATGCTGTTGAACACCGGGACCGAACTGGTTCGGTCCGACAACGGGCTCCTCACCACGGTCAACTATCAGATCGAAGGCCAACCACCTGTGTATGCGTTGGAGGGTTCGATCGCCATCGCGGGCGCGCTCGTCCAGTGGCTGCGCGACAACATGGCGATGTTCGAGAAATCCGAGGACATCGAGGAGTTGGCGTCGGAGGTCGAGGACAACGGCGACGTCTACTTCGTCCCGGCCTTCTCTGGGCTGTTCGCCCCGTACTGGCGGTCCGATGCCCGTGGTGTGATCGTCGGGCTCACGAGGTTCAACAATCGCCACCACATCGCTCGCGCCGCCCTCGAGTCCACCGCCTTCCAGACCAGAGAGGTCCTCGACGCCATGCGGGCGGATTCAGGCGTCGAGCTCAACGAGTTGAAGGTCGACGGCGGGATGGTGGCGAACCAGCTTCTCATGCAGTTCCAGGCCGACATCCTCGACAAGCCGGTGATCCGACCCAAGGTCTCCGAGACGACGGCGCTCGGCGCGGCCTACGCCGCGGGTCTCGCCACGGGCGTGTGGGAGGATCTCGACACGCTGCGGTCGAACTGGGCGGAAGATCGCCGGTGGCTCCCACAGATGGCCGGAGACCGGCGCGACGAGCTGCTTGCGCGGTGGAAGCAGGCCGTCGAGAGGACCTTCGACTGGGTGTGACGCAACCGCTCCTTGTGGCATTCCAGAACCCGGAGCCCCCGAGGAAGCGCCTCAGATCGGCGGGTCGGATCCGGTGCGGTCAGGGGGGTGGAACCGGCGTCTTCGAAGCGGGCTCTCCGGGTCGATCCGAAACGCACGCCCGTGCACGACCACGTGATGGTGATACCAGCACAGACTCGTGAGGTTGGAGTGATGGTGATCGCCGTGATCGCTGCGTTCTCGGATGTGATGAGGTTGGAGCCGATAGGTCGAGCCGCAGCCGTCGACGGTGCAGATTCCGCCGTCCCGGGCGAGCACGTAACGACGGGTCTTGGGCGAGATCGCCGTCGAAGCATTCCCGACTGCCAGCGGTTCGCCGTCTGCGGTGCGGGCGATGACGTCGATCGGGGATTCGCAGAGGATCCGTTCCAGGACCGATGGCCCGACCTTGGGTCCGGATGCGATCCAGGCTCCAGGCCGGGTGGGCGTCTCGGTGGCGTCGACGATCACCGTTGCCGGTGGCGAGGCGGGAGAGGTCGAACCCGGGGTGGACGTGTGCCGGTCACAGACGACGAAGAGGGCGTCGGCCCGACGGGTCGCCCGAGACTCCCGATGGCCTGCCGGTGGGTCCGGGAGTTCGTCGGCGACGGTGTCGAGCGTGTCGGCGACGATCTTGCCCTCCAGAGCGGACAGTTCGCCCCACAGTTTCCAGGCCGATTCGTCGAGGGACGGCTGGATGGAGAGGAAGCGGCGTTCGAAGTCTTCCTGCTCATCGGCTCGCTCTGTTGGCGTTCGACTGGCGAGATGTCGGCGGAGCCCGACGATGTCGAGATCGTGTCTTGGGTCGGTCGATCCCGACTTGGCGAGCAGCGCCACCCGATCGAACGACACTCCCTCGGCCAGCATCGTGTCGAGCTGAGCAGAGTCGGCTCTGGTGACGGCCACCAGACTGCGGGCGGTGGATCGGTTGACATCCATCCGGCCGATCACCCAGTCCTCGAGGGTCCTCATCCCATCGCCGAGCGGTATCTGGCGGCGGTCGGCTTCCCGGAGGACCGCCACCTCGACAGCCTTCACCCGAGATCCGAGGTCACGCAGCGATTCCAGCAACCGGTCGAGTTCGTCGGCCGTGAACTCGGAGATCTGGGCTGGTGTCGGTGTTTCCATCTACCCCGAAGATACGGGCCGGGTATGACAAAAACGAACATGTGTTCGAGCGGTTGGAGGGCATTCGATGCCGCTTCATTCGCCACGGACACGAGCGACCATGAGACGACTCGACCAGGCATTCGGTCGGGATCGACCACGCCGTCCCGGGCGTGTCTCCATGGGCTCACTGCAGCTCGGAGCGCGTGATTCCGAGGAATCTGCGAATGTTGTCGAAACGAGGTCGAGCCATTCGTCGAGGAGTGACACGATCCCGAAAGCGAGAAAGGAGACGGGATGCCCAAGTACGCAGCACTCATCTATTCGGTCGAGGGTGAGACAACCCCCGAGGAGTGGGCGGCCGTCATGGCCGAGTACAACGAGTTCGGTGAGAAGGCCGGCGCCGCCGGGGTGATCGTCGGTGGCGAGGCGCTCGAAGACACCCACACCGCCACCACGGTCCACGTCGACGGCAAGGGCGGGCAGATCCACACCACAGACGGTCCGTTCGCCGAGACCAAGGAGGCTCTCGGAGGCTTCTATCTGCTCGACTGCAAAGACCTCGACGAGGCCATCCATTGGGCCGCTCAGATCCCCGGTGCCTGGCACGGTCGAGTCGAGGTGCGCCCACTGATCGACTTCAGTCAGGACGGATGACCCTCGATGAGGTCCTCCGCCGAGAGGGTGGCCAGGTGCTGGCCACCCTCGTCCGGCTGACCGGAGACATCGGGCTCGCCGAGGACGCGCTGCAGGATGCAGTGATCGTCGCTCATGCCAAGTGGTCCCATGACCAGGCGCCGGACAACCCGGCGGCCTGGCTGACGACGACCGCGCGCAACAAGGCGCTCGATCGGATCCGGCGTGAGGCCCGGCGGACCGACAAGGAACGTGAGGCCGTGGCCCTGCTCGACCAACAACTCGCCGACGAGCCGAACGAGCCGACCGACCTGTTGAGGCTCCTGTTCACGTGCTGTCACCCTGCGCTCTCACAGGAGGCCCAGATCGCGCTTGCGCTCCGAACGCTGTGTGGCATGACAACTACGGAGATCGCCGCAGCGTTCCTCGTGCAGGACTCGACGATGGGTCAGCGGATCAGCCGGGCGAAGAAGAAGATCGCCACCGCCCAGATCCCTTATCGAGTGCCGGAGGATCACGAGCTGCCCGACCGGCTCCCCGCCGTGCTCGAAGTGCTCTACCTCGTGTTCACGACCGGACATCATGCCACCGAAGGCTCGCTCGACTCTCGAGTCGATCTGGCGAACGAAGCGATTCGCCTGTGCCGGATGCTGGCCGAACTCATGCCCGACGAACCCGAGGTCCACGGATTGCTGGCGCTGATGCTCGCCACGCATGCTCGACGGCACGCTCGACTGGCAGCGGACGGATCGATCGTCCTGCTCGCCGACCAGGATCGGTCGGTGTGGGACCGGGCAATGATCGAGGAGGCATCTGGGCTGGTCGAGGGCTCACTTCGCCGGCGGGCGGCAGGGGAGTATCGCATCCAGGCTGCGATCGCATGCCTCCACGGACTTGCGCCGACCTACGAGGAGACGGACTTCGAACAGATCGCACAGCTGTACCGAATGCTCGAAGCGATCAAGCCGACACCCGTCGTTCGTGTGAACCGTGCCGTGGCCGAAGCGCAGGTCTCGGGGCCCCAGCGTGGGCTCGATCTGCTCGAAGGGGTCTCCGGACTCGACACCTGGCATCTGTTCTGGTCTACCAAGGCGGACTTCCTCCGACGACTCGGGCAGAGAGGCGCTGCTGCCGACGCCTACCGCCAGGCGCTTGCTTGTGACATGAACGAGACCGATCGGTCGTTCCTCGAGGGGCGGCTGGCGTCCGTGTCTTGAGTCCTGTGGACGTCACCCCGGGCGGATTCGTCGCCTGCAGGTCCCCTCGTGGCAGGGCTCGTCAGAGCGCTTCGGCCACCAGCTCCGTCTCGTGGGCGGCCAGCTGCGATGCCAGCTCCTCGTCGCTCCAACCGAGTTCACGCTGCATGATCGAGCCGATGTCGGCGGCGTCGTTGCGTGCGTGGTCCTTGGTGAACCAGGCCAGATGTGTGCGGCGCAGCGTGACGTCGCTGATCCGGCTGGCGGCCTCGTACCGCACGGCATAGACGACGTCTGCTCGTGAGGTCCGGCCGTCACCCATCGGTTTGGCGAGTTCGGGGTCTTCCTCCATGAGCCGCGCCAACGTCATGACTTCGGTGCCGTAACGGGTGATGCTCGGGTCGATCACCGACTCGGCTGCTCCCGCCTCCCGCATCCTGCGTTGCAGCGCGGGGACGGAGCCGTTTGCCCCGACCAGCGTGACCTCATCGGTGCTCGACTTCGCTCCGACATCCAGATGGTCGGCGACGACATCGGCTGCCTCCGCTGCGATCTTCCGATAGGTGGTGAGCTTGCCTCCCGCCACCTGGACGAGTCCCGGCACCGGCTCGCCGACGACGTGGCCTCGAGATGCCTTGGCCGTCGACTCGCCGTGCGGGTCGGCGAGCGCTCGAAGGCCGGCGAAGCTGGAGATGGGCTCGAAGTCAGGTACGTCGAGGTAGCGGCGCACGTGCCTGATGAGGTAGTCGCTGTCTTCGTCCGAAGCCGTCGGGTGGGTGGGGTCCTCGGTGTACTCCGTGTCTGTCGTGCCGATCATGGAGTGCCCCAGCCAGGGAACGATGAACAGCACCCTTCCGTCGTCGGTGGTCGGCAGCACCAGCGCCCTGCCTCCGAGCGGGAGATCGTCCTGAGCCACCATGAGGTGGGTGCCCTTGCTGGCAACCAGTTTCATGGGCTTGGCCGGACCCTCGATTCCAGGCAGTTGGAAGGCACCGGTTGCCGCGATCACCGTTGTTGCTTCGAGGGAGAACGCCTCGCCGGTGGCCACGTCTTCCACGTCGATCGAGAACCATCCGTCCCTCGGATGCACCATGGACACCTTGATGCCGCCGGCTGCGGTGGCGCCGTATCTGCGCACCGCGGTCTTGAGCAGGGTGACGACGAGCCGTGAGTCGTCGGTCTGAGCGTCCGAATACACGACACCGCTCTTGAGGCCTTCGCTCCTCAGGTCGGGCATCATCTCGAGCAGCGTTTCGACGTCCACACCTCGGTGGCGATCGCCAGGACGGCCGAATCCTCCGAGCGCGTCGTACAGCGTGAGTCCGGCTCGAAGGGCGATCGGGGCGATCCAACCCTTCGACGCCCATCGGGGGGCGTCGGCCAACCCGTACTGCTCGTAGATGGGGATGACGAACTCGAGCGGGTCGTAGAGGAAATCTGCGATGTGGTTGAGGATCTTCTGCTCGCGCAGACCCTCCGAGACGAGATGGAATTCGAAGTGCGGCAGGTATCGAATCCCGCCGTGGAAGAGCTTGGTGGATCGTGACGACGTGCCCTGAGCGAAGTCGGACTGCTCGACGAGGCCGACATCGACGCCTCGAACCGAGAGGTCGAGGGCCGCTCCCGCACCGATGATGCCGCCACCGATGACGAGCGTGTCGAACCGGCCGTGGGTCTTCAGACGATCGACCTGTTGTTCACGATTCCAGGCCGTCGTGACAGTGGTCGTCATGTGCTCGATCGTACCGTTGGGAGGGAACCACCCAAAGCCCGCGACCTTCGGTCGCAGCCAACGTATGCTCTCACTCAGCCGGACCGGAGTGACGGAAGATTTCCATCCCCGACATCCTCGCCATCACCAGGGTCATCCTGGTACCCGTCATCATGGTGCTCGCGCGCTCCCAGGACAGCCTCGACGGCGCCTTGGGGTGGGCGGCGTTGCTCTTCACCGTCGCAGCGATCACCGACTTCCTCGACGGCTATCTGGCCCGCCGCTGGCAGATCGAGTCCACCCTCGGAGCCTTTCTCGACACCACTGCCGACAAGCTTCTCGTCACCGGCTCCTTGATGGCGTTGATCTCGATCGAGCGGGTGTCGATCTGGGCTGCGCTGATCATCGTCATGCGCGAGTTCATCGTGATGGCGTTGCGGGGTCTCGTGGCGCTCACCGGAGGTCTGGTGAAGCCGTCGCAGCTGGGCAAGGCGAAGGCGATGGTCCAGTTCGTGGCGATCGGCTTCGCCTTCGTTCGGTTCTCCAGTCCGGTAGGTCCGCTCTTCTTCGACGAATGGCTGATGATGCTGGCCGTGGTGGTGACACTGGCCAGCGGTTGGGGGTACGTCCAGGCTTTCTGGGAGACGGTTCGCTCGGAGAGCGCCGGCGCCCCGGCGTGAGAGTCGCCGTCACCGGAGGGTCGGGCGTCGTGGGCCGCTCCGTCGTCTCACATCTCGTTGCCGGCGGGTTCGAAGTGACTGCGACGGCTCGATCGAAGGAAGCCGATCTCGTGGTCCGAAACCTCGGAGCCAAGCCTGTGCGGGCCGATTTGTCCGATCCGGACTCGCTGGTCGCTGCCTTTCGTGGGTGTGAGCGAGTGTTCCACATCGCCGGCCTCAACGAGATGTGTGTCGATGATCCGACCAGGCTGTGGAAGGCGAACATCGACGGCACACTCGATACCGCTCAGGCCGCGGCGCGCGCCGGCGTATCCCGGCTGATCTACACGTCTTCGGCTGCGACGCTCGGGGAAGCCCGAGGCGAGGTCGGTTCCGAGGACTCCGAGCATCGAGGCTGGTTTCTGTCGTACTACGAGGAGTCCAAGTTCCTCGCCGAACAGGCGTTGTTCGACCTGGATCCAGAGCTCGAAGTGGTCGTCGTCAACCCGTCGTCGGTGCAGGGGCCAGGGCGCGCCTCGGGGACCGGCGAGCTGATTCTCGACGTGATCAACGGGCGGCTGCGGGTCCTTCCCGACACGAGCCTTTCGATCGTGGACATCGATGACTGTGCTCGGGGGCATGTTCTGGCCGCAGAGAAAGGCGTCGATCGCCGTCGCTACGTACTGAACTCGTTCACGATCACGGCCCGAGAGGCCGTGGAGATGCTCTCGACCGCGACGGGTGTCGAACTCGGAGTTCGCTTCGCCCCCGCGTGGGCGCTGGCGCCGGCAGCGCCCATCGCCGACGCCCTCCGATGGCTCCGCCTCCCTGTCCCATTCTGTGGCGAGATGATCAAGACGCTTGCGCACGGCCACCGATACGACGGCGGTCGGGCGGCGGGCGAGCTCGGGCTCGACTACACCGACCCGGCACCGTTCATGGACCGGTTGATCGGATGGTTTCGCGACGAGGGCCTGACCGCTCGCTGAACCCGAGCGGCTCTCAGCGCCGTTGGAGCTTCGAGAGCAGCCGCAGGAACTCGAGGTACAGCCAGACGATCGTGACCATCAGACCGAAGGCGGCATACCAGTTCATGTAGCCGGGAGCCCGGCCTTTCACACCGCGCTCGATCAGATCGAAATCGAGCAGCAGGTTGAAGGCAGCGATCCCGATCACGAGCAGGCTGAACCCGATGCCGAGCAGCCCGGCATCCCAGATCAGCGGGACACCGATGTCGAAGAACGACAATCCGAAGCTGATCAAGTAGAAGGCGAAGATCGCCAGCGTCGCACCCGTCACGATCGACCGCAGCCGGGCGGTCACCTCGATGGTCCGTGTGACGTAGAGCACCGCCATCACGAACGTCGTGACGGTGGTTGCCAGAATCGCCTGGACGATGAGCCCATCGTATGCGGTCTCGTAGAGGCGCGACACCACGCCAACGATGGCTCCCTCGACGACTGCGTAGACCGGTCCGATGAACGGCGCCCAGGTCGGTTTCAGGCTCCCTGCGATGACCGCGATGATCGCGACGACGAAAGCGCCGAGCACCCAACTGGGGAACGATTCGCCTTCGAACTGGGTCCACCCGAAGATCGCCGCGGGCACGAACAGCGCCGAGAGGATGGCGAACGAGCGGATGACGCCGTTCCCAGTCATCACTCCGTCGGTCGTGGTGATCGGTCCGGTTTGTTGTTGACGCGTGTCGAAAGCTCTGGCGAGAACGGGATTGGCCACACGACCTCCTG